>DDFE01000086.1 GCA_002336985.1 Sphingomonadales bacterium UBA1936
TGTAGCTCATTTGTTCCTCTCCCCCTGGGGGAGAGGAAGGGGCCCGCGCGCAGCGTGGGAAGGTGAGGGTCCGATCGCATCGAGTATGACCGTCGCAACTCCGTCGATCGCGGTCATCACGTCAAGATTCGAAAACCGGAGCACCCGATATCCTTCCCGTTCCAGAAATGCCGTCCGGCGCGCATCGTGCCCGACGGCTTGCGCATGCGTATCTCCGTCGATTTCGACAACCAATTTCACCGACTGGCAGGCGAAATCGGCGAAATAGGGCCCGATCCGCTGCTGGCGGCGGAATTTTGGGCCGAGCTGCGATCCGCGCAGGACTCCCCACATGCGCTGCTCTGCGGGCGTGGCATTCCGGCGCAGTTCGCGTGCGCGGTCGATGCTGCCATCTCCTGCTTCGTATCGTGTTTTCAGCCCCTCACCTTCCCACGCTGCGCGCGGGCCCCTTCCTCTCCCCCGAGGGGAGAGGAGTTTAGCTCAGCGTCATGTCCGGTGCATCCTCGGCCTTCATGCCGACGACCTGGTAGCCCGCATCCACATGGTGCGTCTCACCCGTGACGCCCGACGACAGGTCGCTGAGCAGGTAGAGCCCCGCGCCGCCGACGTCCTCGATCGTCACGTTGCGCTTCAACGGCGCGTTCAGCTCGTTCCATTTGAGGATGTAGCGGAAATCGCCGATGCCCGATGCCGCGAGCGTCTTGATCGGCCCGGCCGAGATCGCGTTCACGCGAATGTTGTCGCGACCCAGGTCGACAGCGAGATATTTCACGCTCGTCTCCAGCGCCGCCTTCGCTACGCCCATCACATTGTAATGCGGCACGACCTTTTCCGCGCCGTAGTAGCTCAGCGTCACCAAGCTGCCGCCGTTCGGCATCATCGCCTGCGCGCGCTTGGCGACCGCGACGAACGAATAGACGCTGATGTTCATCGTCATCAGGAAATTGTCGAGGCTGGTGTCGTAGAACCGCCCGCGCAGTTCGTTCTTGTCCGAAAAGCCGATCGCATGGACGACGAAGTCGATCGTCGGCCAGCGGGCGGCCAGCGTCTCGAACGTCTTGTCGAGTTCGGCCATGTCGCCGACGTCGCAGTCGATCAGGAAATCGCTGCCGAGTTCCGCCGCCAGCGGCCGCACGCGCTTTTCCAGTGCCTCGCCCTGATAGCTGAACGCCAGTTCCGCGCCCGCTTCCGCCAGCTTCTTCGCGATGCCCCACGCCAGCGACCTGTCGTTGGCGAGACCCATGATGAGGCCGCGTTTGCCCTTCATCAGCATAGATTACTTACTCCCTGCGGACGCCTCTAGCGCATCCGTCGGCGTTTCCGAAAGGGCCGCGTTCAAATGCGCGCCGACAGTAAATCCGAGGCCTACGACCCAAAAGAAAATCAGCGAAATGATCACCCCGGCAAGGCTGCCATAGGTCAGGTCGTAGTTCGACAAATTGGCAAGGATCAGCGGCAACAGCGCGAGCGCGCCGTACCACCACAGCGCGACCAGCAATGCGCCCGGCCATTTCGGCGCCTTCGAATAGCGATACCGGCTGGGCGTCAGCAGCCACATGATGACATAGATCGCGCCCCAGGTGACGAGCAGCGGCAGCAGCCGCCCGATCTGGATCCAGCCCACGACATCGTCCGCGAAGGGCAGCAGGCGATAGACGAACTGTTCCGCCGCGGTCAGCATGATCTGCAGCGTGAACGACATCATCATGAGGACGACCGCGCCGATGATGATGCCGATCGACGACAGCCGGTACCGCCAGAACGGCACCGTCGATCGCGTGCCATAGGCGCGACGCAGGATGTCGCGCACGGTTTCGATGAAGCTGCCGACGGTCCATAGCCCGACGAGGCCGCCGATCCACAGCAATGTCCCCGTACGCGCGGTCAGCACATCCTGGATGGGTTGACGCAGCACGGTCTGCACCGCCTTGGGCAGGGTCACGAAAATCGAATTCACCGCCTGGATCGTATCTGCGTCGCGGCCGAACAGGCTGGCGAGCGCGGCGGTCACGATGAAGAACGGGAACAGGGTCAGCAGCGTCAGGTAGGCGAGGTTACCCGCGTGGATGAACCCGTCGTTGAACACGCCGATGACGACGCGCCTGCCGACCTCATAGACACGCGCCAGAAGGCCAAGGCGCGTCAGCCGATGTCTGGCCTCCTCCCGGTCACCCTGCGCGAGATGCTTGTCGCGTTGCGCCGGGGAAAGCGGTGAAGGGTCTTGCTGCATAGGGTGCTAGACGCCCAGCTTCGCCCTTGGGTTGCCAAGACCGTCCTTCGCGCCCTCGGCCCAGTCCTTCAGCGCCGCATCGTCGGGCACGTCGACCATCAGCGTGACGAGCTGGTCGCCGCGCACGCCGCCTTTGCCGGTAAACCCGCGCCCGCGCAGGCGCAGCACTTTTCCGGATGAGGTCGATGGCGGCACTTTCAGCATGACAGGGCCTTCGACCGTGGGCACTTTTACTTCCGCACCCAGCACCGCCTCTGCAAGCGTGATCGGCAGCTCGAGCCGCACCGCGTCGCCGTCGCGCTTGTAGAACGGATGGCTGCCGACCTCGATCGTCACGATCGCATCGCCCGCGCCGCCCGGTCCCGCCTCACCCTTGCCACCCAGACGCATCTGGGTTCCGGTCTCGACGCCGGCGGGCAGTTTCAGGTCGATCGTCTTGCCATCGGCCAGCGTGATCCGCTGCGCCCGCGATGCCGCCGCATCCTCGAAGCTGACCGCCAGCCGGTATCCGACGTTCGCGCCCTTTGCCGCCGGACGGCGGCCGAACGGATTGCCGCCCCCGCCGCCGCGCCCGCCGAACAGCCCTTCGAAAATATCGCCGAAGTCTGCACCGCCCTGCTGGAATTCGAACCCGCCCGCCGGACCGCCGCGTCCGCCGCCGCCGCCGCCATAGCCGAACGGAGCTGCCGGATTTCCGTCGCCGTCGATCTCGCCCCGGTCGAACCGCGCGCGCTTGTCCTTGTCGGACAGCAGGTCGTACGCGGCGGTCACTTTCGAAAACCGCTCCGACGCCGCCGGATTGTCTTTGTTACGGTCCGGGTGAAGCTCCTTGGCGAGCTTGCGGTACGCCTTCTTGATGTCGGCCTCGGCCGCGCCGCGCGCGACGCCGAGAGTGGAATAGGGATCAGCCATGGCGTGTTACCTAGGTATATCGGCCGCAGCCATCAACTCATCCTCGGGCGCGACATCGACCGATACCGCCATCGTCTGCACACCGGACCCCAGGAACACACCGTCGATCGGCGCGATTTCGGAATAGTCGCGGCCGATGGCGATGACGATATGGTCGCCCGCCATCCAGATGCCGTTGGTCGGGTCGACGCCCTCCCACCCGCGTTTCGGGCCGCACCAGACCAACACCCAGGCATGGGTCGCATCGGCGCCGACCAGCCGCGGCTGTCCCGGCGGCGGCAGGGTGCGCAGGTAGCCGGAGGCATAAGCGGCCGGGATGCCATGCGCGCGCATGCCCGCGATCATCACCTGCGCGAAATCCTGGCAGACGCCGTGCCGGTGCGCGAACGCCTCCGCCGGGCGCGTCGCTGTGTGCGTCGCGTCGGGATCATAGGCGAATTCGCGCTGGATGCGCTGGGCGAGCGCGAGTGCGGCCTCCGTCACCGAACGGTCCGGCCACAGATCCTGCGCGCACCAGTCGGCGATTTCCGGACTGAGTTCGACCATGGGAGAGGCGAACAGGTAATTGGCGGGACCGCTTGCGGACACGTCACGGCTTTCGCGTGCCGCCGCCGCGACCGCCGCGACCGTCGGATCGCCGGGCAGCATGATCGGCACTTGCCGGTCGACATCGACGATGGCGGTGCTGACGATGGTCAGGCGCGACACCGCCGACGGGATCGTCAGCCGTGTCACATTGGCGAGCGACGCGTCGGCACGCGCCAGCGTCAGTTCGCCGCCCGGTTCGACGCTCAGGTCATGGTCGACCAGCACCTGCCCCGACCACAGGATCGGCTTGAGCCGCAGGTTGCACCGCGCAAAGCGCACAGGCGTTCCATAGGTGAAACGCGTCTCGTGACGGATGTGGTATCTCACGCCAGCGTCATGCCCGGCGCACGGAGCGGTTCGCCGCCGCGCAGGAAGAAGCGGCGCGCGATCGTATCGTTGAGGCCCAGCAACCGGTTCTCGATTCCCTGTACCGCATGCGCGTCGAGGCTTTCGGCTCGGAAGGTTGCGAGTGTCGCCGAAAGCGCGGTCGCCTCCACTTCCTGTGCCTCGGCCATGCCGTCGTCGGACAGGCGCGGAAGCGCCGCCAGATGTTCGCTGATCGCCTGCACCTGGAACGCCAGGCTGCGCGGGTTCGACGCATCGAGCGCGATCAGGTCGCGCGCCGCCCGCGCCGACAGGTTGCTGGGGTAGCGCTGACGATAGGAGATCGCACTGCTCGACAGGTCGAGGAGCAGCGAAAGGTCGTCCACCGTCGCGTCGGGGACGTCGAACGTCTTCAGCAGGCGGCACACGCTGACCGCCCGCTCGAGGCGGCGGCCGAGATCGAGAAAGCGCCAGCTCGCCGTCCGCCCCATGCTTTCCGCCGACAACCCGGCCAGCGCCGCCAGCCGCTCCGCAAGCGCTGCGGCGCGGGCGGCGAGCGGCCCGTCTTCCGGTAAGCCCTTGTCGAGCAACCGCCAGACGTCGGCAGACAGGCGCTCCCGCGATCCTGCGCCGATACCGCGTGCAAGCGCCAGCACGGCGGCCACGCTCGCGCCCTGCGACGCATCGCCGAACGCGGTTCCGAGCGAAGCGCCGACAGGCGCAGCGCCGCTTGCTGCGATCATCGCGTCGAGCCGCGCCGCCGTCGCATCGCCCAGCGTCGCCCCGCCATCGACATCCGCCGACCCGCCCAGCGCGGCGCGGACCAGTGCAAGGGTATTCTCGGCACGCTCCAGGTAGCGGCCCAGCCAGAACATGTTGTCGGCGACGCGTGACGGCAGCGTGCCGGGATTACGCCGGATCGGTACGTCCTCATCCGTGGTCAGCAGCGTAAGCCCGGGCACGGGACGTTCCGCCACGACGACGGCGTCGGTCGAATAGGCGCCCTCGCCCAGCACCACGGCGCGCGCGTCGTTATCCTCGCCGATGCGCACGAAACCGCCCGGCATGACGCTCCACGCACCATTGGCATCGCGCGCGGCGAATACCCGCAGGGTGAAGGGCCGCGGCACGACCTGTCCGTCCGCGCCGACGGTCGGCAGGGTCGCGAGCCGGACGATCTCCTGCCCGACATAGTCGATGCCGCGCATGCCCATGTCGGCGCGAAGTGCATCGAGCGCCGCGCCGGTAAAACTGCTGCCCAGGCGCGGTGTATGTCCGCCGAGCGCACGGGGCGGCGTCGGGAATGCGGGCGCCAGGACCATGCGGTCGAGATTGCCCAGTACCTCGTCACGCTCGCGGTCCTGCCCGCACCACCAAGTCGCGACATTGGGCAGGCGCAGGTCCTCACCCGTCATTCGCACGGACAGGCGCGGCAGGAAGGCGGCGAAAGCGGGCGATTCGAGCACGCCCGCACCGGGCATATTGGCGACGACGACGTTACCGGCCGCAATCGCATCGATGAGCCCCGCAACACCGATCCGTGAGTGCGAATCGAACGCCAGCGGGTCCAGCAGGCGCGCGTCGACCCGCCGCCACAGCGCGTCCACGCGCTTGAAGCCCTCTATCGTGCGCAGGTACAGCCGGTCCTCATAGGTCGCGAGGTCTTCGCTCTCGACCAACAACAGGCCAAGGTAACGCGCCAGATGCGCCTGTTCGGCATAGCTGGGGTTGAACCGTCCCGGGGTCAGCAGCGCGATGCGCGGTTCGGACCGGCGGCACGCCGCGGCGATCCCTGCACGCAGATCGGCAAAGAACGGCGCCAGCCGCTGGACATGCAGCCGCGACTGCAGCCCCGGCAGGACGCGGGTGAGCGCCAGCCGGTTTTCGAGCGCATAGCCCGAACCGATCGGGTTGCGCGTATGATCGGCCAGCACGCGCCAGCCGCCATTGGGCCCGCGCGCCAGATCGGCCGCATAGACCTGGAGATGATGGCCGCCCGACGGGGTCAGCCCCACCATCGGGCGCAGGAAATTCGGGCTGCCGTTGAGAAGCGCTGCGGGGACGAGGCCGTTTCCGACCAGCCGCTGCGCGCCGTAAATGTCGTCCAGCAGCGTTTCCATCAGCGTCGCGCGCTGCACGATGCCATCGGCGATGCCGCGCCATTCGCTTTCGGGAATCATCAGCGGCAGCGGCGACAGCGGCCAGCGGCGCTCCTCCGTATCGGTCCCTGCGCGATAGCTCGTGCCGATATCCGCTGCCTGGCGCTCGGCACGAATGCGCAATCCGGTCAGGTCGCCTTCTGCGCTGCACGCGGCCTCTGCCAGCATGGCGCGCCAAAGCGTGTCGTCGGACAGGGCGGCGTCGCCCTTGGCCACGCGTGCGCGGTAATCGGCCAGCAGCGCGCGCGCTGTGTCCGAATGATCGACCGGCATGGGCTGTGCGCTAGCCATGTCGTACGTTCGCGTCCCCGTTGTCCCCCGCAACCTATGCTCATAGCCCTTGCCGCATTGCAACACGCAAACCGGTCGGCGTATTGCACCGTTATGGAAGAGGATCCGCACGCACTATTCGACCGCTGGCTGGTGGACGCCGAAGCGAGCGAACCGAACGATGCCAACGCGATGGCGCTGGCGACGGTCGATTCGCGTGGCCAGCCCTCCGTACGCATGGTGTTGCTGAAGGGGCACGACGATCGCGGGTTCGTCTTTTACACCAACCAGCAGAGCCGCAAGGCGGGCGACCTCTCCGCCAATCCGCGCGCAGGGTTGCTGTTCCACTGGAAATCGCTGCGACGGCAAGTGCGCATCGACGGGCCGATCGAACCGGTGACCGATGCGGAGGCTGACGCTTACTTCGCCACGCGCGGACGCATATCGCAACTCGGCGCCTGGGCTTCGGACCAGTCGCGCCCCCTGCCCGACCGCGCGACACTGGAAGCGCGGCTGGCCGAGGTGACGGCTCGGTTAGACGGGCGCGACGTCCCGCGCCCGCCGCACTGGTCGGGGTATCGCGTGCTGCCGGAAACGATCGAGTTCTGGGAAGATGGCGCGCACCGCCTGCACAACCGCCGCCTGTTCACGCGCGCCGGAAGCGGATGGTCAGAGGGGCTGCTGTTCCCTTGAGCACGGGGCACCATCACGGCCCCCAGGCCCGCAGCCGTGCCGCCCTGACCAGCAGTGCCGCGATCGCCAGCATCGCGATGGCGACATTCCTGTTGCTGCTGAAACTCTGGGCGGCGGCACAGACCGGGTCGGTCGCGATGCTCGGCTCGCTCGCCGATACCGGGCTCGACCTGATCGCCTCGATGGTCACGCTCTACGGCGTGCGCATGGCTGCACAGCCCGCCGACCGGCAGCATCGCTTCGGCCATGGCAAGGCAGAGGCTTTGGCCGCCCTGTTCCAGGTCGTGATCATCGTCCTGTCGGCGTGCGGCATCCTGTATCGCGCGGTCGAGCGCCTGGTCGAGAAACAGACGACGGCGCATGCCGAATACGGCATCGGCGTGTCGGTCGCGGCGATGGTCGCGACGCTGGGCCTGCTCGCCTATCAGCGCCATGTGATCGCACGGACCGGATCGGTCGCGATCCATGCCGATCACGTCCATTACCAGTCGGATGTGTTGCTCAACGGCGCCGTGATCGCGGCGCTCGCGCTCGACCAGTACGCGGGCATTCCCTGGGCCGACCCGGTGTTCGGCGTCGGCATCGCGGTCGCGCTGTTCATCGGGGCATGGCGCGCGGCATCGAACGCCATCGACCAGTTGATGGACAAGGAATGGCCCGAAGAGAAGCGGCAGCGCTTCATTGAGGCGGTGGGAAGGCACCCGGGTCTGGCAGGCATGCATGACTTGCGCACGCGCTCATCGGGGACGCAGGACTTCGTGCAGTTTCACGTCTGGGTTCCTCCGCAAATGACCATAGAAGAAGCGCATCGCATCACCGAGGATGTGGAGGCCGCGCTCGAGGCCGAATTCCCCGATACCGAGGTGCTGATCCACCTCGACCCCGAGGGCAACACCGACAGGGAGGGTGTGTTACCGAGCGCACTCGCCGAGGAACCGATGGCATGATGATCCCCTTTTCTCAGATCGACGCGTTCGCCGACCGGCCGTTCACGGGCAATCCGGCGGCCGTGATGCCGCTCGACACTTGGCTCGACGACACCGTGCTCCAGTCCATCGCGCGCGAGAACAACCTGAGCGAAACCGCATTCCTGATCCCCGATGCGAGCGGCGACAGCGACTACGAACTGCGCTGGTTCACGCCTGCCGCCG
>DDFE01000165.1:0-5182 GCA_002336985.1 Sphingomonadales bacterium UBA1936
CAGCTTGATGCCGGCCTTCTGGGCCACTTCACGCATCGCGCCGCGCGCGCAGATTTCGAACGCCAGCGCCGACGAGTCGACGTCGTGGTACGCGCCGTCCGTCAGGTGGACTTCGAAGTCGATGATCGGGAAGCCGATCAGCGAGCCGGTTTCCGCGGTTTCACGGAAGCCCTTCTCGACCGAGGGGATATATTCCTTGGGAATATTGCCGCCCTTGACCTCGTCGAAGAACTGGAAGCCCGAACCGCGCTCGCCGGGGATGATCGTCGCCTTGACGCGACCGAACTGACCCGAACCACCCGACTGCTTCTTGTGGGTGTAGTCGATGTCGACCTTCTTCGCGAGATATTCGCGATAGGCGACCTGCGGCGCACCGACGTTGGCTTCGACCTTGAACTCGCGTTTCATGCGATCGACCAGGATCTCGAGATGGAGTTCGCCCATGCCCTTGATGATGGTCTGGCCGCTCTCGGCGTCCGAAGACACGCGGAACGACGGATCTTCGCGCGCCAGGCGATTGAGCGCGATGCCCATCTTTTCCTGGTCGGCCTTGGTCTTCGGTTCCACCGACAGCTCGATCACGGGCTCGGGGAATTCCATCCGCTCGAGGATGATCGGCGCATTCATCGCGCAGAGCGTATCCCCGGTGGTGGTGTCCTTCAGGCCCGCCAGTGCGACGATGTCGCCGGCGTATGCGATCTGGATGTCCTCGCGCTCGTTCGCATGCATCAACAGCATGCGGCCGACCTTTTCCTTCTTGTCCTTGACCGAGTTCGTGACCTGCGATGCGGTCTCGAGCTTGCCCGAATAGATGCGCGCAAAGGTCAGCGTACCGACGAACGGATCGTTCATGATCTTGAACGCCAGCGCCGAGAAAGGCGCCTCGTCCGACGACGGACGCTCGTCCGGCGTTTCGCCGTCGAGCAGCACGCCCTTGATCGCGGGAACGTCGAGCGGCGAAGGCAGGTAATCGACCACAGCGTCGAGCAGGGGCTGAACGCCCTTGTTCTTGAACGCCGAACCGCACACGACCGGCACGAACGACATGTTGAGCGTGCCCTTGCGGATCAGCTTCTTCAGGTCTGCCGTCGACGGCTCGTTGCCCTCGAGATACGCTTCCATCAGGTCGTCGTCCTGTTCGACGGCCATTTCGATCAGTTCGCTGCGATACTTGGCGGCCTTTTCAACAAGGTCGTCAGGGATCGGCTGGTATTCGAACTTCGCACCCAGCGACTCTTCCAGCCAGATGATCGCGCGGTTCTCGACCAGATCGACCAGGCCCTTGAACTGGCCTTCGATGCCGATCGGAAGGTACAACACGGCCGGACGCGCGCCGAGGCGCTCGATGATCGAGTTGACGCAGAAATAGAAATCGGCGCCGGTGCGGTCGAGCTTGTTGACGAAGCACATGCGCGGCACGCCGTACTTGTCGGCCTGGCGCCACACGGTTTCCGACTGCGGCTCAACGCCCGCAACGCCGTCGAAGCATGCGACCGCGCCGTCGAGCACGCGCAGCGAACGCTCGACTTCGATGGTGAAGTCGACGTGGCCGGGGGTGTCGATGATGTTGATCAGGTGCTCTTCGCCCTTGCCGTCTTCGGCGCGCCATTTGCACGTCGTGGCAGCGGACGTGATCGTGATCCCGCGCTCCTGCTCCTGCTCCATCCAGTCCATCGTCGCCGTGCCTTCATGCACTTCGCCGATCTTGTAGGACTTGCCGGTGTAATAGAGGATGCGCTCGGTCGTCGTNNTGCGCCATGATGCCGATATTGCGATAACGCTCGAGCGGATGGCTGCGGGCCATGATCGTTGCTTCCTTAGAGATTTGGGGAGCCGGACGATCCGGCTCCCCAATATATAGGGTCGAAAATTACCAGCGGTAGTGGCTGAAGGCGCGGTTCGCTTCGGCCATGCGATGGGTGTCTTCACGCTTCTTGACGGCGTTGCCACGGTTGTTCGCGGCATCCATCAGTTCGCCCGACAGGCGCGCGGCCATCGTGGTTTCGCTGCGGTTACGCGCGGCTGTGATCAGCCAGCGGATGGCCAGCGCCTGCGAACGTTCCGCACGCACTTCGACGGGAACCTGGTAGGTCGCACCGCCGACGCGGCGGCTGCGGACTTCGATGCCGGGCTTCACGTTGTTCAGCGCGTCATGAAACACGCCGATCGGCTCGCGCTTGGCGCGGGCTTCGATCGTTTCCATGGCACCATAGACGATGCTTTCGGCAACGGCCTTCTTACCGTCGAGCATGATGTTGTTCATGAACTTCGACAAGACAATATCCCCGAAACGGGGATCAGGCAGGATTTCCCGCTTTTCGGGACGACGACGACGTGCCATCTTGAATTTCCTTCACAAATTCAGCGAACCCGGAACCTGTCCGGCGCTTACTCTGGCTAAATTACTTGGGACGCTTGGCGCCGTACTTCGAACGGCTCTGCTTGCGGTCCTTGACACCCTGGGTATCGAGAACGCCGCGGAGAACGTGATAGCGGACGCCGGGAAGGTCGCGAACGCGGCCGCCGCGGATCAGCACCACCGAGTGCTCCTGCAGGTTGTGCCCTTCGCCCGGAATATAGCTGATGACTTCGCGCGCGTTCGTCAGGCGGATCTTGGCCACCTTGCGAAGCGCCGAGTTCGGCTTCTTCGGGGTCGTGGTATAGACGCGCGTGCAAACGCCGCGCTTCTGGGGGTTTGCTTCCATCGCAGGGACCTTCGATTTGGCCTTCTGCGGGTCGCGGCCCTTGCGGACCAGCTGATTGATTGTCGGCATGAAGCCCTTCACCTTTGTGTTACCGGCAAATTCCGGCGGTTACTTTACCAAGTGCCCGATCCTTACGAACGAAAAGGACCGCATGGAGGCACACAGCCCCCGGCGGCCCAACGCACCGGTAATGTTCAAGCTACGCTCCCCAAGGCATAGGCCCCGCGAAACGAGGGGGCGCCCATAACGGGGGAATCGGTCAGGGTCAACGGGGTGCGCGGGCATGCTTGCGAAACGCGTGCCGGTCTGCCACCGCACCCCAGATGTCCCGTCCTGAACCCTGGCGACTCGACCAGAGCGCCTATCCCTACACCGTTATCGTTCCCACCCGCTGGGCCGATCTCGATACGTTGGGTCACATCAACAACGTCTCGATGGCAGGCCTGTTCGAAGAGGGGCGCGGGCGGTTCAGTCAATCGCTGGGCCTTCATCGCAAATTACCCGGCGAACGCTGGCTGGTCGCCTCTGTCATCGTCAACTACGTGGCTGAAGCACACCACCCGCACGACATAATAATCGCGAGTGGCGTCGGCCAAGTTGGAACCAAGTCATGGACGATCGTGTCCGGCGCGTTCCAGAACGGCAAATGCGTGGCGACCTGTGACACGACGTTTGTTTATACCAACGACACCGGCGCCATTCCTTTTCCCGACGCCTTCGCCGAGAAGTTCGCGACCGTTCGCGTCGGCGGCTAGTCCGTAAATAGCGCCGCGCGCTTGCCCATGTTGGCGGCAACGGCCTCCATCATGTTCGGCTTGCCGATGACCGCGATCTGCTCGGCGGTTTCGGCTTCCAGCATCGCTAGCGGCTCCGCATCGTGCGCCATGTTGCACAGCCGCTTTGCACCGCGGATGGCGTGCGGGCTACGCGCAGCGATGACGCGCGCCAGGTCTATCGCGGCAGCATGCGGATCGTCGGCGATGCGCGTAACGAAACCATGGCCCAACGCCTCATCCGCATCGAATTCGCGCGCCGTATAGATAAGCTCACGCAGCACATCGTCACGCACCAGCGTCCGCCACAGCGGGAACCCGGCCATGTCGGGCACCAGTCCCCAGTGCATTTCGCGGATGGCAAAGCGCGTACCGGGCGCCGCGATGCGGATGTCGGCACCCGACATGATCTGAAAGCCGCCGCCGAACGCCACGCCGTGCACTGCCGCAATCACCGGCATCGGCAGGTTGCGCCAACCCCAACTCACATGCTGTGCCAGCACCGCACCCTGGTCGTTGCGATCCGCCGTCAGTCCCGATCCACCCGCAGCCATCGTGCCCATGTCGAGACCGGCACAGAACGCTCGCCCATCGCCCGACAGGACGACGCAACGCACGTCCTTGCGTGCAGCCAGTTCGTCGATCGCCGCTCCGATACCGTGAAACATCGGCAGGTCGAGCGCATTCATCTTGTCGCCGCGCGTCAGGCGGACGTCCGCGACCTGATCGGTGACGGTAATGGAAACGCGGTCAGACAATTCGACTCTCCTTGCCCCAATAGGCGTCACGGATCAGGCGTTTATACAGCTTGCCGGTGTCGTGACGCGGCAGTTCTGCGGTGAAGTCTATGCGCCGCGGCGTTTTCACGCCCGACAAGCTCTGTCGGCAGAAGGCGATGAGTTCGGCAGCAAGTGCGTCACTGGCATCCGCCATGTCGACCGGCTGCACCAGGGCCACGACCTCCTCGCCCAGATCGTCATGCGGCGCACCGACGACGGCGACATCGGCAACCTTCGGATGCGTCACCAGCAGGTTCTCGATCTCTTGCGGATAGATGTTCACGCCGCCCGAAATGATCATGAAGCTCTTGCGGTCGGTGAGATACAGATACCCCTCCTCATCGACCCACCCGACATCGCCCAATGTGGTCCAGCCATGGCAATTGCGCGTCTGCGCCGTTCGATCCGGATCGTTGTGATATTCGAACGGCCGCGGTCCTTCGAAATAGACGATCCCTTCCTTGCGCGGCGGCAATTCGTTGCCGTCCTCGTCGCAGATGTGGAGTACCGCCTCACCCATCGCACGTCCGACCGAACCCGGATGCGCAAGCCAGTCCGCCGCCTTGATCGCGGTGAACCCGTTCGCTTCGGTCCCGGCATAATATTCATCGATCACCGGCCCCCACCAGTCGATCATCGCGCGCTTGACCGGTACCGGACAGGGCGCCGCGGCATGGATCGCGACCTTCATCGACGACAAATCGTGTCGCGCCCGGGCCTCGTCCGGCAGCTTCAGCATCCGTACGAAATGCGTCGGCACGAACTGGCCCGCGTTGCAGCGGTATTTCTCGATAAAGGCTAGGGCGGCTTCGGGATCGAACTTTTTCATCAATACGACCGTGCCGCCCAGTTTCTGCACGGTCATGGTCCATGCCATCGGTGCCGCGTGATAGAGGGGCGCCGTCGACAGATAGACGCTGCCCGG
>DDFE01000165.1:5211-8001 GCA_002336985.1 Sphingomonadales bacterium UBA1936
CATCTTCCCACGACGAATAGCCGGAGATCGCGCCGCCGAGACTGAACCGCGCGCATGCTGCCGTCAGTGACGAGGCGACCGTTCCCAGGTCCGCGCCCGCGACCAGCAAAGTCGCGCCGCTGTCGTTCAGGATGTAATCGACCTCGGGTGCCGTCAGTTTCGAGGATATCGCGACAAAGCGCAGCCCTGAGCGCTGCGCACCCCAGACCAGCGGAAAATACTCGGGCGTGTTCGTCAGGAAAAACGCGACCCGGTCATCCGCACGCAAACCCTGCGACCGAAAGAACTGCGCTACACGGTTTGAGGTATCCTCCAGTTCGCGATAGCTGAGCGCCAGGCCGGTTTCGGCGACGATCACAGCAGCCTTGTCCGGCGTTGCCGCCGCGTGGTGGAATGGATGCACCGCTCTCTCCTGCGATGCACTCTACCGAAGACGTCGCTTTACGCAAACGTAAAGCCGTGCTTATGCAGATGGATCATGGCGCCCGATTTCGACCCTGTCCGTTTCATTAGGTCCATGGCCAAAAGCCAGCACAATGGCTTGGTGGGCCTCGAGTATCAGGGCCACGGATTGGATTGGTGCGAACTGCGACTACCCTATCGTGAAGACTTGGTCGGCGACGCGGCTACCGGCGTCGTCGCATCCGGCCCGATCATCACCATGATGGACATGGCAACCAGCATTTCGATCTGGCTAAAGGCCGGCAAGTTCCGTCCGCAAGCAACACTCGACCTGCGCGTCGACTATTTGCGGCCCGCGGCGCCAGGGAAGGCCGTGATCGGTCACGGCGAATGCTACAAGATCACCAAGTCGATCGCGTTCATCAGGGGCGAGGCGCACGATGGCGACGCTGCCCGTCCGATCGCCCATGTCGCCGGGACGTACATCTTCACCGATGGCTAAGCTCACTTCGCCGTACGCCCGGACGCTCGGCCTGACGGTCGACCGCTGTGGTGCGCGCACTATCGTTATGATGGCGCCGGGTGATGGCATCGGCGGTCGACCAGGCTTCATCCATGGGGGCGCGATCTCGGGCCTGCTGGATTATGCCGCTTGGGTCGTCCTGCTCGACACGATCGAGGGAGAGGCGCGCCTCAAGCCGATCGGCATCACGGTCGACTTCATGCGCGGCGGAAAAATGGAACCCGCTTTCGCGAGCGCTCACGTCGAACGGCTGGGGCGGCGCGTAGCGAACGTCATCGCCACGGCATGGCAGGACGATGAGAAAAAGCCGATCGCCAGGGCAGATCTGAAGTTCCTGATCGAGCGTTAAGCGCGGCGGACGAACCTGAACATGAACGTACGCCGCGCCGCGAAGCCGAGCGATTCATAGAGCTTCAGCGCACCGGCGTTCGCGCTATAAGAGTGCAAGATCGGCGTTTCGCCACGCGCCTCGATCTGCGCGGCTACGAATTTCAGCAAGCGCACGGCATGGCCGCGCCCCCGCGCGTCGGGATGGGTGCAGACACCGCTGACCTCGCTGAACCCCGGCACCTGCAACCGCTCCCCCGCCATGGCGACGAGGCGACCGTTCTCGCGGATGCCCCAGAACTGGCTGAGCCGGTGCGTACGCGCCGCGAAAGGCCCGGGTTCGGTGAGCAGTGCCAGCGCAAGCATCTCGGCAGCATCATCGTCACCAAGCGCCAGCAATCCGTCGGAGGATTGTTCGCCGAACGGTGCGGTCGCGACCATCTGGACGCCCTCACCCGCTTTTTCGAGAACGCCGCCAGGCGGCAGCGGATGCTTCTCGTCGGCGAACAGCGCGATCACACCTTCGCTGGGAAGCAGCCGCGAGAGATCCGTCAGGCTTTCGTCGCTTTCGTCCCGCGCGCCTGCAAGCGGACCGATGTCGGGTGCGAAGCGGCGCGCAACACCCTCCGCCAATGCAAGCCCGGCCTGCCGCGTGGTCAGCGCATGCCAGATCGGCCGATCCAGGATATGTTCATCCGCCATCAGGCGTCGATCGACGTCCCCAGCGCCGCGTGGACCAGCCCGCCATCGACCGTGATCGTATCGCCGACAACATAATCGCCAGCGCGCGACGCGAGGTAGATCGCCGCCGCCGCCAGATCCTCCGGCACGCCCAGCCGCTTCGACGGAATACCCTTGGCGACTTCCGCCCCATGGTCGCGCGCCGCCTTGTTCATGTCCGACGGATAGGCGCCCGGCGCGATCGAGGTGACGTTGATATTGTCCTTCACGAGCCGCGCGGCCAGCACCTTGGTCATGTAGATCAAGGCTGCCTTCGACGTCTGATAGCTGTAGGTTTCCCACGGGTTGAGCCGCTGGCCGTCGATCGAGGTAATGTTGATCACCTTGGCTGGCTGCCCCGCTGAGCCCGCTGCCTTCAACGGCTCGAATACTGCCTGCGTCAGGAAGAATGGCGATTTGACGTTCAGGTCCATGACCTTGTCCCAGCCGCTTTCGGGGAAGCCCGCGAACGGTTCGCCCCAGGCGGCACCGGCGTTGTTGACGAGGATATCGAGCTTGCTCTCATGCTCCGCCAACTGCGCGGCGAGCGCCTTGCAGCCCGCGACGGTCGACACATCCTGCGGCAGGGCGATGCAGTTCGGCCCCAGCTCCTCGGCAGTCGCGAAACACGCGTCGGCCTTGCGGGACGAGATATAGACCTTCGCGCCCTGCGCGACGAACCCCTCGGCGATCCACTTGCCGATGTTGCGTGACCCGCCGGTGATCAGCGCCACACGCCCGTCGAGGCGGAAGAGTTTGCTGGTATCCATTCTATTTCTCCCTCTCCCCGCTTGCGGGGAGAGGGTCGGGGAGAGGGG
>DDFE01000184.1:0-22782 GCA_002336985.1 Sphingomonadales bacterium UBA1936
GGAACCGGCCCAGCGTGGGCGAGTAGGCGCGGGCCTTGTAGTGGTAGAGACCCAGCTCCGGGATCCAGATCTGACCCGTGTACTGGAACCGCCCCAGGTTCGTGATCCCCGGGATGCCGTACGGATCGTAGCTGTTGACGTTGAGCAGCTGTCCGCTCGCATTCGCAATGCCGATCACGCTGCCCTGGTGGTTGGCGTGCAGGTACCGCGGGCTCGACAGGTCCGTCCCCTCGTACCACACCAGCGGATCGTCCACGTCGGAGCCATGGACGTAACGGCGTATCAGCGTGCCGCTGTCCGTATATTCGCCGACCAGCTCGTCGCCGTCGTACAGGTAGCGCGTCACACCCGCGCTCCCGCCGCTCGTCTCGTAGAGACGGCCCAGCGGGTCGTACTTCAAGGTCGCAGTGCGCGCACGGTCGGCACGATCTTCGAGGACAGCAAGATTGCCCTCAACAAATGGCTTCTGGCGTTCCGTCTCATGGCTGGCAGCAAGAAGGGCATCAGCGCCCATCAACTGCACCGTTCGCTCGGCATCACCTACAAGTCAGCATGGTTCATGGCACACCGCATCCGCGAAGCCATGACCGTTGATCCCGACGGTCCGCTCGGCGGTCCCAACACCGTTGTTGAGGCCGATGAAACCTATGTCGGCGGCAAGGCTCGTAACCGTGCCACCCGCTCGCCAGCCCCCAAGAAGGCAGTTGTCGCACTGGTCGAGCGTGACGGTCACGCCCGCTCGTTCCATGTCGCCAACGTCAATGCCAAGACGTTGCGCCCGCTTCTGGTTACGAACGTTGACCGCGCTTCGCACCTGATGACCGACGAAAGCCCCGTTTATTATCGCGCCGGTCGTGAATTCGCCGGTCACACCAGCGTCATTCACTCGGCTAATGAGTATGTCCGCAAGGGCGGCTTCGCCCACAGCAACACCGCCGAAAACTTCTTCTCGATCTTCAAGCGCGGCGTGATCGGCACCTAACCTTCGACATTGACCGGGTCGTCCATCGCGCCATGGCGCGCAGCAACAGCCTCGGCAATGTCGGAGAAGGTCGCGACCTCAATGCGGACATCTTGCACCGACGTGGCGAAAGCGAGCGCTGCGACAGCCTCTTCATCTTCGGGATCGGCCATCGCGACACGCAAGGAGGTGCAGTCAAGCGCGAGCGGCACGATTGAGCGTCGCGCGAGAAAGCGGGCGTTTATGTCGGCAAAATCACCCTCTCCGCAGGAAAGGGTGGGATTCAACGGAAGTTGCCGAATTTCCGCGATCGTCACAGCCAGATCGGTTTCGGCAACAAGTCCGAGACGCGCAAGCGTTGCAGGAAGCCGTCCGCCAATCCGCCGGCAGACCTCTTCCGCGCGCCGCAGGTCCGTCTCCGAAAGAAAGCCCTTTTTACACAAGGACTCAGCAACCAATGACACGCTTTCTTTCTCCACCCCGATTCGTAAATATTATTCATCATCGATTATTTGTGATAGTCTTTATAAAAATTTTTTTGAAGTAATATTATTGACACTTAATATAGATCGATCACCGAAATATCTCATATGACTTTTGAAAAGACGGCAGAATGGCGGGTAATTTATGTGAAACCGCTCGATTTATCCGATTGTAAATCGCAACCAATAATCCCGCCGCGATTCGATACAGCTATCGGCCGCAGTTTTGCGGCAACGGCGTCGATCCTGATTAACGCGTTGATCGTCTGGACACTTTTACATTTTACTGGCGGGACAACGGCAATACCTGCAGCCGAAACGGTGCTGACCCTGATCAGTATGGATTCCGCGAAGATTTCTGAGGCCCAGGAACAGCACAGCCTGCCAAACGAGGCCAGCGCATCGGCGCAGGTCGACCCGACCATCGTCAATACGACAAAGAATGCCCAGGCAAGCGAATGGAGATTGAGCACCATAAGTGTCGCCAAGCCGTTGCCGATAACCATGCCGTCGAGCGGACAGGAGGGCACCGAAATAGGGTCAGGTGGCGGGAACGGCGGTAGCGGATATGACCCTTATGCAGGTGTTGCGCCGCTCGGTGGCGCCGGTCGCTTCATCAGCGGATTGGCGGCGAATGATGCCGATCCGCCGATATCTTCATCTGGCGGCGACCCGTCCATCGATCAGGGCGAACTTGACCGCGCACTTGAACAATTCCGCAGGGACGAACCGCGCGCGCGCGGCTTGTGCGACGTCGTGGTCAGCGTGTCTCCGACAGGCATGGCGCTTGACGTCAAAATGGCCAAATGCGCGTTGCCTGCTAAGACGGCATCCAAATTGAAATCAGCACTGCTTGGCCGGCCGCTCGTACGAGGAAACGCAGCCGCCGGCCGACGCGACGTGCGAATTTCGCCGGCTGCGTTAGGGCTCCCGTAGCGCGGAAACGCGTAAAGGCGCGCCGGTGCTTACCGGCGCCCCGCGATCCACGTATCGACGCGCTGTTCCAGCACCGTCAGCGGCAGCGAACCCGCGCCGACGACCAGGTCGTTGTACGCCTTCAGGTCGAACTTCGGAACCAGCGCGGCCTGCGCCTTTTGCCGCAGTTCCATGATCTTGAGCATGCCGATCTTGTAGCCCGTCGCCTGGCCCGGCAGCGTGATGTACCGGCGGACTTCAGACTGGGCCATGTCGGGCGAGGTGCGCGCGGTCTTGATCATATAGTCGACCGCCTGCGCCTCGGTCCAACCGTCCGCATGGATGCCCGTGTCGACGACCAGCCGCGCCGCGCGGAACAGTTCGGCGTCGAGGCGAAAGAAGTCCGCGGCGATATCGGGATAGGCGCCCATCTCGCTGCACAGCTTTTCCGCATAGAGCGCCCAGCCCTCTCCGAAGGCGACATAGCGATAGGATTTGCGGAACTTCGGACCGCCGCTTTGCCGGACCTGGATGTCGCCCTGCATGACGTGGCCCGGAATGCCTTCATGGCACATCAGGTCGTACGCGCTGGCCGGGTCGCCGGTCGTGCCGAGCAGGTGGACATAGACGCGGCCCGCGCGGGCACCGTCGGGGCTGGGGCCAGAGGCATGGGCCGCGCCGCCCGCAACCTCGCTGAACGCGGGTTCGCGAACGACCTCCGCACGGTACGCGGGCAGCAGGCCGAAGTAACCGGGCAGCAGCGTGCGCGTATGCGCGATCGCGTCGTTGGCGGTCTTCAGATATCCGGCGCGGAGTTCGTCGGTCCACGGACGCGGCGGGAAGAGCTTTTCGCGCTCCGCATAATAGGTGTTGCGGTCCTTCGACCCCGCCTTGCGCGCCAGCGCGTCCTGCTCGGCCTCGATCCGCGTCACTTCCTTCAGGCCGATCTGGTGGACCTGTTGCGGCGTGAGGTCTGTCGTCGTGTTGATCTTGAGCGCGGCCGCATACCAGGCAAGACCGTCGGGCAGCGAAACCGCGCCGACGCGGCCGCTGGGCGCGTTCGGCAATTCGCCCTGCGCCCATGCGATGACGCGTTCATAGGCGGGCTTGATCGTCATCAGCGACGCCTTGGTGTCCGCCAGCAGCGCATCGCCCTCCGCCGCGGTAACCTTGTTCGCGGCCACCAGCTTTCCGACCTTTGCCTTGGCATCCGCCCACAACGGGGAATCGGCGCCGCCGTCGAAGGGGGCGCCGCCGATCAGCACCTTGCTGCCCGAAATCACCCGCTCGATCTCGAACTTCGGCGCGCGGATGCCCTTGGCATCGGCGTGGCGGCTGCGCGCGATGGCGGTGTCGAGCACGGCCGGCATCCCCTTTATCCGCGCATTATAGGCCCGCATGTCCGACGCATCCTGCACCGTGTGCGTGTTGATCAGGAAGTTGGGCAGTTGCGTGTGCGTGGAATAGAGGAAGGAATAAAAGGGCGGCTGGTAATCGCGAAATTTCTGGGTCATTTCCGCGCGGTCGAGTTCCAGCGCCCAGATGTCGTAGTTCGCCTGTCCTTCGGGAGAGAGCTTCGCCCGGTCGAACTGCGCCTTCATCTTCGCAACGCTCGCCCGGCGCCATTGCAGCTGCTTCAGCGCCCCCGCATCGGTCGTGTCGTCGAGGCGGTCCTGCCCGTCCTTCATGCCCAGGCTGGTCGCGAGTTGCGGCTTGAAGGTCAGTTCCTGCGCGAATTCCCCATCGAGGAAGGCGGTCAGCCGCGCATCTTCCGACGCCGCGGGCGCCGCGGCCTGGGGCGCGGGCTGCGCAGCCACCGCGCCCGACATGACGAGGGCCACCGCTGACGCGGCCACGAACAGAGTGCGCATAAAAGTCTCCTTGGCGGATGTGGCCACGAGCGGGCCGGGGGGAGGAATTATTCGTATACGATAACAGGCTTTGCGCGCGGGCCAACCGGTGTATCGATGCAGAAATGAGAACGATCGCCGATCCGAACGACGCGCTGGTCCATGGGCTGCAGGCGATCCGCACCCAGTTTCAGGTGCCCACGTCTTTTCCGGACGATGTGCTGGCCGCTGCGGAGGTGGCCGCGAAGAAAGCGCCGACGGAGCACGTCGACCGCACCGACCGGCCGTTCGTCACGCTCGACCCGGCATCCTCGACCGACCTCGACCAGGCGTTTTCCATCGAGCGCAGCGGGGCGGACCTGCTGCTTCACTATGCGATTGCCGATGTCGCGTGGTTTGTCGACGACGGCGACCCGGTCGACCTGGAGGCATGGCGGCGCGGCGAGACGCAGTACCTGCCCGACAGCAAGGCGGGACTTTATCCGCCGGTGCTGGGCGAACATGCGGCAAGCCTGTTGCCGGACGGTCCGCGGCCCGCGGTGATCTTCACAGTCCGCGTGGCACCCGACGGCGGCGTGCATCTCGACGGCGCCGAACGGGCGATTGTCCACAGCAAGGCGAAGCTCGCCTATGACAATGTGCGCGATGCGGACCTGCCGCCGGACTTTGCCGAACTGGCGAGGCGGATCGAGGCGGCCGAGGACCGCCGCGGTGCCGCGCGCGTCGATCCGCCCGAACAGGAAGTGTCACGGGATGCGAACGGCGGATTCGAGCTGCTGTTCCGGCCGATGCTCTTGTCCGAAACCCATAATGCCGCGCTGTCCCTTTCCGCCAACCTTGCGATCGCTGACACCTTGCTCGCGCATAAGACGGGCCTGTTCCGCGTCATGGCACCGCCCGATGAGCGTGCAGTGAAACGGCTGCGGCACACCGCAAAGGCGTTCGGGCTGGTCTGGCCGGCGAACGCCACGCTCGCCCAGTTCGAAAAGCGGCTCGATCCGTGCGACCCGCACCAGGCCGCCTTCATGATGGCGATCCGCCGTGCCGGGACGGGTGCGTCCTACACGCCCTATCACGATGGGATCGTGCCCTGGCACGCGGCAATGTCCGCAACTTATGCGCATGCCACGGCCCCGCTGCGCCGCCTTGCCGATCGTTATGTCATCCGCGCGATCCTCGCCGTCGTGAACGGGCAGCCGGTGCCGGACGTGGTGACCGATGCCTTTGCCCGGCTGCCCGCCGTCATGGCCCGGTCGGGTGCGCTCGGCGGGCAGATCTCGCGCGCGGTCGTCGACCTGGCGGAGGCCGTGATGCTTCACGGCAGCGAGGGGAAGGTCTTTCCCGCGGTCGTCACCGACATCGACGAACGCGGCGTGCGCATCCAGCTTCAGGACATGCCCATCGTGGCGCGGCTCAAGGGCACGATCGATCCCGGTGCGCGGATAAGGGTGAAGCTGGTCGCGGCGGATGTGGACCGGCGTACGGTCGAATTCGAACTCGCACCCTGAATTTATTGCAGTGCACAATCTGCAAACGCGATTGCACAGGTCGCGTTTGACCCATGCGCTCCCGCAAATAGGGTGCAGTGCACAACAATAAGAAGCCTGAACGGCAGACACTTTCCTCCCCGAAAGGAACTGCCATGACCAAGACACTGATCGCTTTTTCCGTCCTCGCCGCCGCCGTTGCGCAGCCCGCACTCGCCGAAACGTTCACGCGCGACGGATCGACCTACACCTACACCGTTGAAAAGCAGGGCAAGGTGACGCTGATTTCCGGCCGCATCGAAGATACGAAGCAGCCTTTCCGGTTCCGCGTGTCGGGCACCCGCGTCAACGGGTCGATCGACGGGCGCTGGGTAAGCTTTTCGACCCGCGACGTCGTGTCGAGCAAGCCCGGAGCCCAGGCCGCAGTGATCGCCGCACGCTGATTTGACTGCCCGTTTCGCTGGCCGGTATTCAAATACCCGTCAGCGAAACGGCAGATATGCTTGACTTTCTGCACCTGACGCAGCATTGGCCCGCTCACAGCGCCGCTCCGCATTGGGGCGGCGCGTTTCGTTTGAAAAAGGGTCAGGCACCATGAAGGCGCTGATGAAGACCACCAAGGCGGCCAAGCCGCACGAGGTGGTGAAGGACTGGCATCTGATCGATGCCGACGGACTGGTTGTTGGCCGCGTTGCCAGCATGGTCGCGAACATCCTGCGCGGCAAGCACAAGCCGAGCTACACCCCGCACGTCGATTGCGGCGACAATGTCATCATCATCAATGCCGAGAAGGTTCGCTTCACCGGCAAGAAGCTGACCGACAAGGTCTATTACAAGCACACCGGTCACCCGGGCGGCATCAAGGCGATCACGCCGGCCAAGGTTCTCGAGGGCAAGTTCCCCGAGCGCGTGCTTGAAAAGGCTGTCGAGCGCATGATCCCGCGCGGTCCGCTGGGCCGTGACCAGATGCGGGCTCTCCGCATTTATGCCGGTACCGAGCACCCCCATGCGGCGCAGGATCCCAAGGTCCTCGACGTCGCCAGCATGAACCGCAAGAACAAGGTGGGCGCATAATGTCCGAGACCCCCGAAACCTCTGACGGCCGCCAGTCGCTGGCCGACCTCGCCGCGCTGACCGGCGCCGCGCCTGCGCCTGTGAAGGCCGAGACGACCGACACCGTCGTCAATGCCGACGAAGCGCCCGTGCAGTTCGTCTCGACGATGCCGCTGCGCGAAAAGGAAATCGACGCACAGGGCCGCAGCTATGCGACCGGCCGTCGTAAGGACGCCGTTGCGCGCGTCTGGATCAAGCCCGGCAGCGGCAAGATCACGGTCAACGGCCGCGACCAGGAAGTGTATTTCGCACGTCCGACGCTGCGCCTCGTCATCAGCCAGGCATTCGAAGTCGCCGACCGCGTCGGCAGCTACGACGTCATCGCCACCGTCAAGGGCGGCGGCCTGTCGGGCCAGGCGGGCGCCGTGAAGCACGGCATCTCGCAGGCGCTGACCAAGTACGAGCCGGAACTTCGCGCACCGGTGAAGGCTGCAGGCTTCCTGACCCGCGACAGCCGCGCCGTCGAGCGTAAGAAGTACGGCAAGGCCAAGGCCCGCCGCAGCTTCCAGTTCTCGAAGCGCTAATCGGCTCCACGCCTTTTACGAATCGGGCGGGGTGCAGCGATGCACTCCGCCCTTTTGATTTGTGCGGCCGCGGGTCGCACGATACGCCAGCGACCATGCTTTCCGACATCGAGATCGCCCGGGCGGCGACGCTGAAGCCCATTGCCGAAATCGCTGCCATCGCGGGCATTCCGGCCGAAGCCGTCGAACCCTATGGCAAGGCCAAGGCCAAGATCGACCCGGCAGCGATCCCGGCATCCGGCCATAACGGCAAGCTCATCCTCGTCACCGCGATCAGCCCGACGCCTGCGGGCGAAGGCAAGACGACGACTTCGGTCGGCCTCGCCGACGCGATGAACCGCATCGGGCGGCGGACGATGCTCGCGCTGCGCGAACCCTCGCTCGGCCCCTGTTTCGGCACCAAGGGCGGCGCGACGGGCGGCGGCCATGCGCAGGTCGTGCCGATGGAGGACATCAATCTCCATTTCACCGGCGATTTCCACGCGATCACCGCCGCGCACAACCTGCTGTCGGCGATGATCGACAACCACATCCATTGGGGCAACGCGCTCGACATCGATGTGCGGCGCATCACGTGGCGGCGCGTGCTCGACATCAACGACCGGGCGCTGCGCGACATCGTCCAGTCGATCGGCGGCGTCGCGAACGGATATCCGCGTGAAAGCGGTTTCGACATCACTGTCGCATCCGAAGTCATGGCGATCCTGTGCCTCGCCAGCGACCTCGACGACCTGCAGGCGCGGCTGGGCCGCATCGTCGTCGGCTATACGCGCGACCGCCAGCCGGTGACCGCGCACGACCTGAAAGCCGATGGCGCGATGGCGGTACTGCTGAAGGAGGCGATCAAGCCCAACCTGGTCCAGTCGATGGACGGCACGCCCGCACTCATCCACGGCGGCCCGTTCGCCAACATCGCGCACGGCTGCAACTCGGTGATCGCGACGCGGCTTGGCCTGACGCTCGCCGATTTCGTCGTGACCGAGGCCGGCTTCGGCGCGGACCTGGGCGCGGAGAAGTTCTTCGATATCAAATGCCGCCAGGCCGGGCTGTCGCCCGCGGTCGCCGTCATCGTCGCGACCGTCCGCGCGCTGAAGATGCATGGCGGCGTCGCCAAGACCGACCTTGCCAGGGAAGACGTCGCGGCCCTCGAACGCGGCGCGGTCAACCTTGTCCGCCACATCGAAAACGTCCGCCAGTTCGGCGTTCCCGTCGTCGTCGCGATCAACCATTTCGCGACCGATACCGACGCCGAACACGCCAAGATCCGCGAAATCGCGGTCGCCCATGGCTGCGAGGCGCATCTCTGCAAGCATTGGGCGGAGGGCGGTGCGGGCGCAGTCGATCTGGCCGAAGCGGTCGTCGCGCTTGCCGACCGCGACGGCGCGCAGTTCGCGCCGCTTTACGACGACAACCTGTCGCTGTTCGACAAGATCAACACCGTCGCGACCCGCATCTACCGCGCCGAGGAAGCGGTCGCCGAACCCAGCGTCCACGCGCAACTCGCGCGCTGGGAAGCCGCCGGTTACGGCAACCTGCCGGTCTGCATGGCGAAAACCCAATATAGTTTTTCGACCGATCCTGCATCGATGGGCGCGCCCACTGGTCACGTCGTCAAAGTCCGCGAGGTTCGCCTGTCTGCCGGCGCCGGATTCGTCGTGGCAGTCTGCGGAGAGATCATGACCATGCCGGGCTTGCCGCGCGTTCCCGCAGCGGAACACATCGGCCTGAATGCCGCCGGGGACATACTCGGGCTAAGCTAAGTGCCGCTGGCGTAACGATCTTTCGAATCTGTTCGCTAATGCAACAAAAATGTTGCATTGCAACAGGAGTCGGTGGAACTTCGTCCCGTATTGTCGGTTAACGCAGCTTGTCCCCGATCACTGGAGGTTCGATGAAGTTCGATCCCCTGCCCTGGCCCGGTGCCCCGCGCAGCAAGCGTTTGCCGTCCCATGTGGCCCTTCTCGGCAATTTTCCGCCGCGCCTGTGCGGTCTTGCCACCTATACATTCGATTGCTGGCAATCGCTGAGCGCGCATCCGTCGCGTTCGGCGGTCGATGTCTATGCGATGGATGACGGTCAGGTTCAGGGTTACGGCCCGGAAATCGAACGGCTGATCCCGCAGGACGACATCACCGCCTATCAGGCTGCCGCCGACAGGATCGACGCAAGCGGCGCGCAGGTTCTGTGGATCCAGCACGAATATGGCATTTTCGGCGGCGACGCGGGCAGCCACCTGCTCGCGCTGATCAACCGTGTGCAGACCCCGATCGCGGTAACGCTGCATACGATCCTCGAAAATCCTAACGATACGCAGCGTACCGTCCTGGAAACCCTGCTCACCCGCGCATCGACCATCATCGTGATGGCCGAGAAAGGCCGTGACATCCTGGCGCGCGCGCATGGCATCGACCCGGCACGCGTGACTGTCATTCCTCATGGCATTCCCGACCGGCCGCTGGTCGATCCATCGGAAGCGCGCCAGCGATTGACGCTGGACGACCGGCCGACGGTGCTGACGTTCGGCCTGCTCTCGCCCGACAAGGGCATCGCTGACATGATCGAGGCGATGCCGGCGATCGTCGCGAAGACGCCGGACACGCATTACATCGTGCTCGGCGCCACGCATCCGCACCTGATCCGGCACGAAGGCGAGGCGTATCGCGAATCCCTGATCGCGCGGGTTGCCGAACTCGGCCTGGCGGACAACGTCAGCTTCGTCGACCGTTTCTGCGACATCGATGAGTTGACCGACTGGCTGGCCGCCGCCGACATCTATGTCACGCCCTATCGCAACCCGGCCCAGATCACCTCGGGTACGCTCAGTTACGCGATCGGCCTGGGCAAGGCTGTCGTCTCCACGCCCTACGTCCATGCGACGGAGATACTGGCAGACGATCACGGCATTCTGGTCCCAATGCGGTCGCCCGAGGCGCTGGGCGAAGCGGTATCGCGCCTGTTGACCGACGATGCGCTTCGCACGGCGATGGCGGATCGAGCCTACAAGCGCGGGCGTTCGATGATTTGGCCGCGCAATGCCGAAAATGTGCTGGAGACGATCGCCAGCGGTCTGCGGGACCATCGCATTTCGCGCGCGAGGTTGATCACGCCCGTCCTTAAGGTCACGCCGATCGAGCGGATGACCGACGGCACCGGAATGCTGCAACACAGCATCCTGGGCGTGCCCGACCGCCGTCATGGCTATTGCATCGATGACAATGCCCGCGGACTGATGCTGATGGCACTTGCCGACGATCTGCCCGTCGAAACGCGCACCGAATTCGCGATGACTTACGCGAGCTTCGTCCAGCACGCCTGGAACGAAGAGACCCGCCGATTCCGCAACTTCATGTCGTTCGACCGCCGCTGGCTGGAGGATGTTGGATCTGAAGACAGCAACGGTCGCACGCTCTGGGCGCTGGCGACTGCCGCTGCCCGAGGTCCGTCCACCGCGATCCGGCAATGGGCGCTCGAATGGTACGACCTGACCGCCGCCGCCATGGGGCCGCTGCCGTCACTGCGCGCCCGCGCTTTCCAGATGCTGGGCGCGGCCGAGATCGTGACGATCCGGCCCGATGACGAAGCTGCGTTGACCGTGCTGCGCGAGGGTGCCGTCATGCTGGCATCGCTGGTCGCGCGTAACAGCCGCCCCGATTGGGCCTGGTTCGAAATCGTATTGTCGTACGACAACACGCGCTTGCCAGAGGCACTGATCCGCGCCGGCCAGATCCTGGGCGACGAAACGCTGGTCGCAACCGGCATCGAAACGCTCGACTGGGTCTCGCAGCAGACGACCGCGCATGACGGCCAGTTCCAGCCGGTCGGCACCGAAAGTTTCAGCGTGCCGTTCGCACCGCCAGCGATTTTCGACCAGCAGCCGCTCGAGGCCTGGGCGATGATCGACGCGTGCGCCGTCGCGTGGGCGGCGACCGACGACGCGGTCTGGATTGATCGCGCGACCGCCGCACATGACTGGTTCCTCGGTGCCAACACCCTGTCGGTGCCGATTATCGATGCCGAAACCGGCGAGTGCCACGACGGACTGACCCGTTTCGACGCCAATCTCAACCAAGGTGCGGAGTCGATTATCGCCTGGCAGGCTGGACATCGTGCCTATCGGGGGTTGTTTGAAACGGTGAGCGATCTAGAGGACGAGGACGAACCCGTCGCGGAGGCTGCCTGAAGCCACTCCGCGCGAACCGCGGAGAGTTCCCATTTCCCTGATCGAAATCATGCCGGAGCGTTTGCATGCCGATGCCCGGCGGGTCGTCGTTCGTCCGTTTCATCTTGCCTGGCAAAGCACTGGAACCGAGCCTAGCCGGGCGCTGCGCCTGATCAACCACGTCCGCGATCTCGATACCGATGATGTGACGACTGAGCTCGAGCGCGTCTATCACCACTTCGACGCGCGCCATTGGCAGGTCGATAAGGTATTCGAGGCGCGGTACGAACAGTTCAGCGAAACGATGGCGGACGCGCTTGCGCAGGCCAAGCTGACGCCCCGCCGCCGCCAGCTGCTCGGCGCCTATCTCTGCCACGAATACAGCTATGCCGCCGCCGCGATCATGAACCCCAGCGTCGTGCCCTCGCCCGACCAGTCGGGTGTGAGCGATGGCGCGGTACGCTTCATCATGTCGGTGCGGACGGTGGGCGAAGGGCACATCAGCTCGATCGCATTCGCCCAGGGGATCGTCGGCCCCGGCCGCGAGGTCAGCCTGCATCCAACGCCTCGCATCGCGACCGCCGCCGATGTGTCCGCAGTAAAGCGCGGAGAGCCGGTCGCTCCAGACGACAGCATAACGATTTACCGCAACGCCGATTCCGACCTGTCGCGCACCGTCATTTTCCCGATGACCGATGCGCAGCGGAACGGCCTCGAAGACCTGCGCATCACCCCTTTCGTCAGCACGGTGAAGGGCGAGCAGCGCACCGAATGGATCGGCACTTACACCGCCTACGACGGCAAGCAGATCCGGTCCGAGCTGATGCGGACGAAGGATTTCCGCAAGTTCGACCTGGTGCCGATGACCGGTCCCGCCGCACGCAACAAGGGCATGGCGCTGTTCCCGCGCAAGGTCGGCGGCAAGTACATGATGATCGGGCGGCAGGACGGGGAGAACATCTTCCTGCTTACCTCCGAAAACCTCACGGACTGGGGCGAAGGCGCGTTGCTCGCCCGCCCGAAATACGCCTGGGAATTCATTCAGATCGGTAATTGCGGCGCCCCGATCGAGATCGACGAGGGCTGGCTGCTGCTGACCCATGGCGTCGGCGCGATGCGGCGTTATTCGATCGGGGCCATCCTGCTCGACAAGGACGACCCGTCGAAAGTGATCGGCCGGACCAGCCGCCCGCTGCTCGAACCGCTCGACGACGAACGCGACGGCTATGTGCCGAACGTGGTCTATACTTGCGGCGCGATGCTGGTGGACGGCGACCTGTTCCTGCCGTTCGGCATCGCCGACAGCTCGATCGGCTTCGCATTCGTGAATATCAAGGACCTGCTCGCGCAGATGGTGTGAGCGCGGGCTTGCGGCAGGACGGGTTGCGCGGCTAAAGGCGCTTTGGCGCGCGGGTGTAGCTCAATGGTAGAGCAGAAGCCTTCCAAGCTTACGACGAGGGTTCGATTCCCTTCACCCGCTCCAACGCAGCGCGGCACGGATTAGCGGCGCTAATCCGCATTCGCGCAAGTTCGGACGGCAGTGCGCGGCACTGACCGACGGCATGGGCTTTGCCCATGCCCGAACCCTCCAGTCTTTGTTGGGCTACGCGCTGCCGCGCTACGCGGCGGTTCGATTCCCTTCACCCGCTCCAGCGCAGCGCAGGCAGGCAGAAATAGCCAGCGGCTATTTCCACCATGCGCAAGCTCGGCCCGCCTCGCAAAGCGAGGACCGACGGCGCGGCTTCGCCGCGACGCCCTCAGCCCTAGTTGGCCAAAGCCTTCGCCAGTTCCGCCTTCGCCGCCTCGACCTTGTCCCGCAACGCCGGCAGCATCAGCGCGCGCTTGGCGACCTCATTCCCCAGCACATGGCTCGCCTCGACATCGCTCGGGAAATGCACGCCGCAATATTCGCGATTGAGCGCATAGCCCTGCGCACGGAGCAGCACCGCTTCGGCCTTCGACGGTGCCAGCGCCGCCAGCGTCGTGCCCATGGAATAGGCTACGATGGTGTGGCCGCTGGGGTATGAGCCAACCGGCTTGCGGCCTGTTCCCGCCTGGCAATTGGGCAGCGTCGGATCAACGCCCCACGGCCGCATACGCGCGAAATAATCCTTGGCGGGCGTGACGACCGCCTCGGCCTCTTCACGCACGATTTCGAGAAGTTCCCAGGTCGCAGGCATGTCTTTCAGAGACAGGCCGACGGCATTATCGAACATCGTCGGCGTCTCGTTCACGTCGTCGGCACGCGCCTGCGCCATCTGTTCAGGCGTCGCCGAGGCGATCAGCGCGCGGATTTGGGCCATCTCCGCCTTTTCGACCGCACTTCCGGCAGCCGGCGGCGGAGGTAGGATCTTCGCCGCCACGAAGTCGTCGAGGTTCAGATAATGAAAACTGTGCGTCTCGGCGAACGCCTGTGAGGTCATGAATGCGAACAGTGTGAGCGTGGCAAGACGGGCGGCGCGGAACATGGATGAACCTTTCGCGAGAGGTGGCCAGACGCGCGCGCGAAAGCACGGCGCTGCGCCCGAGTCACGTTACCAATCGCCAATCTTTCTGGGCGACAGCGCGGCCTATTCGTCCGCCTTTTCTACTCGCACCAGCAGCGCTTCGACCTGAACCTGCGCGCCAGCCGTCGCATTCAGCTCGGCCACCACGCCATCGAACGGCGCGGTCAGCGTGTGTTCCATCTTCATGGCCTCGAGCGTCAGCAGCTTCTGCCCCTTCACCACCGCATCGCCCGCCGCGACATCGACCGCGATGATGCGGCCTGGCATAGGCGAGAGGATGACGCCGTCGCTCGCGACACCGCCCGCGGAACCGCGTGGCGCGTCCAGTCGAAAGCTGCGCGCAAATCCCTCGACGAAAGACAACACCTCCGGAACGGGCTCGGCGTTCTCGGCCTCCTCGAGCGTCACGACATAGGTCTCGCCGCCGTCATCGATGATCCGCGCAGTTGCGCGGGGCGGGGCGTTCAGCCGGAATCCCAGTGCTGCATTAACGGGACCGTCGCCGTGCGAAGCCGCCAGCAATGCCGCCGCCTCGGCAAGTTCATCCTCTTCCGGCACGGGTGGGTGGGTGAGAACATCGCCGACCCGCGCGATCAGCCCGGTATCGACATGGCCCGACACGAAACCGGGTTCATCGGCCAGCCGCCCCAGGAATCCGGCATTGGTCTTGACCGGCCATACTTCCGTGCCGTCGATTGCATCGCGCAGCGCCCGGCGCGCGTTTTCGCGCGTGGCGTCGTGAACGACGATCTTGGCGATCATCGGGTCGTAGAAAGGCGAGACTTCACCACCTTCCTCGACGCCGGTCTCGATGCGTACATCGTCGGGGAATTGCAGGTGATCGAGCGGGCCGATCGAAGGCAGGAATCCGGTCGCGGGGTTTTCCGCATAAAGCCGTGCCTCCATCGCCCAGCCGTCGATCGACAGTTCATCCTGCCGCTTCGGCAACGGTTCCCCGCTCGCGATACGCAACTGCCATTCGACGAGATCGACGCCTGTAATCTCTTCCGTCACGGGATGTTCGACCTGCAGCCGCGTATTCATTTCCATGAACCAGATGCGGTCGGCGCGAAGGCCTTCGCTGGCGTCGGCGATGAACTCGATCGTCCCCGCGCCGACATAATCGACCGCCTGTGCCGCGCGGACAGCGGCGGCGCAGAGTTGCTCGCGCGTTGCGTTGTCCATGCCCGGCGCTGGCGCTTCCTCGATCACCTTCTGGTGGCGGCGTTGCAGGCTGCAATCCCGTTCGAACAGGTGGACGATGTTGCCGTGCGTGTCACCGAACACCTGAACCTCGATGTGGCGGGGCGACAGGATGTATTTCTCGATCAGGACATGATCGTTGCCGAACGAGGACGATGCCTCACGCTGGCAAGAGGCTAGCGCGTCGAGGAAGTCTGCCGCCGCATCGACCTTGCGCATCCCCTTGCCGCCGCCGCCCGCGACCGCCTTGATCAGCACCGGATATCCGATCGCCGCCGCTTGGTCGGCGAGGAACGCCGGATCCTGGTTCTCGCCCATGTAACCCGGCGTCACCGGCACGCCCGCATCGGCCATCAGTTTCTTGGCGGCATCCTTCAGGCCCATGGCGGTAATGCTTGCCGGGCGCGGGCCGACCCACACCAGTCCTGCGTCGATCACAGCCTGTGCGAACTCGGCGTTCTCGGACAGGAAGCCGTAACCCGGATGGATCGCCTCCGCGCCGGTCGCCTTGGCCGCCGCGATGATCTTCTCGCCGACCAGATAGCTTTCACGTGCGGCCGACGGGCCGATATGCACCGCCTCGTCCGCCTGCCGCACGTGCAGCGCCTTCGCATCGGCATCCGAATAGACCGCGACCGTGCGCACCCCAATCGCCCGCGCGGTGCGGATGATGCGGCAGGCGATCTCGCCCCGGTTCGCGATAAGGAGGGATTTGATCATTCGGTTGTGCATCCCGTCGTGCGTTTCGACCAGGTGAGGTTGAGGATCTTCCAGCTGCCGTTTTCACGGACGAGGTCGAAATGATCCATGCCGCAATGCGACAGCTTGCCATCGATCAGGAAAACGTAGCGCGACCAGACCATCGCGATGTCCCCATCGATATCGACCATGGGATCGATCAGGCGTTCCTCGAACTTCTGCGTACCCGGTCCCAGCGTCTTGGCGAATTCCGCCCAGCTTTTATGTCCGATGGCACGTCCTTCCGGCGCCTCGATCGCGACCGTCGCGCCGCCCTCGGGACGGAGTTCGGCCAGCAGCGCAGCGGCATCACGCCGGGCCATTGCGCCGAACAAACGGTTGATCGGCGCGAGGACGGCCGCTTCGTCGACCGTCGGCGGCGGGAGGCCGGTACCTTTCGGCATCGGCTGATTTGGCATCGCCTGCGCGGTCAACGCGAAGAGCAGCGGCAGGACGAGAAGCCTCCTCACATCCGGAACACGCCGAAGCGCGCCTCTTCGTCGATCGGCGCATTGAGCGTCGCCGCGAACGCCAACCCCAGCACGTCCCGCGTCTGCGCGGGGTCGATCACCCCGTCGTCCCACAGGCGCGCGGTCGCGTAATATGGATTGCCTTCGTCCTCGTATTTCTGGCGGATCGGCGCCTTGAAGGCCTCGGCTTCCTCGGGCGTCCAGGTCTCCGCATCGCGGTGCACCGTCGCCAGCACGCTCGCCGCCTGTTCGCCGCCCATCACGCTGATCCGCGCATTGGGCCAGGTGAACAGGAAACGGGGCGAATAGGCCCGGCCGCACATGCCGTAATTGCCCGCACCGAAACTGCCGCCGATCAGCACGGTGATCTTGGGCACGCTGGCGGTCGCAACCGCGGTCACCAGCTTCGCGCCGTTCTTTGCGATCCCCTCCGCCTCGTATTTGCCGCCGACCATGAAGCCGGAAATGTTCTGCAGGAACAGCAATGGGATGCGCCGTTGCTGGGCGAGTTCGATGAAGTGCGCCCCTTTCAGCGCGCTCTCACTGAACAGCACGCCGTTGTTGGCGAGGATCGCGACCGGCATGCCCCAGATATGCGCGAAGCCGCAGACGAGGGTGGTACCATACAGCGCCTTGAACTCGTGGAATTCTGATCCGTCGACAATTCGGCCGATCACTTCGCGCACGTCATAGGGCGCCCGGACGTCCTGCGGGATGACGCCGTACAGTTCTTCCGCATCATATTTCGGCGGCCGCGGTTCGCGCGTCTCAACCTTGAACCCCTCGCTCACGCCAAGATGCGACACGATGTCGCGCACGATGGTCAGCGCATGCTCGTCATTCTCGGCCAGGTGATCGACGACGCCCGACTTGCGCGCATGAAGGTCGCCGCCGCCCAGGTCCTCGGCACTGATTTCCTCCCCCGTCGCGGCCTTCACCAGCGGCGGGCCCGCGAGGAAGATCGTCCCCTGGTTGCGGACGATCACAGTCTCGTCGGACATGGCGGGGACGTAAGCGCCGCCCGCGGTGCAACTGCCCATGACGCAGGCGATCTGCGGAATGCGCTTCGCCGACATGTTCGCCTGGTTGAAGAAGATGCGTCCGAAATGCTCGCGGTCGGGAAAAACCTCCGCCTGGTTGGGTAGGTTCGCGCCGCCGCTGTCGACCAGGTAGAGGCACGGCAGGCGGTTCTCGGTCGCGATCTCCTGCGCGCGCAGGTGCTTCTTGACCGTCATCGGGTAGTAAGTGCCGCCCTTCACCGTCGCGTCGTTGGCGACGATCATGCACTGGCGGCCCGACACGCGGCCCACGCCGGCGATCACGCCCGCGCCAGGAATATCCTCCCCATACATGCCGTTTGCCGCAAGCTGGCCGATCTCAAGGAAGGGTGATCCGGGATCGAGCACGCGCTCGACCCGCTCGCGCGGAAGCAGCTTGCCGCGCGAAGTATGTCGCTCGCGCGCCTTCTCGTTGCCGCCGAGCGCGGCCGTCTCGACCTTGGCCCAGAGTTCGTCGCGGAGCGCCCGGTTGTGCGCGGCGTTGGCGCGTGCCGTATCGCTATCAGGGTTGAACGACGTGGGGAGAACGGGCGCGCTCATGCGGCCTCCTTCTTGCGGATGAGGTAACGATAGACGCCGACGATGTTGATGGCGAGGAGCAGGATGTTCTGCACCCCGATCCCCTCCGACTGGGGCTTCAGGAACCCCCAGCCGATCAGCGCCAGTGACGAGGTGACGAACAGGACGAAGGCCCAACCGGTGGGGCGCCGTCCCAGGTCGAGCGACACGACGAACGCGGCAACAACGCCCGCCGCCGCGCCGTAATATTGGAGGGCGGTCAACAGGATTTCGCTCATGCCAAGTCCTGCCTGGAACGGGGAGGATTTTTCAAGGCTGAGCCGCCCGACCGTTTTATCTCGGCAAGAAAACGCTGTCCTACACACCGCCCGCTCGATACCGTCGATTCGGCTCTTTGAAATCCAGTCATCTCAATCACTTCCTGTCCGGCAAATGGTCTGGCGAGCGGTGCGTGTGAGGCTAACCTTTACTAACCTTTCGACCGATCAAGCGGCTCCGACCAGTTCACGGCCGATCAGCATGCGGCGGATCTCGTTCGTGCCCGCACCGATGTCGAGCAGCTTGGCATCGCGGAAGAAACGCTCGACCGGCCAGTCCTTGGTGTACCCCGCGCCGCCCAGCGCCTGGATCGCTTCGCCCGCGACCTTCACCGCGTTTTCGCTCGCGAGCAGGATAGCACCCGCCGCGTCGAACCGCGTCGTGCGGCCCGCATCGCAGCTCTTGGCGACGGCATAGACATAGGCACGGGCGGAATTCAGCGCGACGTACATGTCGGCGACCTTGGCCTGCATCAGCTGGAAGCTGCCGATGGGTTTGCCGAACTGCTTGCGCTCGCGAATGAAGGGCAGGACCACGTCGAGGCAGGCCTGCATGATGCCGAGTTGAATCCCCGCAAGTACGGTGCGTTCGTAATCGAGGCCGGACATCAATATGCCGACGCCGCCGTTGACCGCGCCCATGACGTTCTCGTCCGGCACGAAACAGTCGTCGAACACCAGTTCCGCCGTCGGCGAACCGCGCATGCCCATCTTGTCGATCTTCTGGCCGATGCTGAAACCCGCCATGCCCTTTTCGATCAGGAAGGTCGTGATACCGCCCGATCCCTCACCGGTCTTGGCATAGACGACCAGCGTGTCGGCATAGGCCGCATTGGTGATCCAGAACTTGGTGCCGTTCAGGCGATAGCCGCCGTCGACCTTTTCGGCCTTCAGCTTCATCGAGACGACATCGCTGCCCGCACCGGCCTCCGACATGGCAAGGCTGCCGACATGGTCGCCACTGATCAGTCCGGGCAGATATTTCGCCTTTTGCTCGGGATTGCCCCAGCGGCGGATCTGGTTGACGCACAAGTTCGAATGCGCGCCATAGCTGAGGCCGATGCTGGCCGACGCCCGCGCGACCTCTTCCTGCGCGATGACATGTTCGAGATAGCCGAGGCCGAGGCCCCCGTCATCTTCGCTCACAGTGATGCCATGCAGGCCCAGCGCGCCCATTTCGGGCCAAAGGTCGCGGGGGAACCAGTCCTCCTCGTCGACTTTCGCCGCCAGCGGCATGATGCGGTCGGTGGCGAACCGCTGCGTCGTCTCACGGATCATGTCGGCGTTGTCGCCGAGGGCAAAATCGAACTCGGCCACGGGCCTCTCCCAAACTGTTTAGACGGAACCTATCACCTCGCCACCCAAGAGAAAAATTGAAAGATCGGCGGGTTCATCATAGACTGTATCTATGATCGATCGCTATTTGCTGCGGTATTTCCTTGCCGTCATGGATACCGGCAACTTCACCCGTGCCGCCGCACACTGCCGGGTGTCGCAGCCCACCCTGTCGGTCGGCATCGCCAAGCTGGAATCGATGATCGGCAAGCCGCTGTTCAACCGCACCAACCGCCGCGTCGAGCTGACGACGGCGGGCGCGCGCTTTGCCCATCATGCCCGGCGGATCGAGGCGGAGTTCGCCGCCGCCGAACGGTCGGCGCGCGAGGAGGCACAGGTTCGCATCACGCGCCTGGGCGTCGTCTCTACCCTGCCGTCGGCATGGATCGGCACGGCTCTGCGCGCCGTGCGTGACGAGGCATCCGCCGCCAACAGCCTGGAAATCATCGACGGTCGCGGCCGCGACCTTCGCCAGCAGATCGAGCGCGGCGGGATCGATGCCCTGCTCTGCGATCTGGGTGAGGACCGCGCGTCGGGCACGCTGCTCTTCGAAGAAGATTATGCCGTTGCCCTCCCCGCCGATCACCGGCTTGCCGGACGGGATACGATCGGCGCCGACGAACTGGGCGGCGAGCCGATGATCGTGCGGCGGCATTGCGAAGCGCTTGCCGACGTCAGCCGCCACTTCACACAGCGCGGTATTCGTCCGTTCATGGCCGCGCGGACCGTCAACGACGACCGCGCCTGCGCCTATGTGCGCAGCGGCCTGGGCATCACCGTCATGCCGCGGTGCTTCGCGGGCGAAGGCATTGCGATGGCCGCACTGTCCGGTTTCGGCCTGCGCCGCACGATGGGCCTGCTGGTTGCCCCGTCCGCCGCCGACCGTTTGCAGGGCGACGAGGCCTATCGCCTGTTCGTCGAAGGAATCCACCGGGCAGCAGCCTTGAGCGCCGCCGGTAAACATGCGAGCGGCTGATCCCGGTCAGGAGAGGCAATCGACGGCATGACGGCACGCAAACATTCGGCCCTGTTCGTCCTCGTCACCATTTTCATCGACTCCGTCGGCTTCGGCCTGATCATGCCGGTGCTGCCGAGGCTGCTGATGGAGGTCGGCCATATCGACCTGAGCCATGCGATCGGCATCGGCGGATGGATGACGATGGCACTCGCCGTCGCCGGCTTCTTCTGCGCACCGGTACTCGGCAATCTTTCCGACCATTTCGGGCGGCGGCCGGTGCTGCTGCTCGCGCTGGTCTTCCTCGCGTTCGATTACCTGCTGCTTGCGATCGCCCATACGCTGCCGCTGATCTTCATCGGCCGGGTCCTGTCGGGCGCGTTCGGCAGCAGTTATGCGCCCGCCATGGCCGCGGTTGCCGATGTTTCCACGCCGGAAGATCGTGCCAAGACCTTCGGCTATATCAGCGCCGCATTCGGCGTCGGGTTCGTGCTGGGCCCGGCGATCGGCGGCCTGCTCGGTGAATGGGGCTCGCGCGCGCCCTTTTACGTCGCATCGGCGATGGCGTTCCTGAACGTGCTCTATGGCCTGTTGATCTTCCCCGAAACGCTTCCTGTCGAGCGCCGTCGGCGCTTCAGCTGGAAACGCGCCAACCCCCTTGGCGCATGGCATGCCGCACGCTCGGCGCCGGGCATGATGGGCGTCGTGGCCGTACTGCTGCTCTGGCAGATCGCGAGCATGGTCTATCCGATGACCTGGAGCTTTTACGCGATCGCGCAGCTCGGCTGGTCGTCGTCCATGATCGGGGCCAGCCTCGCCGCGGTCGGCGTGATCATTGCCGCCAGCCAGGTCCTGCTGACAGGGCGCATGGTCAAACGCTTCGGCGAACGCGACGCCGCGACCATCGGCATCATTACCGCGATCCTCGGCTTCGTCGCCTATGCCCTGGCCCAGGAGACCTGGCAGGCATTTGCCGCAATGGCGTTCATCGCCTTGCAAAGCTTGGTCCAGCCCAGCCTGATGGCGATGCTCAGCCGCCGGGCGACACCCGAAACGCAAGGGGAAGTGCAGGGCATTTCGTCGATGGTGTTGGGCCTGGGCACGATCATCGCGCCTGGCGTCCTGCTCGCGCCCATGGCGTATTTCACCGGCAATACCGCGCCGTTCCATTTTCCGGCTGCCGCATTCGTGGTCGCGGCAATTACCGCGCTGCTTTCGCTGATCCTGCTACGGCGCCTGCCGCGCGTGCAGCACTAGATTCCGCCGCGAACAATCTCGCGTCCGTTGTCGACGAGGCTCGAAACAAGCGCGGTAACGCACGCGTCCAGTGCTGCCCTGTCGATCGAGCGTACGACGAAATTGGCGCCGGTCCGCCCTTCGCGGAAGAACGGGTAACTGCCGATCTGGCATTTCGGATGCGCCTTTTCGGTCGCGCCCAGCAGGTCGGCGACTTCGCTTTCCGGAACCCAGCAGCCGACGGTTTCGCTCATCAGCGGCGTGCCGCCTTCCAATGTGCCCGACAGCGCGTCGAGCATCATCGCGGTGATGTGCGGCACGCCCGCCATGATGAAGACATTGCCGTGCCGGATGCCCGGCGCGCCCGACACGCGATTCTCGATCAGCAGCGCACCCTCTGGCACCCGCGCCATGCGCAGCCGCGCTTCGGTCAGGCCGCCGCGCGTTTCATAATAGGCTTCCAGCCCTGCCCGCGCTTTCGGGTGGATGACCACCGGAACGCCCAGCGCTTTGGCGATCGCGTCCACGGTGATGTCGTCGTGCGTGGGGCCGATGCCGCCGGTCGTAAACAGGTAATCGTTGCGCGTGCGCAGCGCGTTCACGGCCTCGACGATCGCGTCCTGCACGTCGGCAACGACGCGCACTTCGGCGAGGCGGATCCCCTGCAGGTTCAGCCACAGGGCGATCTGCGCAACATTCTTGTCCTGCGTGCGGCCCGACAGGATTTCGTCGCCGATGACGACGAGGGCGGCGGTCCAGATGCGGTCACTGGTCATGAGCGGCACGTAACTCTATATCGGGGCGATGACCACCTATGTCGACGCCACTGCCGATACACGCCCTTCGCGCGACGGCACGATCAAATTGCACGGACCCGACGGGTTCGCGGGGATGCGCAAGGCCGGACGACTGTCCGCCGAAATCCTCGACGCGCTCGCCGATTTCATCGTGCC
>DDFE01000184.1:22916-23498 GCA_002336985.1 Sphingomonadales bacterium UBA1936
TGCGCGGGATCGAACAGGCCAAGCCCGGCAACCGACTGGGCGACGTAGCGCACGCGATCCAGAGTTTTGCCGAGAAGCACCGCTACGGCGTGGTCCGCGACTTTTGCGGTCACGGCATCGGCCGCCTGTTCCATGACGCTCCGGAAGTGGTGCATGCCGGACGCCCCGGCACCGGCCCCGAATTGCGGCCCGGCATGTTCTTCACGATCGAACCGATGATCAACATCGGCCGCCCGGACGTGAAGGTGCTGGAAGACGGCTGGACGGCGGTGACGCGCGACAAGACGCTGTCGGCGCAGTTCGAACATTCGATCGGCATCACCGAAACCGGCTGCGAGATCTTTACCAAGAGCCCGACGGGACGCGACTGCCCGCCCTACTGACGGGCGGCCATCATCTCAGCGACCGTCGTGAACTTTTCGCGCGGGGCGCCTTCGCGAGCGCGTGCGGTTTCGGCGGCGTCGATTGCCTGCCAGTCGCTGAAGGACACCGTCTGGACACCGCGTGACAGCAACAGCGTGTCGAGGCCCGCACCGCCCTCGACACCGCGTCCCTCGCCTATTTCGCCTGCGATCTTGTCGA
>DDFE01000184.1:23579-32808 GCA_002336985.1 Sphingomonadales bacterium UBA1936
GGCGCGGCAAAGAAGTCGAAGATCACCGACAGCGCGGCTTCCCGAGGCTCGGACGCGAAACTTCGCAGATGCGCGACCGACTTGCGCTGGCCGGGTTCAAGGTCCGCATCAAGGTCGGCAGGCGGCAGGTCGCCCAGCTCGACGACCGGCGCCGCACGCTCCAGATGCCCGAGTTCGCCAAGTTCCTTGGGCGTCATCGCTATCTGGTGCGGCCCGCGACGTCCAAGGATCGTGACAGACGACAGCTTCGCATCCTTCAACGCGTCGAGCGAATGCGCTGCGATATCCGATCCGGCGAACTCCACTGTCGTCTTCGACAGAATGCGCGCCACGTCGAGCGCGACATTGCCGTTCCCGATGACCACCGCCCCCGCCCCATCGAGCGGCGGCGCAAGGTCTGCGAAGTCGGGATGACCGTTGTACCAGCCGACGAACGCCGCGGAGCCATAGACGCCCGGCAAGTCTGCGCCTGGAATATCAAGGCGACGGTCGGCGGGGGCACCGGTCGCAAGCACCACGGCATCGTACGCGCGGGTCAATTCTTCGATCGTGACATCCTGCCCCACGGACACACCGCCGACGAACCGCGCGTTGGGGGCCAGGTTCACCGCCTCGTACCGCCGCTGCACGGCCTTGATCGATTGATGGTCGGGCGCGACGCCCGATCGGATCAGCCCGTATGGGACGGGCAAGCGGTCGATGATGTCGATCCGCACATCGTCCCCGAACGCTTTTTGTGCCGCTTCGGCTGTATAATAGCCCGCCGGGCCAGATCCCACGATCGCGATATGTCGCACGGCATCCCTCCGCTTTTCGGGCATTGTGCGGCGGGTGACGGGGCGTGTCGAGGCCAATTGCAAATGCTCTTGGTGGCCGAATCGTTAAGGCGCGATCGCTACAGACCATCGTAAGCCACGCATTTTGGCGCATTAACTCTGAATTAACCTTTTCCCTTCATCTGGCATTTGGTTAATAACGCTGTCGTGCGCGGTATGCCGTATGGTTTGCCGCGGGGGCAGGGGGCACATGGCGAAGGGGCCAATAGCATGCGCGTTTTGTTGATCGAAGACGAGCCGACAACGGCAAAAGCCATTGAACTGATGCTCACTTCGGAAGGCTTCAACGTCTACACCACCGACCTGGGCGAAGAGGGCTTGGACCTCGGCAAGCTCTATGACTACGACATCATCTGCCTCGACCTGAACCTGCCGGACATGCACGGCTATGACGTGCTGAAGCGCCTGCGCGTGGCCAAGGTGCAGACGCCGGTCCTGATCCTGTCGGGCATCAACGAAATGGATTCCAAGGTGCGCTCGTTCGGCTTCGGAGCCGACGATTACGTCACCAAGCCCTTCCACCGCGACGAACTCGTCGCCCGCATCCACGCCGTGGTGCGCCGCTCGAAGGGTCACTCGCAGTCGGTCATCCGTACCGGCAAGCTGGCGGTCAACCTCGATGCCAAGACCGTCGAAGTCGACGGCAGCCGCGTCCACCTGACCGGCAAGGAATATGCGATGCTCGAGCTGCTTTCGCTGCGCAAGGGCACGACGCTGACCAAGGAAATGTTCCTGAACCACCTGTACGGCGGCATGGACGAACCCGAACTCAAGATCATCGACGTCTTCATCTGCAAGCTGCGCAAGAAGCTCGCTCTTGCCTGCGGCGGCGACAACTACATCGAAACCGTCTGGGGCCGCGGCTATGTGCTGCGCGAAGTCGACGACATGGCGATCGCAGCGGTCGCCTGACACCTTCCTGTCCGTAACGTCCCAAAAACGGCCGCGCCCTATAAAGGCGCGGCCGTTTTTGCGTTGACGCCATCGGCGGCTGATGTAGCAAAGCCCTTGAACGGCCGGGCAAAATCCAGCGCGGCCAAAGGGGGGTTGCGTGAATCGATCGGCCGTGTCGCTGCTCGCGATGAGCATGGTCTTGTCCCTGAGCGCATGCGGAGGAGATGGCGCCGGCGCCGTTGGCTCCACGCCGACACCCCCGGCTTCGCCGCCCTCTGCCCCGACCCCGCCTCCTTCGACCGCGAATGCCGACCTGATGACGCTCGCGCTCAGCGAAAGCTTCACGAACGATGCGGCAACCGGCAGCGCGAATTATCCGACGACCGGCGCCAGCGGCACCGCGACATCTGCGAACGCGACGGTCTCGGTCGTCTATGACGCCACCAGCCGTACCTACACCATCACCAACGGTGCGCGTTCGCAGGGATTTGCCCAGGGTGAAATCGACGCCGCGACGAGCAACGCCCGCATTACCGTGTTCAAGAAGACGAGCGGGACCACCACTGATACGCTGACGCTGACCAAGCCGGGCACGTCCGGCACGTTGACCTATCGTTATGTCGGTGGCGGCTTCTGGCAGCGGACGATCAACGGATCAAACGCCATCAGCGGCGACTTCGACGCCTTCACATATGGCGTCGAAACGCTCGATGGCGCCATCGTACGCACGGGCGGCGCCAGCTACGACGTCGACCTGCTGGGCGTCGTCGCGCGGCCCGACACGCTCTACAGCCTTGGCGGATCGGGGCGGCTCACGGCGAATTTCTTCGACGGGCAGATCACCGGGACCAGCTTCAACGGCGCGCGTGAGACCCGCGCGGATAACGGCTTTCCGGGCCGCCAGGGCGACTGGCAGTTCACTGGTGCGCTGTCGAGCGGCCAGAACGCCATCACCGGCACAATGACGCTGTACCACAATTCGACCGCGCCACTGGGCGGCCCCGCACGGGGACGCTTCTACGGCCCGGGCATGGATGAGATCGGCATCGCGTTCCAGGGATCGGCCGCGGACGGTAGCCGGGTCGTCGGCACGCTGACGGGCCGCAAGGGAACAGGAAGCATTGCGGGCGACAACCCGTCGCTGGTCAACCTCCAGTTCGACCAGACGTTCTCCGGCACCTCGGTCGGGCGCTATTATCCGGTCAATTCGACGACCGGCGCGCAGAGCGGCGACGACACGCTTCGGACCGATCAGGGATTGAGGATCGCATATCGTTCCGGAACACAGTCGTTTGCGGTCGTCGATTCGGGCACCGACCTGGGCGTCTATGGCGCGGCGAACCTGCTGGGCGCCGAAAGCAGCGCACGCTATGCCGTATATGAACTGCGCAACGGGTCGACCGTATCGAAGCTCGCGCTCTACAAATCGGGCAGCGGGAACGACGAATTCGCGCTGACCTATGCCAGCTTCGCCAAATGGCAGCGGACGCAACCGTCCGTGCTTCCGGGGCAGACGGACGGACGCACGGCCTATCTTGCGTTCGGTATCCTGACACCCAATGCCGCGATTCCGCGCACTGGTACGGCGCGGTACGATGGCATCGCCCGCGGCGAGGCGCAGCCGGGTCCGGGCAGCCCGTTGCCCTTGCTGGCGGTTGAGGGAACCGCGCGCCTCGATTTCAATTTCGCCGCGGCGATGTTCGGCGGGTCGATGGCGCTGACCGGCGTCAATCCCGCCAACGCATCGCGCACGGACCTGGGGACGTTCACTTTCACCAACGGCATCCTGACGTCCGGCAGCGGATTTGCGCAGCAGGGCAATTTCTATGGCGATATCAACGGCAACAACGGCAATCGCCTGAGCGGATACCTGATGGGGCCGAATGCCGAAGAACTAGCCGCAACCTTCTCCTCGACCATGCTGACGCCCGGCACCAACGCCTTCGGCGGGTATGTGCAGGGTGCTATCGTCGCGAAGAAGACGCCCTGACGATCCCTGTGCTTCTGGCGATATTGGCAATGGCGGCAGCTGCCCCGGGCAATCCCGGGACGGCGGAGCAGTTATCGGCGGGCGGCGTGTTCCAGCGCGCCGACGAAGCAATCGCCGCGGGGCGCGATCCCGATGCGGAGGCGATGTACCGGGCACTGGCAGCCGACCCCGATGTCGAGGTGCGGACCGAAGCACGGTTCCGCCTCGGCCGGCTGCTCGCGGCGCGCGGGCGCCTGACCGACGCGGCGGTCCAGTTCCGCGCGATCCTCGACGAAAAACCGGAAGCGCAAAGCGTCCGGCTGGAACTCGCCGCCGTCCTTGCGCGCATCGGCGACCTGCCCGCCGCACGCCGTACATTGCGCCAGGCGCAAGCTGGCGGGCTGCCACCCGATGTCGCGTTACTTGTCGATCAATATTCGACCGCGCTCCGTTCGCTGAAGCCGTTCGGCGCCTCGTTCGAGGTCGCCCTCGCGCCCAGCACGAACATCAATCGCGCAACGACCAGCACGACGCTCGACACCATCATCGCGCCATTCGACCTGTCGGACGATGCCCGCGCGCAATCGGGCGTCGGCGCCAGGCTGGGCGGCCAGGCCTGGCTAAACGCTCCGCTATCGTCCGCCGTCCGTGCGACGTTCCGGGTTTCCGGCCAAGCGAACCTGTACCGCGAAAGCCGGTTCGACGACGTGATCGCCGCGACCGAGGCAGGTATCGAATATTATCACGGGCGATCCCGCATCCGTCCGGTCGTGAGCGCCAGCACGCGATGGTTCGGCGGGGAACCCTATGCGACGACGCTGGGTGGCGGCATCAACTGGACGCGGCAGGTCGGGCGGCGTGCGCAGGTCGAAGTGGAATTCAACGCGGCGGATGCCGATTACCGGAACGACCTTCAGAACGGCCAGATCTATGATGCCAGTATCGCCGCCGAACGTGCATTCGGCACACGAGGTGGCGGCCGGGTAACGCTCAGCGCCCAGCGGCAGACCGCAGCCGATCCGGCCTATGCGACCGCATCGGGTGGAATCACGCTGCTCGGCTGGCGAGAAGCGGGGAACACGACGGTGTTCGCGACCCTTGCCCTATTGCGGCTCGAGGCCGATGAGCGCCTCATATTGCTGCCGGATCGCCGGAAGGACTGGACCTTTCGCGCCAGCGGCGGACTCAGTTGGCGGCGATGGCGGCCCCTAGGCTTTGCACCGGTGGTTCGCCTGAGCTTCGAACGCAACGCATCGACGAGCGCACTTTACGATTATCGCCGATTCGGTGCCGATTTCGGGCTGACGCGCGCCTTTTGATCGGTAGCGCCGCTCACTGCTCCGTCATGGAAAAGTATCCGATCGGAGTTCTGCCCGTTGCACGGCGCCGATCGAGCCATGAGGCGGCATTGGTTGCGGAAAATACGTCGCGCTTTGCGCCTTCGAGGTAAAGGCATGAAAGCGTGTTCGTCCGGTGCGCGCCCGTATCCACGCCGATGCGGTTCGCCCTGATCTCGACGCCGATGCTTTCGCTATGGCCGTGGACGACGACGGCGCCGTGATCCCTTTCCGAATGGAGAAAATCGTCCCGGATCCACATCAGGTCGTCGCGGTTCTGGCGATCCAGCCTGATGCCTGGCCGGACGCCTGCGTGGCAGAAGAAATAATCGCCTGAGCGCACTGACATCGGCAGTTCGCGCAACCACTGGACGATGTCGGCCGGAATCGCCGCGCGCAGATGCTGGCCGAGCAATCCCGGCGGATCATCCGTTTCCGGTAACGCAATGCCGAAGCTGGCAAGCGTCGCGATGCCGCCATAGTCCAGCCAGGGCTGTTCCACCTCGTCGTCGCCGTCGATCATCCGCAGCAACATCTCCTCATGGTTGCCGCGCAGGACCAGGAGGCGTTTCGTATATTGCTGCGCGGCGATCAGGAACCGCATGATCCGGGCCGACTCGGGACCGCGATCGATGACATCGCCCAGCAGGACGATCTTCGGTTTTCCCAGTCCGGGCTGCCGCGCACTGTGCATTTCGATCATGTCGAGCAGGTTGCGCAACAGGTCGTAGCGTCCGTGCACGTCGCCTATCGCATAAATGCGCTCGCCTACCGCCGTGCAGGCAGGCACACCTGTTTTGTTACGAAATCGCAACGACATAGCTCCAGAGACGGATGACTGGTCCCGTAAAACGAGCGTATCGAACGGGCGTATCGATGGGCAGCCGCTATGCGCGCGCGGCAATCCCGCTTTGGAACATCGCTATCCCTCTTGTGCACTGCATCAAAGCCCTGCAGTCTGTCGCCAATGGGCAAAACATTCGACGAGCTTTGGGGTACCAGCGGCGGAAAGGCCGCGCGGCCGGAGTTCGAAGGATTGGCACGCTGGCTTGAGGAAACGCCTCAAGCCGAATTGCTCCGGCGTCAAAAGTCGGCCGAAGCCACTTTCCGCCAGCTCGGCATCACCTTCGCCGTCTATGGCGACGAGGACGCGGCAGAACGCATCATCCCGTTCGACATCGTCCCGCGCATCTTCACCAAGGGCGAATGGGACAAGCTGAGCGCGGGCATCGTGCAGCGTGTGGAAGCGATCAACGCATTTCTCGACGACGTTTACGGCGAACGCCGTATCCTGGCCGAAAACATCGTCCCCGAAGATTTGATTCTCGCCAATCCGCAATTCCGCGGCGAGATCGTCGGCTCACGGCCGCCGCACGGCATCTGGTCGCACATCTGCGGCATCGACCTGGTCCGCACCGGCCCCGGCGACTTCTGGGTGCTGGAGGACAATGCGCGGACCCCCTCGGGTGTCAGCTACATGCTCGAAAACCGCGAGGCGATGATCCGCCNNCGCGGGCAGTGATCCCGTCTGCGTCATCCTGACGCCCGGCCGGTTCAACTCGGCCTATTACGAACACAGTTTCCTGGCCGACAGCCTGGGCATCGAGTTGGTCGAGGCGGCCGACCTGGAGGTCGATGACGACATCGTCTGGATGCGCACGATCACCGGACGCGTCCGCGTCGACGTCATCTATCGCCGCATCGACGACGACTATATCGACCCGCTCGTCTTCCGGCCGGATTCGCAACTTGGCGTACCGGGACTGATCGCGGCGTATCGTGCCGGCAAGGTCGCCATCGTCAACGCGCCGGGCACCGGCATCGCCGACGACAAGGCGATCTACAGCTATATGCCGGAGATCGTGAAATTCTATGCGGGCGGTGAGCCGACCCTGCCGATCGTGCAGACCTGGCGGTGCCGAGAGCCGCAGTCGTTGAAATACGTGCTCGACAATCTGTCCGAACTCGTCGTGAAGCTGGTCGATGGTTCGGGCGGATATGGCATGCTGGTCGGGCCGACCGCATCGAAAAAGGAAATCGAGGACTTCCGCGCCGCGCTGATCGCGGAGCCGCATCGCTACATCGCACAACCGACCCTCGCGCTCTCCACCGTCCCCACGATGGTCGAAAGCGGCGTCGCACCGCGCCATGTCGATTTCCGGCCGTTCGTCCTGTCCGGCGCAGGTGGCGTCAAGGTCATCCCGGGCGGCCTGACCCGTGTCGCGCTGCGTGAAGGATCGCTGGTGGTGAATTCCAGCCAGGGCGGCGGCACCAAAGACAGCTTCGTCCTGATGGACAACGGGGATGCGAGATGAGTTTCAACGCCTTCCCGAGCGCAGACGAGGGGTCTGTTCGAGCGAAGTCGAGAACAGCGCAATTGCGGGAGCGTGCCTCGGCTTCGCTCGGCAGAGGCCCTCGTCTGCGCTCGGGCAAGCGTTACATTGGCATTAGTGAATGCTGAGCCGCGTCGCAGCCTCGCTCTACTGGATCGGCCGCTATGTCGAGCGCGCCGAATTCACCGCCCGGCTGATCGAGGCGACCGTTCGCCTCGACGCGCTGTCGTCGCGCCCTGCGGGCGAGGCCGCCTGGCAGAGCGCATTGGCGGTCATCGACGCCGAAGAAGCATTCGCGGCGACCGGCGAGAACCTGACCCCGCGCAACGTCGCGCGTTTCCTGTCGCTGTCGACCGTCCATCCCGGATCGGTCGTCTCGTGCCTCGACATGGCCCGCGGCAACGCGAAGGCCGTGCGCACCGCCCTCAGTCGCGAGGCATGGGCGACGATCAACCGGGCATGGCTGCTGTTCCACGGCCGGTCGAGCCCGGGCGATACGCAAGCAACGCTCGCCTTGATGGAACAGGCGCAGGACGAGACGCGCGGGTTCGAAGGGGCCATCGGCCGCATGCTGCGCAATCCGGCGTCGTGGTTCATCCGGCTCGGCGCCACTATCGAGCGCGCGGACAACACCGCGCGCCTGATCGACGTCAAATACCATATCCTGCTGCCCGAGGGAGAACGGGTCGGCGGCGCGGTCGACCGCGACCAGTGGACGACCATCCTGCAGACGCTGGCGGCGGTGAACGCCTATCGCTGGCTGTATCGCGAGGGGCTTGAAGCCAAGTCTGTCGCCGAATTGCTCATCCTGCGCCGTGAACTGCCGCGCAGCCTGGCGGCGAGTGCCGAGGAAGTGGTGCTGCACCTCAACGCCCTCGGCAAGCAAACCGGCTTCCAGGGCGAGGCCGACCGCATGGCGCGTCTGCGGCATGCCCGGCTTGGCGAAACGCGCATCGACAATGTGATCAAGGGCGGCCTGCACGAATATGTGGAGGCCTTCATCGAAGAAAATGCCAGGCTCGATCAGGCGATTTCAAAGCAGTTCAAGTTTCTGTGATTTCCGGTTTCGTCATCCCCGCGAAGGCGGGGACCCAACTCCCGTGGCCAGTTCAGGAGTTGGATTCCCGCCTCCGCGGGAATGACGCTAGGTAGAGTGTCATGCGCCTCTCGATAGATCACCACACGACCTACCGCTTCAGCGTGCCGCAGGCGCGCGTCGTGCAGTTGCTGCGCGTCACGCCCAGCGATTTCGCGGGCCAAACCGTCATCGACTGGCGAATCGACGTCGATTGCGACGCGCGCTTGCGAAGCGGCGAGGACGGCTACGGCAATCCGACGACAATGCTCTATATCGAAGGGCCGATCGAAAAGCTCGACCTGACGGTCAGGGGCGAAGTCCTGACCGAGGACCAGGCCGGTGTCGTGCGCGGTGCTCACGAACCCTTGCCGCCACTCTATTTCCGGCGCGAGACGCCGACGACCAGCATTTCGGATGCGATCTGCACCTTTGCACGGCGGATCAGCGGCAGCGACCCGCTGGAACGCATCCACATGCTCAACACGATGGTCGGCAGCGCGATGACGATCGAAGCGGGGCGCGGCACCGTCGGCCGGTCCGCCGACGAGGTACTGTCGAGCAAACGCGGCTCAACACGCGATGCCGCCCACCTGCTCATCGCGGCGGCGCGCGGGCTTCAGATGCCCGCGCGCATCGTGTCGGGGCACAGCCTGAACGGCCCCGACCGCGGCCACCGCCGATCGGCCCATTATTGGGCGGAAGTGCACGTCGACCGGCTCGGCTGGGTCGCACTCGACCCCAGTTCCGGGTTCAGCCCCGACGAGAGTTACGTCCGCGTCGCC
>DDFE01000184.1:32843-33271 GCA_002336985.1 Sphingomonadales bacterium UBA1936
GCAGCAATGACCTATTGCGTCGGCGTTCTCGTGCGCGAAGGGCTGGTGATGGTCGCCGATACGCGCACCAATGCGGGCATCGACAACATCTCCGTCTACAAGAAGCTGCACCCGCTGGCGGAGGAGGACGACCGCATCGTCTTTGCGGCGACTGCGGGCAGCCTGTCGATCACGCAATCGATGCGCTCGCACCTGACCGAGGGGCTTCCCGCCATCGACGACAGCGGCGTGCCGCGGCTGGTTTCCGGTCAGCCGACGATGTTCCGCGTCGCCCAGCTGGTCGGCGAAGCGCTGTCCATGTCGCGCAAGGCCATCGGTGTCGCGCTGGAGGGCACACGGATCAACGCGGGCGCATCCGTCCTTGTCGGCGGGCGTGTCGCCGGCCAGCCGCTGTCGCTGTTCCAGGTTTATGCCGAGGGCAATTTCAT
>DDFE01000200.1 GCA_002336985.1 Sphingomonadales bacterium UBA1936
GCAAGGCTGACAGCCCGTGCACATGATCCGGCGCGAATGGAACAGGCGCGACCATCTTCAGGTCGATGACGCTCTCGATCGCGGTCGCGTCGAAAGCAACTGTCTGGCTACCGACGCGGGCGAGAAGGACGAGTTCCGTCATGCCGATTTTCTCAAGAGTGAGGGAACGAGCGCGCGAAGTGTCGAGCTGTCGTAGCGGTCGGCCGCGACGCCGCCCTGATCACCGCGGGCCAGTACAACACTGTGGCGTGCGTGCGGAGATGTTTCGCCTTCCAGGTGAATGACAAGGTCCGCGTCGGCGTGTTCGCCGAACCGCACGTCATAACCGCTTGCCGCGACCAGTGGCGCCAGGATCGACCGGACCCACGGCGTATCGTCGAGAGCGATAGCCGCCACCGGGCGGGTACCCGCGGGCGTGAAAGCCTTTTCGAGCAGCAATGCCGCATCGACGAGCAAGATAGCCCCACCCTCGTGCCGGAACATCCCTTCGAATGCCTCATCGGACACCCGCGCGAGGTCGGCAAGCGGCACCAGGTCGTGGATAGCAGCGACAGCAACGACGCTGCGCTGATGGCCGGTGTTAAGCAGCAGTCCCGGAAACGCGCTTGTATCGTCCAGCTTGCCGAACGACGCGCCAACCAGATGCTCTCCATCGACTGTCACGATGTACTCTGCACCCACCTCGACCCAGTCGTTCCGGTCGATCTCGATGAGGCGCTCTATCAAGCCGGCCCTGACGGCGATTTTCCGGCCGTCATGAGCGGTCGCCAGCAAAACGGTCGCCCTGGCTTCGGCTGGAATGACGTCGGCTTCGCTCACCTGCTCGGTTACGCGGGAGACGCCGACACCTGCGGCAAGGCCGACCGGGTCGAGCACGACAATCGGATGCCCGTCGTCCCCAAGGCTCTGTCCGGCAAAGATGCCGCGCGTCGATAGCAGCGGCGCCATCGGACGGACGACCAGTTCTTCATGATCGCCGACGCTATCGACGGCAAGACCGAACCGCCCACCTGACGGAGTCGACAGCATCACCAGTAACTGCGGCTCGCCGGCAGCCATGCCCAGCAGCGATGAGAGTTCGAATGCGGGATACGGTGTGCCCCGGACTACCGCGATCTTCGTATCGCCAACCTGCTCGAACCGCACCGACGCCGAACGCAGCGAAAGCACTTCATCGATAGGCGTGCGCGGGATTGCAAAGCGTTCCCCGCCTGACTTGACGACGAGCGCGGTGACGATGCTGAGCGTCAATGGCGCACGCAGGGTTACGGACAAGCCCTCGCCGGGCCGATTGGCCAATGTTACCGATCCGCCCAGCTTTTCGACGTTTGCGCGGACCACGTCCATGCCGACGCCCCGCCCCGAGATGGTGCTGACGGCGTCCGCGGTCGATAGCCCTGCCTCAAAAATGAGCGAGGCAGCAGCATGGGCATCGAGGCGGGCGGCGTTCGACGCCGCGATCCGTTTGTCTCCGATCGCGCGCTGGATGAGCTTGGCAGTGTCGATCCCACGGCCGTCATCGGAAATTTCGATGCTGACCTGGTTACCCGACTGAAGCGCGATGATGCGCAATACACTGGTCTTGGGTTTGCCCGCGGCTACCCGGTCATCCGGCGCCTCGATCCCGTGATCGATGGCATTCCGGACGATGTGGATCAGCGGATCGCGGATCGATTCGACCATTTCGCGATCGATCTCGACATCCTGACCTACGATTTCGAGCGTGACCGACTTTCCGCATTCATTCGCAGTGTCGCGAACGAGGCGCGGGAGTGTTGCGAACAGCCGTTCGATCGGCTGCATCCGCGTCCGCGTTACGCTTTCGCGCAATTCGCCGATCACGCTGGTCAATTTGTCGAAACCCGCCGTCAGGTCGCGGTCGTCGATGTGCCGCAATGCTCGCGCCATCTCGTTGCGCACCAGCACCAATTCGGACACCTGGTTCATCATCGCTTCGAGCAGCGGGACGCCGATGCGGACAGTCCTTTGAACGGCGGCCGGTTCCTGTTCGGCGGAAGACGTCACGACTGTTCCGGTTTCGAGCGCTGTGATCAGCGCGGCGTCCGTCGAAAATTCGGGGAGTTCAATCTTGGTTTCGGGCTCGAGTGCGTCGACCAGCAGGCGGATCCGGTCGATGATCGACAACATCGTCGCGACAAGGGCGCTGTCGGGCAGCTTCACTCCGCTTCGGACGTCTGCGAGTGCCGTCTCCGCAGCGTGCGCAAGAGCCTCGATCCGTGGCAGGTTCAGGAAGCCGCAGCTGCCCTTCACCGTGTGCACGAACCGGAAAATTTCGTCGAGCTGGACGCGGTCGTCCGGACGCACTTCCCATGCCACGAGCGCACCAGCGATGCGCTCGAGTGTTTCCCGTGTTTCGGAAACGAATTCGCCCGTTAACTCGTCCATGCGGCCGCTATGGCCGCGCTTGGTTAAGAACCGCTTATTCAGCGGCCCAAAGTTGCACCAAACAACAGGAAGTCGGCATCGCTGGGCGAAACCATGGCCTGGCCGCCGCTTTCGGTCGCGAGCGTATGGACCAGCCACGCCGCTGCCGCACGCGGAGTCAGTTCCGCAGCAGTCACACCGCCGGTCAGGGCCTTGCGCAATTCCGGGTCGAGGACGATCCGCGGCCCTTCGGCGCGCACGGCGATCTCCGTCTTGTAGCCTTCCAGCTCCGCACCGATGTCGAGCCGTCCCCCGCGCACCAGCGCGTCACCCGCAATCAGCACCATGTTCAGCAACACCTTGATCGCGGTCTTCGACATGGTCGATTCCTCGACCATCCAGCCGATCTCGATACGCCCATCGTGACCATAGAGCCCCTCGATGGCCGCCTTGGCTTCCCGCGTGTCGACCGCGTCGCCGAAACCGCCAGCCGCACCGAACGCAAGCCGAAAGAATTTGAGCTTGTTGGCCGACGCCCGCGCGCTTTCGCCGAGCAGGTCGATACAGCGCTGCCGCATGTCGGGGTCGGTCTCGTCCGCAAGCAATTCCAGCCCGTTATTGAGCGCCCCGACCGGGCTGAGCAGATCGTGACACAAACGCGAACACAGCAAGCTGGCGAAATCGACCGGTGCAATCGTCATCGTTCGAAAAATCCCTGTCTTGTCCGGCTGCTGTGGCCGACACCATGACGTCACGCAAGTATAAGCGCGACACGATCGAAAGAGTTTTCGCCATTCGCGCGCCAGGCCGAGAGTTCACCGCGCGCCGCGATCAGCCATATTTCCCCGGTATGCCGGATCATCGCGCTATCAGTTGCAGACGGTGTCGCTTCGCCGCTCGGGTGCGAATGATAATGGCCGATGACAGCGCCCTCCCCGTTCCGCTCCCTGCGCAACGCAGCGAATAGAGCCGAAGGATCGACCTCGAACCGGCATGTCGGCTCGTCGGCGACATTGGCCGCTGGCAGTATCGCATCGACATGACCCGCACGCCCGACCAGCAGCCCGCAAATCTCGGTTTCGGGATTTGCATTCGCTTCTGCAACAATCTGTGCTGCGTGCACGCTTGATATCGTTACGGCCATCACCACATCCCTACCCTAATGAACCAGGGGGTTTCCACGATTTCAGTGACGATCGGCGACGATCTGGCCGGGATACGGCTGGACCGGGCACTGGCATCGCTTGTCGACAGTCTGTCGCGCGAGCGGCTGAAGGGGCTGATCACCGACGGCCATGTCCGCATCGGCACGCTTGCAGCGCGCGATCCGGCGATGAAAACCGTCGGTGGCACGGCCTTCGACATCGACGTGCCGGATGC
>DDFE01000193.1:0-445 GCA_002336985.1 Sphingomonadales bacterium UBA1936
GCTTCGCGCTGATCGCCGAGGTGAAAAAAGCCAGCCCGTCGAAGGGGCTGATCCGCGCCGATTTCGACCCTGCCGCCCACGCTGCCGCGTACGAAGCGGGCGGTGCGGCCTGCCTTTCGGTCCTGACCGACGCGCCGTATTTCCAGGGGCACGAGGATTATCTGCGCGCCGCGCGTGCCGCCTGCCTGTTGCCGGTCCTGCGCAAGGATTTCATGCTCGACCCGTGGCAGGTCGCCGAGGCACGCAGTATCGGTGCGGACGCGATCCTGATCATCGTCGCCGCACTGGATGACGTCATGATGGCGGAACTGGAAGCGGCAGCCATGGAGCGCGGCATGGACGTGCTGGTCGAGGTACATGACAGGGCCGAACTCGACCGGGCGCTTCGCCTGAAATCGCGTCTGATAGGCGTCAACAACCGCGACCTGCGAGATTTCTCGGTCGA
>DDFE01000193.1:489-2593 GCA_002336985.1 Sphingomonadales bacterium UBA1936
GCCGATGTCGAAGCCGCGACGCGCAACCTTCTGACCGGCGCATGAGCAAGCTGACCCACCTCGACGAAACGGGCGCGGCGCGCATGGTCGACGTATCCGACAAAGCGAGCACAGTGCGCGAGGCGGTTGCAGAGGGGCGCATCGAGATGGCGCCGGATGCGCTCGCCGCAATCCGCGACGGCACGACCAAAAAAGGCGATGTCATTGCTGTAGCGCGCATCGCCGGGATCATGGCAGCGAAACGCACGAGCGATCTCATACCTCTTTGCCACCCGATCGCCCTGTCGTCGGTGACCGTCGATTTTACCTTCGGCGAGACGGCAGTCACCGCCACCGCGACCGCCCGCACGACCGGCCCGACCGGCGTTGAGATGGAAGCTCTGACTGCTACCTCCGTCGCGCTGCTCACGCTCTACGACATGGCCAAGGCGATGGACCGCGCCATGCGGATCGAGGGCATCCGATTGCTGAGCAAGACCGGCGGCAAGTCGGGCGACTGGCACGCATGATCGGCTGGGAGGAAGCGCAGGCGCGCATCCTCGCGCTGGGCACGCCGGTCGAGAGCGAGCCTTGGGCGCTCACCCCAGGCCGCTTTGCCGCAGAGCCCCTCTTTGCTAGGCGCAATCAGCCCGCGCAGAGCGTTTCATCCATGGATGGCTATGCCATTCGCTTCGAGGATATTCCGGGCCCGTGGAAAATCGTCGGGGAGTCTGCGGCGGGTTCACCCTTTCCAGAGCGTTTGTGGGCTGGAGAGTCCGTACGCATCTCGACCGGTGCGCTCATGCCTCCGCAAAGCGACACCGTAATTATTCAGGAAGATGTTACCAGGCAGGGTGATCTGCTTTTTCGATCCGGCGAAGGACCAGGGCACGTCGGCGGAAATGTTCGTGAGCGAGGATCGGACTTCAAGGTTGGCCAAGCGCTTATCGAGGCCGGAGAACCGCTGACCGCTGCCAAAATCGGATTACTTGTTGCGGGCGGACACGGTTCAATATCGGTATCGAGGCCAATCCGGATAGCCATAGTGTCGACTGGAAATGAACTCGTGTCGGCCGGAAATGCGTGTGACGATCACGAACTGCCCGACTCCAATTCCGCAATTATCGCTTCACTCGTGAAGAGCCTGCCAGTCGAGATCAGCATATTCGGCCCTGTTCAGGATAACGCCGTCGAGTTGCACGCTGTATTCGATGCCGCCCATGATTTTGACATCCTCGTCACCAGCGGCGGCGCGTCGGTCGGCGATCACGATCTCGTCCGCCCCGTCCTGCTCGACATGGGCGCGATGCTCGATTTCTGGAAGGTCGCGATGCGCCCCGGCAAGCCGCTGATGGCGGGTACGCTGGGCAAGACGATCGTGCTCGGCCTGCCCGGCAATCCGGTTAGTGCGTTCGCGACCGCAACGCTGTTCCTGCTGCCCCTGGTTCGCCACCTCTCCCGTGCGCGCGATCCCCTGCCCCGCCGCATCCCGGCGCGTTGCGGTGCCGCGATGCCCGCGGTCGGCGTCAGGACCGACTTCATCCGCGCCCGCTGGCAAGATGGCGCACTCGCCCCCCTGCCCTCCACCGACAGCGGCGTACTGACCAGCCTTGCGCAAGCGGACGCTTTCATCATCCGTCCCGCCGGTGCCGAAGCGATCCCAGCCGGCGCCCTCGTAGAGGCCATTCTGATCGCTTGACGCTGAATCGAATGTTCCCTACACGTTTCTCGTTCGTTCCTTTTGTAGGGTTACAGCGATGCTCACGCGCAAGCAGCATGAACTGATCTGCTTCATTCACGACCGGCTCGAAGCGACCGGTGTTTCCCCGTCGTTCGAGGAGATGAAAGAAGCGCTCGACCTCAAGTCGAAATCCGGCGTCCATCGCCTGATCTCTGCGCTTGAGGAACGCGGTTTCATTCGCCGCCTGCCCAATCGCGCCCGCGCGCTGGAAGTGACCAAGCTGCCCGAGGGCGGCGTCGTGAAAGCGCCGACGGCAAAGGCCGAAACTTCGAAGCCGAGCAACGTCATCGAAATGCCGCGCCGTGTGCCGCAACCCGCGAACGACGTGATCGAACTGCCGCTGCACGGCCGGATCGCAGCGGGCATGCCGATCGAGGCGATGGA
>DDFE01000193.1:2633-5322 GCA_002336985.1 Sphingomonadales bacterium UBA1936
GACAGCGAAGCGACGCTCAAATATTACAAGCCCGACGGTCCCCGTATCCGCCTCGACCCGGCGAATTCGGCCTATACGGCGCAGATCTATGCAGCGCACCAAGTGCGCGTGCAGGGACGCCTCGCAGGGCTGTTACGGCGGTATTAAGGCGGTAGCGCCGAAGTAGCGCGCTGCTTCGGAGGAACGCGTGACCCGATTTCGCGGGCTGCTTCTGGTCATTGTCGTCGTGGGAATGGCCTTGCTGGGCCGGGCCTATGCGACGGCCACTGCTGATCCGGTCGTGCGGCGCGCGCAGATTGCCTTGCCGGGTTATCCGGCAAATGCGCCGCCGATTACTCTCGCACTGATTTCCGACATCCACGTCGCCGGACCGGACATGCCACCCGAAAGGCTGGCGCGGATCGTCAAGCAACTGAACGCACTCAAGCCCGACATGGTCGTCATTGCGGGCGATTTCGTGAGCGACAAGCGCGTCGCAACCCGGTTTTATTCTTTCACCGAGGCCGTCGCGCCGCTCGCGCAGTTGCGACCGCGGCTGGGCAGTTTCGCTGTCCTCGGCAATCACGACTTCTGGCGCAACGAAGCGGAAGCGCGGAAATCGCTGAGCGCGGTAAATGTGCATGTCTTCGACAACGACGCCATCCGCGCCGGACCGATAACACTCGGCGGCCTCGACGACGCCTTTACCGGCCATGACGATCTGACAACGACGCTGGCGCGCATGAGGGTGCTCGGCGGCCCGCCTGTGCTGCTCAGCCACAGTCCCGATCCCTTTCCCGACGTTCCGCCAGAGATATCCCTGATGCTCGCGGGGCATACGCATTGCGGGCAGATCGTGCTGCCCGTGATCGGACCGATCGCCACCATGTCACGCTATGGTAAGCGCTATGCCTGCGGCGTGATCCGTGAGAACGGGAAAACGCTGGTGGTCGGTGCCGGGCTTGGAACCAGCGTGCTCCCGCTCCGCCTGGGTGCCGCGCCCGATATCTGGCTGTTAACGCTCGGCTCGCCGCGACGCTGACGCGCCGGAACCAACTTTCTCTGCCGCCTTCCGCGCACTTACCCACGGATGCTCACCCTCGCCCTCCGTAACCGTTTCGATCGACGGCCCCGCCAGCGAAATCGCCATACCGCCCGTTCGCGCGAGGAACGGCCGGTCCGCCTTCACCCATCGCGGATTGCACCACGGCGGCAGGCGGCGGTCGCTCACGACAATGTCGGCCGCAGCACATTCCTCGCGCAGATTTTGCGGCGGAAGGAGGTAGTGGCTGCGCGTCGCAACCACGCGCCATGTCCGGCCACCGCGAACGAGATCCACGCGACAGACATCTGCGCTGCAGACCGCGCCGTGCAGCGCATCGAGATCGTCGAGTTCGCCCAGATCGCCGAACCGCTCGCTCATCACCGAGCGTACATAGTCACCAGCGCGCGGACGCAGCGTCGCCAGTCGCCCGTCGTCTCCACGAACGGCCAGATGCATGCCATCGCCGGTCACCAGCAGGTCGGGTGATGGCGTGGCAAGCGTCCAGACGGCGCCGATCACGAATGACACCACTCCCGCGGCTCGCACACGGCCGCGCCACAGCATGAGCCACAGTCCGCCGTAGATCATCAACGCAAAAGCGACGACCGGAACGGATGGCAATGCCGCAACCGCACCAGGCCAGCCGGCAACGACACGCGCAATCCACAACAGCAGGTCGAGCGATAGCCCCGTCGCCCACCAGAACGGCGCGCCAAGCCCCACTGCATCGAAGAGCAACGCCAGCGCCTCCAGCGGCATGGTGACGAAGGTCGTCAGCGGGATCGCGACGATATTGGCGAGCGCTCCGTACAGTCCCTGTTTGTGGAAGTGATAAAGCGCGATCGGCGCGAGCGCCGCTTCCACGACCAGCCCCGTCGCCAACAGCGACACCAATCCGCGCCCGAGTTTCATCACCATCCCCTCGTCGCGGGGGCCCAGGAACCGGTGCATCAAGCCCCATTCATGGAGCGCGACAATCGACGTGATCGCCGCGAAACTCAGCTGGAAGCTGGGTCCGACAACCGCTTCCGGCCAGAAGATGAGGACGACGAGCGCGCCGGTCGCCACCAGGCGCAGCGTAAATGCCTGTCTCCCCAGAATAATGCCGATCACGATCAACACGGCGGCAACACACGACCGGATCGTCGGCACCTCGGCACCGGTCAACAGGGTGTAGCCGATCCCCGCCATCGCCCCGACTCCGGCAGATATTGCGACCAGCGGAAAGCGAAGCGCGAGAAAGGGGCTGAGCGCCAGCACGCGCAAGGTCAGGAACATCGCGGCCCCGACGACAGCGGTGATGTGCAACCCGCTGACCGAGAGGAGATGCGTCAGGCCGGAGTTCCGCATAGCGTCTTCGTCTTCGGTCGAGATGCCGCCACGATCTCCCGTTGCGAACGCCGCGGCAATTCCACCCGCGCTTCCGGTAATCTGTTCGCGAATGTGCGCGGTGAGCCGTGCCCGGAATGCTGATTGATCGGGCGCGACCGACAGCCGCTCGACTTTGCCCATCGCTTTTCCCGTGGCACCGAGTTGCATGAACCAGGCGGTGCGCGCGAAATCATAACCGCCGGGAATGCTGGCCGTCGGCGGTCCGACAAGCCGTGCGCGAAGCGACAGTATGTCACCTTCGGCCAGTTTCTGCGGCGCGTCGGCCGTGGCAAT
>DDFE01000193.1:5349-16565 GCA_002336985.1 Sphingomonadales bacterium UBA1936
AGCACTGGACTCGCGACCAACGATGCCCGAATCCATGCGCCGCCCAAGCCGAGTGCGCCTACCACCCCGGCAATCACCAATGCCCGTCGCCCGCGCCCTCCCAAGGGTAGCGCCAAACCGGCTGCGACAACCGCTGCCATCGCGATCAGCCAGCCCAGCCAGCCGTCCCGCGTTGGCAGCGCGAACCACATTGCAGCCCCCGTTCCGAATGCAACGGGAAGCCACAGGGGAAGCAGATCCAGCTGATGTTCCAGCCAGGCCTCGACGCCATCCGTCACGCGAGATTTGCGCGGTGCAGCATCGGTGCTAGGGGCATCGGCAAACGTCGCGTCCATCGCGATTGACTGGAGCAACACCCCCTTGGACGCAATTGTCCCTCACAAGCCCCCGGTGACCCGTTTTGCGCCATCGCCGACGGGATTCCTGCACATCGGCGGGGCGCGCACGGCGCTGTTCAACTGGCTCTATGCCCGTCACCATGGCGGCACCTTCCTGTTGCGTATCGAGGATACCGACCGGGCGCGCTCCACGGATGCCGCCATCGAGGCGATTCTCGACGGGATGCGCTGGCTGGGCCTCGATTGGGACGGCCCCGAAGTCTATCAGTTCAGCCGTGCGGCGCGGCACGCCGAGGTCGCACACCAGTTGCTTGCCAACGGCCATGCCTATCGCTGCTACGCGACCGCGGAAGAACTGGAAGAAATGCGCGCTGCCCAGCGCGCCGCCAAGCAACCGCTTCGCTATGACGGCCGCTGGCGCGACCGGACCGACGCGCCCGACTTGCCCTATGTGATCCGTCTGAAAGCACCGCAGACCGGCGAAGTCACGATCGTCGATCGCGTCCAGGGACCGGTGACGGTCCAAAACGCCGAACTCGACGATTTCGTCCTGCTGCGATCGGACGGAACGCCGACCTACATGCTGTCTGTGGTGGTCGACGATCACGACATGGGCGTGACGCACGTCATTCGCGGCGACGACCATTTGAACAATGCTTTCCGTCAGTTGGCGCTGATCCGCGCGATGGGATGGGAAGATCCGACCTATGCGCACGTGCCGCTGATCCACGGCAACGACGGTGCGAAACTTTCCAAGCGGCACGGCGCGCTGGGCATCGAGGCGTATCGTGACGAAATGGGCATCCTGCCGGAAGCGCTGAACAATTATCTTCTGCGTCTTGGCTGGGGGCACGGGGACGACGAGATCATCACGCGCGAACAGGCGATCGAATGGTTCGACATCGACGCGGTAGGCCGTTCGCCGTCGCGGTTCGACATCAAGAAACTCGAAAACATCAATGGCCATTACCTGCGCGAGGCCGATGACAGCCGACTCGCGGAAATCGTCGCTCCGCTCGCGGGAACGGGCGATGTCGCGCTCCTGACCAAAGCGATGCCGGTCTTGAAAGTGCGTGCAAAATCGACTCTCGAACTTGCAGACAGCGCAACTTTCCTGTTCGCGCAGCGTCCGCTGCCACTGGATGCCGGCGCCGCTGCCCTGCTTACGACCGACGGAGTTGCGCTCGCAGGGCAGGTTCGCGATGCGGTGGCGCAATGCGGCGAATGGACTGCCGAGGCGCTGGAAGCAGCCGTGCGGCGCGTCGCCGAGGATGCCGGATTAGGCCTGGGCAAGGTTGCCCAACCGCTACGCGCCGCGCTAACCGGCCGAACGACCTCCCCGGGAATTTTCGACGTGCTTGTCCTGCTCGGACGCGACGAGACGCTTGGGCGTCTTGACGACGCCCTCGCCGGGCGCAATGCGCGTGCCAACTAACGAGGAATGACGCACATGGGTGATACGGCCAAGCTCAGCATCGGCGGCAAGGATCTCGACTATCCGGTTCTCTCGGGAAGTGTCGGGCCGGATGTCGTCGATATCCGAAAGTTCTACGCCCAGACCGGCGCATTCACTTACGATCCCGGCTTTACCAGCACAGCGAGCTGCGAATCGGCGATCACCTATATCGACGGCGATGCGGGCATTCTGCTCCACCGCGGTTATCCGATCGACCAGCTCGCCGAAAAGTCGAGCTTCATGGAGGTCAGCTACCTGTTGCTGAACGGCGAACTGCCGGATGGGGACACGCTGGCCAAGTTCACCAACACGATCACGCGCCACACCATGCTCCATGAGCAGATGGCGACGTTCTACCGCGGGTTCCGGCGCGATGCCCACCCGATGGCGATCATGTGCGGCGCCGTCGGCGCTCTCTCAGCCTTCTATCACGACTCGACGGACATTACCGATCCGCAGCAGCGGATGATCGCGTCGCATCGTCTGATCGCCAAGATGCCGACGATTGCGGCCATGGCGTACCAGTACAGCGTAGGGCGCCCGTTCCTTTATCCGCAGAACAGCCTGTCTTACACTGGCAACTTCCTGCGCATGACCTTCGGTAACCCCGCCGAGCCTTATGAAGTGAACCCGATCGTCGAAAAGGCGATGGACAAGATCTTCATCCTCCATGCCGACCACGAACAGAACGCATCGACCTCGACCGTGCGCCTTGCCGGCTCGTCGGGCGCAAACCCGTTCGCGTGCATTGCGGCGGGCATCGCCTGTCTCTGGGGCCCGGCGCATGGCGGCGCGAACGAGGCGGCGCTGGAAATGCTTCGCGAGATCGGCACGCCCGACCGCATTCCGGAATATATCGCCCGCGCGAAGAACAAGGACGATCCGTTTCGTCTGATGGGCTTCGGCCACCGCGTTTACAAGAACTTCGACCCGCGCGCGAAGGTGATGAAGGCGACGGCGGACGCGGTGCTCAAGGAACTGGGTGTCACCGACCCGATCTTCGACGTCGCGCGCGAACTCGAACAGATCGCGCTCAACGATCCCTATTTCGTCGAGAAGAAGCTGTACCCGAACGTGGATTTCTATTCGGGCGTCATCCTGTCGGCGATCGGCTTTCCGACGACGATGTTCACCGCCCTCTTCGCACTTGCCCGCACCGTCGGCTGGGTTGCGCAGTGGAACGAAATGATCAGCGATCCGGAACAGAAGATCGGCCGCCCGCGCCAGCTCTACACCGGCCCGACGCAACGCGATTACGTCCCCGTCGAAAAGCGCTAGCCGACAGGCAGCGTCAGCGCGAACCGGGCCCCCTGGCCCGGCGCGCTGTCGAGCGTGATGTCGCCCCCCATCGCGCGCGCAAGCCGCCGCGAGATATAGAGGCCAAGGCCGTTTCCGCCGGGTTCCGACGGGTCGACGCGCGCGAACTTGCGGAACACGCGCTCATGGTCTTCGGGCGCAATGCCGCGCCCCTGGTCGGCGACGATGACCACGGCATTGTCGTCGTCGCTCTCGATCCGCAGCCAGACCATCGCATCGGGCGGCGAATAACGGATGGCGTTGGTCAGCAGGTTCACGAGGATCTGCAGCACGCGGTGAAAATCCCCCAGCGCGACCAGTTCCTCGTCCAACGCGGGCCCGTCGATGCGCACGCTGGCATTGGCGGCGCGTACTGCCATCAGGCCCGCCGCCCGGCGCGCGACATCCGCCAGATCCACAGGCTCCGGCGCAATGGTAAAGCCCGGCTGCTCGACGGCATCCAGGTCGGCTAAGTCGTCGACCAGCGCGAGCAGGTGCCGTCCGGCGCTGGCAATGTCCCCGGCATAATCGGCATAATCGCGGCGCAATGGCCCATCGGCTTGGGCGCCGATGCTGTCAGCACGCGACACGATCCGGTCGAGCGGCCCGCGTAGCGCGGTACCGAGACGCTGTGCGAAATCGCGGTCGGTGACGAAGTCCTCAACCGCGGCGTCCGCCGAGCGGTCCTGTTGCGTCGCCGTGCCGGAAAACCCCAGCAGTTCACCTGTTTCGGAAAGGCGCGGCGTCCCGGCGAGCACGAATTCGATGTCTGGCGCGTCGCGACGCACCGCACGCTGGTCATGGAATGCCGTCTTGTCCGCCAGCGCGGCGAGGATCGGCAAGTCGCCATCGCCGTCTTCGATCAGGCGGACGAGTCGTGTCAGCGGCCGGCCGGCAAGGTCGAACGGGCGCAGATCGGTCGTGTCGGAAGGGGCGAAGGCGACATCGGTAAGGACAAGCCGCGCGTCCGTCGACCATGACCAATCGCCGATGGTCGTGGCTTCCACGGTCGCGATGGGCTGCGCGACAAGCCAGGACTTCCGCGGAATACGCGTCGTCCATCCTGCCACTGCCAGGCAAACCCCGTCATCCACCGGCTTCGCCTGAACGTAGAGTTCGATATCCTCGTCCCCATCGGCGGCGAATATCGTCCGCGAAACCGGGATGCGCAGGGTCCGCGCCAGGCGCGCCAGCGTCGCCAGTTGGGGGACTGCGATGACCGCACCCACCTGCCCGCCCGCACGTTCGTTGAGCGCGCCAAGACGCTCGCTCGCCGAAACGAGCTTGTCCGCACCATCGGTACGGGCGTGTTCGGGCGCGGTTTGCGCGGTCACGCGAGAGAGTCACGGCATTGCGGCACACTCGCCGCTTAACGCGCTTGGGTTAAGGCCCTGCTAAGCCTGTTTTGCAGCCAAGCCAGGCTGACGAACGCATGGATCGCGGCGATCACCAGCCCGGCCGTAAATCCCGCAGACCCGAAGAGCGATGCAACTCCGACGATAACGACATAGCCGGGCACATCGGCCAGCCAGGACGGATCATCGCCAGCATGCGGCAATCGCTGGAAAAGCACCGTTGCGATCACGAGGACGATGGCAAGCACGAGCGGTGCGCGATCGGCCAGCGGCGGGATGAGCAGGCCGGCCAGCGCAACCCCGGCGGCGGCGTACAGAACGCGGCCGCGCCAGATAGCGAGTTTCGGCGCTTGCCCCGTTGCCCGCTCGGACAGTTGGCCAAAGGCATCGGCGATGAACCCGATCAGCAGCAGCAAGGCAGCCAGGACCGGCGACTTGCACCACGCAAAGCCGATCGCGGCCGTCAGCGGAACAGCTGCGATCCATGGGGAAAAGCGTGCAATCGCAGCAAGATGGTCGGCAACGACATTCCCCGCTAGCCGAACGGTCGGGATCACGATCCAGCGTGATGCCCAACCACGGCTTTCGGCCAGGGCGTCATTGGTAATTTCGCGCGCTGCAAGCACCCTGTCATGCTCGTCGTCGCCCCGCCACAGCGGATCACCGGCATCCAGGATCATTCGCTCGGCATTTGCCCCGACAGCCTGCCGCAACAATGTCGATCCCAGGTCCCAGTCACCGACCATCGCCGCGGTCGACCGGACTTGCGCGCCATCCAGCCGGGCAAATCCTGTCCAGCGTGCCCGCGCATCGATCAATTCCCATGTCGAATCCGCGTCAGCCGACACGCAGAGCAATGTCGGCTTCTCCGCATTCATCAGCGCGACCGTTCGTTGCTCATCGACGATCGCCGGACCGCTCATCAGCAGGACGGTTTCATCGGGATGGAGCAGGTCGGCGATCTCGATCGCTGTCCGCGCGAGTATGGCGGACACACCGGCGCCCTTCGCCCAATCGATCGCCGCGACGAGTTGCGGCGTGATCCGCCCCGCGACGACCACGAGATGCACAGCACCTGCGCGTACGGCCTGGCGGACACGGAATTCCGGCCACGACACACCCAATATGGGCGCTGCCGGATCGTCATCGTCGAATAAAATCAGCGCTGCGCGTGTCACGCCCGATCTCTTCCCCCACCCAAGGGAGCGCGCGATACGCAATCGGCGCGCCGACTGCAAAGGACGATGGACTGAAGGTCTAGACGGGCATGGAGAGCGACGACAGCGACCGGTCGATACGAGTCAGCGCTTTGGGATCGCAAAGCGGCGCGTCATGGGCGAATTTTGCCGCGTCCATGATGCGATGCGCACCGAAACTTGCAGCTAGGCTGCGCAACCGCAGCGCGGCCGCTTGCCAGCTTTCGACCGTATCGGCTGCACGCATCGCCGTAACGTGCGCCGACGCGCTGTCGAAAAACGCGGCCCGCAGGTCATCCATCAAATCGGGTGCCGAGCCCGCAACCGCTGCAAGTGCAGCTTCCAACGCTCCTGGATCATATGCCATCCGGTGTCCGTAGGCGGTCATGCCTTAAGACGGCGTTTCGACGGACTTTCATATTGGTTGATAGTCATGGTAAACAAAACCCATGAACGGGGCACCACAGGTCGCCGACCAATGGTCGGACGCGGCGGATGAACGGCACGCGCAGCCGTCGTATCAGCTTTTGGATATCGAAACGGCGGAGGACGAAAACGCCGCGCCACGCGATACCTGGCCTCGCATCGCGGCCATGCTTGCCGTCTTCGCGGCCTTTGCCTGGCTGACGATCGTCGGAGTCAATGCCGCGCGTTCTTTCGGCAATGGCATTCAACTGGCGGATGTCACTGCGCTCATTCGCGATGCCAGCCCGCCGCTCATCCTGATCGCTGTCGCCTACCTTCTGGCAGTACGCGCAAGCCGCAGCGAGGCTGCGCGCCTAGCGCGGGTGTCCGAGGATCTGCGCGCCGAACAGGCCCGGCTGGACGCCACCCTGATCAGCGTCAGCACCCGGATCGATGACGAACGGCTGGCGATTGCCGAGCAGACCGACCGGCTGATGCGAATCGGCGAGGACGCCGCCGGGCGGCTGCACGCGGTGGCCGAAAAGCTGAAGGGCGATATCGACCATGCGGCGCGCGATGCAGAAGCGCTGCGCGGATCGTCGCAAGCGGCACGCAGCGACATGACGGCGCTGCTCGCAGACCTTCCGCGCGCACGCGCGCAGACGGTCGAAATGATTTCCGAACTGGAATCTGCGGGGCTGACCGCGCACGAACGCGCTGGCGCCCTTGATGCCCAGATTTCAGCGCTCGTCGCCCGCGGACGTGAAGCAGACGAAGTTGCCGGCGGTGCAGCACAGAAGCTGGCGGCCCATCTGGCGCGGGTTGAAGGCGTCAGCGAGACAGCCGGCGCACGTCTGGTCGAGGCGGCCGAGACGATGACATCCGCCATCGATGGCGCCCTCGGCCGTGCGGCAGAGGCCAGCGATGCCGCGCGCCAGGGCATGGAAGCACAGGCCGCCGCCATGCGCGCGCTTGTGGACCAGAGCGAAGCCGCCCTTTCCCGCACCGGCGCTGACGCGAGCGAGGCCATTGCCAAGCGGATCGACGAAGTGACCGAACGGCTGGAAGCACTTGGTGCGATGCTGGTCGATCACGAGGCGACAAGCACCAAACTGGTGTCCGACATTGCGTCGGGTATCGACAAGATCGACGACCGGTTCGCAACGATCGATGGTGGCGCAGACGCCCGAAACGAACGCCTTTCCAGTGCGCTCGGAAGCCTTGCCGCGCATGCGGATACGCTGGCAGCGGCGCTCGATCGTGGTGGCGCGTCCGCCGATACGATGATCGCCAAGACCGAAACGCTGATGACCGCGCTCGATGCGACGGTGCGCGAGATCGATGAGACCTTGCCTGCGGCGTTCGGACGGCTCGATGGTACCGTCGAACGGAGCAGCGCCAAGATCACTCTGGTTGCGCCGGAAATCGCGAACATCGAACGCGAGGCGAGTGCTGCGCTCGACCGGCTGCTTGCCGCCGAAAAACTCCTGTCCGACCAGCGCGCCGCGCTCGACGGACTCGGCACGGCACTCGATGCACGGCTTACCCAGGCCAAGAATGCCGCGAAGGATCTGGTCACGACCGTCGAGGGCGCGGACAACCGTGCACGGGCATTGGCCGACGGCGCAGGAACGTCGCTGGTCGATGCGATGGTCCGCGTGCGTGAAAGCGCCATGGCGGCCGCCGAACGTGCGCGTGAAGCGCTCGCATCGATCGTCCCGGATAGCGCCGAGCGGCTGTCAACTGCGGTCAAGGAAGCCTTTGGCACCGCTATCACCGAACAGGTCGGGTCGCAGATCGCNNCTGATGCGCCAGATGCTGACGATCGCGGAAACGAGTGCCCAGGTCGAGGCGCGCATCGTCGAAGCTCATGCCGAGATCGAGGAAGCCGACCGCGAGAATTTCACACGGCGCGTAGCGCTCCTGATCGAATCATTGAACTCGACCGCCATCGACGTGACCAAGCTGTTGTCGAACGACGTGACGGACAGCGACTGGAACGCCTATCTAAAGGGCGACCGCGGCGTGTTTACCCGCCGGGCGGTCCGTCTGCTCGACGCGGGCGAAGCGCGCGAAATCCTGCGGCATTACAACAACGACCCGGAATTCGGCGACCAGGTGAACCGTTACGTCCACGATTTCGAAGGGATGCTGCGGAACGTGCTGGCGACACGCGCAGGGTCGGCACTGGGCGTGACGCTGCTGTCGTCGGATATGGGCAAGCTCTACGTCGCGCTCGCCCAGGCGATCGAACGCCTGCGCGCCTAGCGCCCCGCCTCTTTCTGCTCGCCCGCGCGGATATCGGCGGGCGTGAAGATGTCCAGCTTGGCCGGCGTCACCCAGCTGTAATTCCAGTTGAGCAGGAACAGCGTGAACAGCGCCGTCGATACGACCGTCGTCCAGCCGACGATCCGCCACGGCCGAAAATTATGGGGCGCACTGTCCGCCTGTCCCGGGATCTTCGGCGCGCCCGCCTCGTCATGCGTCCGCACACCGAACGGCATGACGACGAAGGCACTCATTACCCAGAACAGCGCGTAGATCGCGAGCGCGGACTGCCACTTCATATACGCACCACCAATACATCGACGATCGGTTTCTTTCCGGTCCAGTCGGTCGCTACGCGCCGCACCGCAAGGCGAACCTTTTCGCGCAGCTTATCGAAATCGCGCTCCTTGCCGGTCGCTTCTGCAGCGGCTTCGCGCAATTCGGCGATGAAATCGTCGCGGTCGTCCTCGACCGGTATGCCCTGCATCCGAACGTCCGGCTCGCCGACCAGGTTCGCCGTTCCCTCATCGATCGCGATCGCGACCGACAGCTGTCCGTGAAGCGAGATACGCCGGCGTTCCTGAATCGTGGCACCATCGGCCGGCAGAATGACATCGCCGTCGAGGATCAGGCGGCCCGTGCGCTCACGGCCGATAATGTCCGGCCCCTTGGGCGCCAAGCGCACGACATCGCCGTTCGACTGCACGATGGCGCGCGGGATGCCCTGCGACAGGCCGAAGCGTGCCTGTTCGGCCATATGACGTCGCTCGCCATGCACCGGAACCAGGATTTCCGGACGAATCCAGTCGTACATCGACGCAAGTTCGGGCCGCCCCGGATGGCCCGAGACGTGCACATGCGCCTGTTTCTCGGTGACCATGATGACGTTCTGGCGTGCGAGCGAATTCTGGATGCGGCCGATAGCGACTTCGTTGCCCGGGATCTGTTTCGACGAGAAGATGACCGTGTCGCCCTCCCCGACCTTGATCTGGTGCTGGCCCGACGCGATGCGCGCGAGCGCCGCACGATCTTCGCCCTGCCCGCCCGTTGCGATGACGAGGCACTTGTTGGCCGGCAGGTTCATTGCCGTCTCGAAATCCACCGTGGGCGGGAAGTCCTTGAGATAACCGTTGGACCGCGCGGCCGTCAGTATCCGGTCGAGCGAACGGCCCGCAACGCAAACCTGGCGTCCGGTCTGTTGCGCGACCCAGCCGAGCGTCGACAGGCGTGCCGCGTTCGAAGCGAAGCTGGTGACGACGACGCGGCCCTTGGCGGCCTTTACGGCCTTGAGCAGGCCGTCGCGCACGCTGCCTTCCGTGCCTGATGCGTCCTCGTTGAAGGCATTGGTGGAATCGCAAACGAGCGCAAGCACGCCCTTGTCGCCGATCGCGCGCATCTGGTCCGCAGTGGCGCTCTGGCCGAGCACCTGGTCGTCGTCGAGTTTCCAGTCGCCGGTATGAAATATGCGGCCATAGGGCGTCTCGATCAGCGCGGCGTCCATGTCCGGGATCGAGTGGGCGAGCCGAACCAGTTCGACGCCGAACGGCCCGAGTTGCAGCTTTTGGCCCGGCTTTACGGTGTTGACCTTAACTTCCTTGGCGAGGCCCTCTTCCTCCAGCTTGCCCCGGATCAGCGTCGCGGTGAACGGATTGGCATAGAGCGGCACGCCAAGGTCGGCGGCGAGATAGGGGATTGCGCCGATATGGTCTTCATGGCCGTGCGTCAGCACGATCCCGACCAGGTCCTTCGCCCGGTCTTCGATGAATTCGAGGTCGGGTAGTACCAGGTCGATGCCGGGATAGTCGGCGCCTGCAAAGGTCAGGCCCAGGTCGACCATCAGCCATTTGCCGTCGCACCCGTACAGGTTGACGTTCATGCCGATCTCGTCGGACCCGCCCAAGGCGAGGAAAAGCAATTCTTTTTTCGGGGTAGTCAAATTAATTCCAATGTTATCGCCCCGGAACACGCCGGGGTCTTCATAAATATCCGCCCCCGCCACGCAGGGGCCACGTCAGTTGCGTGTCCGCTCCCACATGAGGGCGAGACCCCGCAAGGTCAAATCCGGATCGACCGCATCGAACAGATCGCTATGCTGCTGAAAGAGGACCGCCAGCCCCCCGGTCGCAACGACGGTTACAGGCCGGCCGATCTCCGCCTTCATCCGCGCAAGCAGCCCCTCGATCATCGCGACATAGCCCCAATAGATGCCGATCAGCATCTGGCTTTCGGTCGTACGGCCCACGACGGTCGTACCGGCAGGCGCCTCGATCGCGATGCGCGGCAGCTTCGCGGCGGCCGCCACCAGCGCGTCGAGCGACAAATTCAGGCCCGGCGCGATCAGTCCGCCCTTATAGGCGCCGGTGTAATCGATATGATCGATCGTGGTCGCCGTGCCAAAGCTGATCGTGATCAGGTCACCCCTGTGCGCCGCATGTGCGGCAATCGCATTGACGGCGCGATCTGCACCGACCGAGGCTGGCTCCTCTACGTCGAGCGCAATGCCCCATTCCAGTGGCGCCTTTCCGGCAATCAGGGCTTCCACCCCGAAATATTTGCTGGAGAGCAGCTGCAAGTTGTGGAGCGCACGCGGAACCACGGTCGAGATCACGACATCGGTTACGTCGCTTCGCGCAAACCCCTCCAGTTCGAGCAACTGAACCAGCCAGACGGCATATTGATCGGCGGTACGGCGAGGGTCCGTCGCGATGCGCCAGCGGGTCCGGATTTCTCCGCCGTCGCACAGCGCGAACTTGATATTGGTATTCCCGACGTCGATCGCAAGCAGCATGGATACGCCTTTTCAGATCAGGAAAACGTCACCGGCGTGAATGACACGGGTCGTGCCGTCCGCCAAGCGCAGGATGAGTGCGCAATCATCGGTGAGGCCGTCGAACCTGCCATC
>DDFE01000193.1:16657-20281 GCA_002336985.1 Sphingomonadales bacterium UBA1936
GACAGGTTGATGCCGACACCGATGACGATCGCATCGCCCTGTCGCTCGAGCAGGATACCGGCGAGCTTGGCGTCTCCGGCAAGAACGTCGTTGGGCCATTTGAGTCGCAGCGCGTTCGCGCCGATTGCCTCGGTGACAGCAATCCCAGCAACGAGCGCGAGTGTCGGTGTCGGCGGATCGGCCGGATAGACTGTGACGAGCCCGCTGGCGTAGAGATTACCGGCGGGTGAGTCCCATTGCCGCCCGCTGCGTCCACGCCCGGCGCTCTGACGTTCGGCGACCAACCAGTCGCCGTCTCGCGCCTCGCCCCGCGCCGCCAGCCCAAGCATGTCGGCGTTGGTCGATCCCGTCTCCGCGACGTGAAAGATCGTCAGAACAGCGCCTTGGCGGCCGTATTCGTCACCGCATCTAGCCACGGGATCAGCGGGTATCCGAGCGTGATGATGATGGCCGCCACCGCGATCAGGCCGCTTTCGATCATGCTCTGGCCACGTGCGAAGCCGCCTGCCGGTTCATCGAAGTACATCGTCTTGATGATCTTTAGGTAATAGAACGCACCGATCACGGAAGCCGCGATGCCGATGACGGCCAGCACGATCAGTCCAGCATCGACCGCCGCCGAGAACACCGCGAATTTGGCCCAGAAGCCGAAAAGCGGTGGAATACCGGCAAGCGAGAACATGAAAATTGCAAGCGCCGCCGCCAGCCAGCTGTTGGTCCGCGAGAGCCCCGAGAGTGACGCGATGGTTTCGACCTGCCGCCCGTCCGTGTCGCGCATCTGGAGTACACACAGGAACGAGCCAAGCGTCATGACGATGTAGATCGCCATATAGGTCATGACAGACGCCGCCCCCGCTTCGGTACCCGCGGCAAGACCGATCAGCGCAAAACCGATGTTGTTGATCGACGAATAGGCAAGCAGGCGCTTGATGTTGCTCTGGCCGATGGCTCCCGCAGCACCCAGCACGATCGAAGCGAGCGCAGCGAAGATCACGATCTGGCGCCAGGCGTCGGCGGCCGATCCCATGGCTTCCATCGCGACCCGCACGAGGAGCGCGGTCGCAGCAACCTTCTGCGCGGTCGCGAATAGCGTCGTGACGGGCGTCGGCGCACCTTCGTATACGTCCGGCGTCCACATGTGGAACGGTACCGCCGCGATCTTGAACGCGAGGCCCGCAAACACGAAGACAAGACCGAACAGCTGGCCCGTCGTCAGGCCCGCCTCGAACGCTTTGGCAATGCCCGCGTAACCCGTCGTACCGGTGAAGCCATAGGTCAGCGACATGCCATAGAGCAGGATGCCGCTGGCGAGTGCACCAAGCACGAAATACTTCAGGCCCGCTTCCGCCGAGCGCGTATCGCGGCGCATGAAGCTGGCGAGGACGTAGCTGGCCAGCGACTGCAGTTCGAGGCCGACATAGAGCGTGATCAGGTCGCTCGCCGAGACCATCATTCCCGCGCCCGCGGTCGCGAGCAGGACGAGGACCGGATATTCCGGCTTCAGCTTGTCGCCTTCGAAGAACCTCGGCGCGATGATCAGCGACACGGCGGTCGCGAGATAGATCAGCAGCTTGGCAAATGCGGAGAAAGCGTCAGCGCGGTAGAGGCCGTCGAACCCGATGCCATAACCACCTGGCGGGCAGACGGTGACGGCGCCCGCCGCGACCACAAGCGTGACCGCCGCGATCGAGATCAGCGACGTCGTACGTTCACTGCCCCAGGCGGAAACCAGCATCAGGATAATTGCCCCGACGCTGAGGATCAGTTCGGGAAGCGTAAGGAGAAGCGAGGCAGTCATTTAGTGATGTCCCCCGCCATGCGCTTCGGCCATTGGTGCGGGCGTGCCCATCTTGAGCTTCGCGTCACCGCCGGGATTCGCGCGTTCGATCCGCGCGAGCAACGCGCCGACGTCCTGCCGCATCGGGGCGAGGAAGGACTCAGGATAGACGCCCATCCAGAAGACCGCAGCGACGATCGGCGCGAGCAACGCGATTTCGCGGACCGACAGGTCGGGCATGGCCGCGACATCATCCTTGTCGAGCTTTCCGAATACGACCCGGCGATAGAGATACAGCATGTAGGCCGCACCCAGAATGATGCCGGTCGTCATCACGAAGGCGACCCAGCTGTTCGCCTGGTACGATCCCGCAAGCGACAGGAACTCACCGACAAAGCCGCTGGTGCCCGGCAGGCCGACCGACGCCATGGTGAAGACCATGAAGAACAGCGCATATTTCGGCATGTTTTCGGCGAGGCCGCCATAGCGCGCGATCTCACGCGTATGCAGCCGGTCGTAGATGATGCCGACGCACAGGAAGAGCGCGCCCGAAACAAGGCCGTGGCTGAGCATCACCAGCATGGATCCCTCGATCCCCTGCCGGTTGAACGCCAGCAGGCCGATCGTCACGAACGCCATGTGTGCGACCGAGGAATAGGCGATCAGCTTCTTCATGTCGGTCTGCACCAGCGCGATCAGGCTGGTGACCACGACCGCGACCATCGACAGGCCCATGACGAGCCAGAACCAGTGCGCCGACCCTTCGGGAAACATCGGCAACAGGAAGCGGATGAAGCCATAGCCGCCCATCTTGAGCAGTACACCAGCCAGGATCACCGACCCTGCGGTCGGCGCCTGCACGTGCGCGTCGGGAAGCCAGGTGTGGACAGGCCACATCGGCATCTTGACCGCGAACGACGCGAAGAACGCGATCCACAGCCACGTCTGGGCTTCCGGCGAGAAGTCGTACTGCATCAGCACTGGAATGCTGGTCGTCCCCGCTTCGCGCACCATCCACAGCATCGCGATTAGCATCACGACGGAGCCGAGCAGCGTGTAGAGGAAGAATTTATACGCCGCGTAGATGCGGTTCGCGCCACCCCAGATGCCGATGATCAGGTACATCGGGATCAGGCCGGCTTCGAAGAAGATGTAGAACAGAAAGATGTCCTGTGCCGCGAAGACGCCGATCATCAGCGCCTCCATCAACAGGAACGCCGCCATATACTCGCCGACGCGGTCGGTGATCGCTTCCCACGACGCACCGATGCAGATGGGCATCAGGAACACGCTGAGCATGATCAGCATCAGCGCGATGCCGTCGATGCCAAGCGCCCAGGAGAAGCGGCCGAAGACCGGCGAGAATTCAGTGAACTGCCACTGCGGCCCGCCGATCTCGTAATTCGCCCAGAGCATACAGCCGAGTACGAACAGGATGAGCGTCGTGCCGAGCGCCGTCCAGCGCGCCGCATTTGCGCCGACGAACAGGCAGACTACCGCCGCCAGCAACGGTAGGAAGATCATCATCGAAAGAATGGGAAAGCTCATCGCATCGTCGCCCAGATGACCCAGGTCGCGGCGGCACTTAGGCCGAGCAGCATCACGAGCGCATAGGTGTAGAGATAGCCCGACTGGAAGCGCGCTGCAAAGCGGCTGCCGGCGACGACGACGCTGGCCGCGCCATCGGGGCCGAAGCGGTTGATGATCGCTTCATCCCCGCCCTTCCAGAAGATGCGGCCGAGCGCGAAGGCGGGCTTCACGAACAGAAAGTTGTACAACTCGTCCCAATACCATTTGTTGAGCAGGAAACGGTACAGGCCGTCGGCATCGTGCGCGAACTTCCGCGG
>DDFE01000193.1:20287-20915 GCA_002336985.1 Sphingomonadales bacterium UBA1936
TCGTTGAACGCGACGCTGCCCTTCCAATACGCCTCGCCCGCCGTCGGATCGATGAAGAAGCCGTGGAAGGCGAACCCGGCGAAGATAGCGCCAATCATCAAGGCAATCAGAGGGATCAGCATGACCCATGGGCTTTCGTGCGGATGGTACCCCGCCGTGCCGTCACCATGCGCGTGGTCGTAGTCGTGGTTATGATCGTCGTGCGCGTGCGCATCATGGGCGTGGTCGTCATGCCCATGCGCGTCATGCACCGCATGCTGGATATGGTCGCTCTGTTCCCAGCGCGGCTTACCCCAGAAGGTCAGGAACATCAGACGCCATGAGTAGAAGCTGGTCAGCAGCGCCGCGAATACTGCGATGCAGAAGGCGAAATAGCCGTGCGGCGTGTTGCTCGCCCACGTCGCCTCGATGATCGCGTCTTTCGAATAGAAGCCCGCGAACCCGAAGATGCCTGCGATCCCGACACCGGTGATCGCCAGCGTCCCCGCCATCATCGCCCAGAAGGTGATCGGGATGGATTTCCGCAGGCCGCCATAGAAGCGCATGTCCTGCTCGTGGTGCATCGCGTGAATCACGGAACCCGCGCCAAGGAACAGCAGTGCTTTGAAGAAAGCGTGCGTGAACAGGT
>DDFE01000076.1:0-5801 GCA_002336985.1 Sphingomonadales bacterium UBA1936
TGCCCGCGCGCGACGATCGCAAGCCGGGCTTGGGCAAGGATGGCGCGCTGGTTGCCGATCTGTTGAAACTGCTTCTGAAAATCCGCGCCAAGGAAACCAATGTCGCCCCGCGCCTGCTCGCACGCAGCGACGATCTCGATATGCTTGCAGCGGGCGTGCGCGATGGTCTGTCGATCCTGACCGGCTGGCGTTACGATCAGTTCGGCCATGACGCGCTCGAGCTGGTCGAGGGGCGTTTGGCGTTCGCGGTCGTCGGCGGTAAGCTGAAAATGACCCGGACGGAGGATGCGGCCGAATGAAACGCGCGATACCCCTGCTCGCCTTGCTGGCCCTTGCTGGATGTGAAACCGTTCCCGAGGCAGGCGCCGGCCGCTGCGACACGAAGGGGATACAGCGATTCATCGGTGCTTTGGGGACGAAGGATGTCGGACGCATCCTGCTCAAGCGTTCGGGCGCGAAGACGATACGCTGGCTGGCACCTGGCACCGCCGCAACGATGGATTACCGGCAGGACCGGCTGAACGTCCGCGTCGACGGCCGTAACTTCATCACGGGCCTCGACTGCGGTTAAAGCCCCTTGCGGCTCACAGCCGACTTACCTATTCGCCAAGCGTTACTTGGGGAGTAGTCGACCGCCACCCTGGCGGGCCTCCGCGTCAACATACTCGGTCTAGCGGCCGTGGCGCGAAGGGAGCGGGTCACCGTTCGGACGAGACCAACGACATGGCATCTCCGCTCTCGCCGGGCGGGATTTGCGATGGCGTTGTGTGTCTTGTGCCCGGCCGGAGATAGTCCATGGAAGCGTTCCTCACCTCGACCGCGATCGTCGCTCTCGCCGAAATCGGCGACAAGACCCAGTTGCTCGCAATCGTCCTTGCGACACGGTTCAAGCGCCCATGGCCGGTCATCGGCGGAATTTTCGCCGCAACCATCGCCAACCATTTCCTGGCTGCGCTCGTCGGATCGCAGGCCGCTGCTTTCCTCGACAGCCTGTGGTTCCGTTATGCGATTGCCGCATCGTTCATCGCCATGGCGGCGTGGACGCTGGTTCCCGACAAGTTCGACGACGTGCAGGAAAAGCCCGCTAAATTCGGTGCATTCGTAACAACGCTCATCGCATTTTTCCTGGTCGAAATGGGCGACAAGACGCAGATCGCGACCGTTGCGCTCGGCGCCCGTTTTCATGACGTCGTTCCGGTCACGATGGGCACGACGATCGGCATGATGATCGCGAACGTGCCGGCCGTTTTCCTCGGCAACGAACTGATCAAACGCGTGCCGCTTCACGTTGTTCGCATTGCTGCGGCGCTGCTGTTCCTGGTCATCGGCCTGTGGCTCCTTGCGCAGACCGCCGGGATTATCGGGTAGCGGCGACCACCGTTCGCGCCAGCGCGCCATAAGTCGCGCTGGCTGCGAACGCGGCGATGTTAAGGGTCAGCAGGATGACGTTTGTCCGGTAGCCGCGTACGAGCGCGATCGCGGCGAGCAACCCCAGATACAGGGCATTCGCCACCACATAGGGTGCGGTCCACACCCCCTTACCGCCCAGCACGACGCCCTGCATCGCAAAGATCGCGAGGTTGATCAGGATGATGCCGAACAGCACGCGTCGCTTTCGTGCGAAATAGAAAGCGTCGAAATCCGGCCAGCGGACATGATCGTCCGGGATCGCCTGGATCGAGATGAAATAATAACCGCCGCAGAACGCCAGGCCGACCAGCACGGTCAGCATGTGCGGGTGGATGACCAGCCGCAGGTCCCACAGGGTAAGCCAGAAACTCGCCAGATCGATCGCAACACCCAGCGCCAGCAGCGGTGTCAGCCACCCGACCCTGATCGTGTCGCTCGACCGGTACGCCTTGCCGAGCCCCCCGACGAGTTCGGCCATCGAAAAGCCCAGCAGCAAGGAAAATAGCGAGAAGAGATAGTTGAACTCATCCATCGCGGAATGATTATCACAACCCGCAAAATGGCAAAGCGCGGCTGGTTACGCTCTTGCCGCGACGCGCCCCAGCATTGCCGCCAGTTGCTTGTGACGTCGCTCGACCGCCTCGCCGTAAAGCGCGTCATCTTCGGGTTTCAGATGCAGCGTCAACGCCTTTGCATCGATGGACAGGCGCGTCACTTCCAGCGGGCCTGCGACGCCGCCGCTCAGGCGCTGTCCCAACCGCATGGCGAGGCCCCAGGTCGCGGCCTTCGCGTATTCCTCGGGCGATGTCAGCGCCGCGACAGAGAGCGCGGGCGTGGCTCCCCCTCCGAAGCTGGTGAACAGCGCATGCGCGATCATCGCACGCCCGGTCGCGTCGATGCCGACCCAGTTTCCGTAAAGCGCAATGTCCAGGCCGCGCTCGGCCCGCAGTTCGGGGTTCGCCATCCAGCCCACGTCGCCGAGGAGGCACGCCGCATGACGCAACCGGACGCAACGTGCATTCTCATGCGCGAACAGCGGCGCGATCCATTGCGCCAGCAGGTCGCCATGTTCCGGAAACCGCCCGAGCATGGCGCCGGCTGCCCGCGCCGATTCGATCAGCGGATCACGCTTGCGCTGTTCGTCCCCAAGCCCCTGGTAGATCAGCCCCTCGCGCAGGCCATAGGCCGAAACGATGAGCGCCCTCGACCCGAGCACCCGGGTAAGCGTCGCAAGCAGTGCCGCCGCATCACCCAGTGCCGCGATACGACCGGTCGGCAAAGCCTCGATATCCTTCAGGCGCTTCCGGTCCATTCGTCCGATCGCCCGAACCAGGCGCGATGCGGCTTCCGGCGGCATCGCATAGCCGTGGAGTACCGGCAGCGGGTAGTCGGTCAGGTACATGTGCAGCCGAGCAAGCGCCCGCCAGGACCCGCCGACCAGCCAGAACGGCAAGCCTTCACCCGACGATTTCCAGCCCGATTTCGACACGATTTTGCGTACCTGCCGGTCGAGCATCCCGCGCCCGTGCCCCATCGCCGCCAGCCGCAGCACGCCCAGCGGCAGCGACACGCGTTCATGGATTTCGCCGCCCTTCACGCGCACCAGTTCCAGGCTGCCGCCGCCAAGGTCGCCGACGATGCCATCGGCCTCAGGGAAGGCGGAGATCACGCCATAGCCGGATGCGCGTGCTTCCTCGTCGCCGCTCAACAGGTCGACCGGCAGGCCGAGCGCCGCCACATCGTCCAGGAATTTCCGGCCATCGCTGGCATCGCGTACGGCTGCCGTCGCCACTGTGCGGACCTGCCGCACGTTCATGGCACGAGCCACGGCGGCAAACCGTTCGAGCGCCCGCAGGGCCTGCGCTACCGCCCCGGCGTCGAGCTTTGCGCCATCGCCGAGTCCCCGCCCCAGCCCTGCCGCCACCTTTTCGTTGAAAAGCACCGAAGGAGCACGCGGTGGTCCGTTATAGACCACCAGACGCACGGAGTTCGAACCGATATCGATGATGGCCTTGGGTTCGTCCACGTCAGCGGCGGCCAAGGCTCAATGTGGGAACGCTATTCCCCTGGTCGAGCGCGGCGCCGCGTCCCGACAGCGAGGGGTTGGTCATGAAATAGCGGTGCAGGTTGAACGGCTTCGACCCCGCCTGCAGGCGGACGTAACTGCCGTCGGGGCGCAATTCCCAGCTCTGTTCATTGTCGATCAAGTTGGCGACCATCACCTGGTCCAGTACCTGGTCGTGCACGGTCGGCGTTTCGATCGGCAACATATATTCGACGCGCCGGTCGAAGTTGCGCGGCATCCAGTCGGCCGAGGAAATGAACAGCTTTGCCCTGTCGTTCGGCAACGCCTTGCCCGCGCCGAACGCCCAGATGCGGCTGTGTTCCAGGAAACGTCCGACTACCGATTTCACACGAATGTTGTCCGACAGGCCCGGCACGCCGGGACGCAGGCAACAGATGCCGCGAATGATCAGTTCGACCGGCACGCCGGCGGCACTCGCTTCATAAAGCTTTTCGATGATGCGCGGGTCGACCAGCGAGTTCATCTTTGCCCAGATGCCGGACTTCTGACCCGCACGCGCATGCGCGATTTCCGCGTCGATCAGGTCGGTGAGGCCGCTGCGCAAACCCTTCGGCGACAGGATCAGCATTTCGAGCTTTTGCGGTTCGACATAGCCCGTGATGTAATTGAACATCTGCGCCGCATCGCGGCCTGCACGCGGATCGGCAGTGAAATAGCTGAGGTCGGTGTAGATGCGCGCGGTGATCGGGTGGTAGTTCCCGGTCCCGAAGTGGCAGTAGGTGCGGTTCAGCCCGCCCTCGCGTCGCACGACCATCGACACCTTGGCGTGCGTCTTCCAGTCGATGAAGCCATAGACGACCTGCACGCCCGACCGTTCGAGCTGCGACGCCCAGAGCAGATTCTGTTCCTCGTCGAACCGCGCCTTCAGTTCGACGACCGCCGTCACCGATTTTCCCGCCTCTGCGGCGTCGCACAGCGCGCGAATGACGGTCGGCTGCTTGCCCGCGCGGTAGAGCGTCTGCTTGATCGCGACGACGTCGGGATCGGCCGCCGCTTGCCGCAGGAAGGCGAGCACGACGTCGAATGTCTCGTAAGGGTGATGGACGATGATGTCCTTCGCCCGGATCGCGGCGAAACAGTCGCCGTCATATTCGCGGATCCGCTCGGGGAAGCGCGGCGAATAGGGCGTGAATTTCAGGTCGGGTCTGTCCTCGTCGACCAGCGCCTCCAGTGCACCGATGCCGAGGAATCCGGTCATTTCGGAAATCAAATTCTCCGAACCGCCCAGCTCGCGCTTGAGCAGGTCCTCCAAATCGGCCGGCGTTCCTTCTTCCAGCTCGAGCCGGATGACACGGCCACGGCGGCGGCGCATGATCGCGGTGCGGAAATAGCGGACGAGGTCCTCCGCCTCTTCCTCGACCTCGATATCGCTGTCGCGGATGATGCGGAATGCGGCAGCGCCCCGGACCGCATAGCCCGGAAAGACGACGTCCGAAAAACGACGGAGCAAATGCTCCATCGCGATGTAGTTCGCTTCCTCGCCCGGCAATCGCACGAAGCGCGGAAGCGTCGAGGGCACCATCACCAGTTCGCGGATTTCCTCACCGTCCGACAATCGACGTAGGTTGAAGATCAGCGCCAGCCCCTGGTTCGGAATGAACGGGAATGGGTGCGCCGGATCGAGCGCCTGGGGCGTGAGCACGGGAAAGATCTGATCGCGGAAGTGCGCGTGCAGCCAGTCCACCTGATCATCGGGAACGTCCTGCGCTCCCAGCACATGGATGCCGGTGGCGGCCAGATCGCGCTGCAGGTCGAGCCAGATTTCGTCCTGCGCGTCCGTCAGCTGGTCGGCATCCTCGCTGATCGCCGCCAGCTGCTGCGCGACCGTCAGGCCGTCGACCGACAGTTCATCGACATTCTGGAGCTGCTGTCCTTTCAGCCCCGCAACCCGCACCATGAAGAATTCGTCGAGGTTGTTTCCCGAGATCGACAGGAACCGCAGCCGTTCGAGCAGTGGGTGCGCGGCGTTGGTCGATTCCTCGAGCACGCGGCGGTTGAACGCCAGCCAGCTCAGCTCACGATTGAAATAACGCGCGCCTTCGGGACGATCTATCTGTTCGGCAGCCTGAACCATGTCCAACATCGCGATAGCCTACTCCGCCAAGCCCAGCACGTCACGTGCAAGCGGCACCGTTACGCCCCGCTTCCGTGCGAGCGAGGCGGCATCGAGCGCATCGGCCAGCGCTATTACATTTGCGTGACTCCGCGGCGCGCGGGGCACGAGATAAGCGATAACTTCTGGCGCGAGCGGCAACCCACGGCGGGCAAGCAAGCGTTCGAGCAGCGCGCCGATCAATTCCTCGTC
>DDFE01000076.1:5854-8622 GCA_002336985.1 Sphingomonadales bacterium UBA1936
GGCCGCTCGATATGCCGGACCGCGTGCTCGTTGGAGGGTGTGACGATGAAGCTGTGTTCCGCCTCGTCGGCGGGCCAGTCGAGTGGAAGGGCGGCCTGCATCATCCGCGTTACCGCGAAATGCGCAGGGCCCCGCCCGCTTCGGACACCTTGAAGCCCTTCGCCTGCAGCGCGGACGACAGTGCCGCCTTGTCGCCGGCAAACGAGACCGAAACCACCGAGACGCCGCCTAGCGCGAGGCTGGTCGTCGTCGCGTTTCGGACGCCGGGAACGCCGCGCAGTGCCGACTCGATACTGCCAACGGCACCTGCATCCGGCGTGTCGGCCTGGATCGTGAATGTCGCGACGGTCACGCCCGGCGTTTCGGGAGCCGTATTCGTCGTGTTATCGGAGACCGTCTCGCTAACGTCTGTTTCGAGCGCATTCTCGAGGGCAGACGTATCGACCTGCGGCGTTTCGATCAGCGACGGGTCGGGCCTGAGCAGCCCCATCGCGAGGGCATCGGCATAAAGCTTATCGATCCGCCGCACGCCTTCATCGAGCATCGCCGGGATCTTGTCGCTGCTGTCGACGCTGAGCGCGAAGGTGGAGATCAGCCGGTTGTCGGGGCCATGCCGCGCGCTGAACAGCGCGGTGACCGGTCCGCCGGGATAGCTACGCTGGATCCGCACCTGCGGGATCAGCACGTCCGCAGCGCCATATTGGTCGAGGATCGTGCGCCACCAGATACGCCCGGGCCGCTGCGTTTGTCCGAAGTTCAACAGCAGAGGGTCGGACCCTGTGCCGCTGACACGGACGTAATCGATCGGGCTGCTGCCGGTGCGGAACCGCGCCCAGGCCTTTTGCCATTCGGTGCGCTGTTCGAAAACATAGGGCGTACCGCCGGACCACATGACCGGCACGACCAGCATCGGCGCCGACCGGGAGACGAGGCCCGTCACGCCCAGAATCTGCCCTGCCCGCGCACGATCGAACAGCACGCCCAGCGTCGCGACATAGCGATTGGGACCGATCTGTTCCTTTTCGACGACGATCCCCGCAACAATGCCGTCGAGTGCCGAATCACCGAGCGCCGGCGCGCCGCCCTGCCCGCCGTGCATCTTGGCCCACAGTTGCTTCCAGCCCTCGCGCTGCGCGATTCGCCAACCGCCGAGGCGCGCCGCCTCCGCCGTCTTGGCCCGCACGTCGATCTGGATGCCGCCGACTTCGAAGCTGCCCGACGAATCGATGGGCGCGACTCCGCGATTGTCGCCCTCGATCTGCGCATAGACCGCAGCTGCGAGTGCCAAGCCGATGGCGGCGACGATGATTGTGGGGACGGCCCGAAACTTCACGCGGGCCTTTTGACGCGTAGCGGTTGGAAAAGGAAGCCGGTTGTGGAAAGGGCCGCGCATGGCGGGATACACTTACGAACAGGCGGGCGTTTCGATCGCGGCCGGAAATGCGCTGGTGCGCGCGATCGGGCCCTTGGCGAAAGCGACCCGGCGGCCGGGCGCGGACGCAGACCTTGGCGGGTTCGGGGGGTTCTTCGACCTGAAGGCGGCCGGGTTCATCGACCCGCTGCTCGTCGCGGCGAACGATGGTGTCGGCACCAAGCTGAAGCTGGCAATCGAGCATAACCGGCACGATGGCGTCGGTATCGACCTGGTCGCGATGTGTGCCAACGACCTGATCGTGCAGGGTGCCGAGCCTTTGTTCTTCCTCGATTATTATGCGACGGCGAAGCTCGACAACGATGTCGCGACGCGTGTGGTCGCGAGCATTGCCGAGGGCTGCAAGCAGGCCGGCTGTGCGCTGATCGGCGGCGAGACGGCGGAAATGCCCGGCATGTATGCAGCTGGCGATTACGACCTCGCGGGATTCTGCGTCGGCGCCGTCGAGCGCAGCCAGGTCCTGACCGGAGACAAGGTCGCGGCGGGCGATGTCATTCTCGGCCTTGCGTCGTCCGGCGTGCATTCGAACGGATTTTCGCTCGTGCGGCGGCTTGCAACGGACAGGGGCTGGAAACTCGACCGCCCCGCCCTGTTCGACCAGGACATGATCCTGATCGACGCGCTGATGGCGCCGACGCGCATCTATGTGAAATCGCTGCTGCCGCTGGTCCGCGAAGGCAAGGTGCACGCGATGGCGCACATCACCGGCGGTGGTCTGCTCGAGAACATCCCGCGCGTGCTGCCGGATGGCCTTCATGCCACCGTCGATGCGGATGCGTGGGAACAACCCCGCCTGATGGCGTTCCTGCAGGCGCAGGGGAATATCGAGCCCGAGGAAATGGCGCGCACCTTCAACTGTGGCGTCGGCATGGCCGTGGTCGTCGCCGAAAGCGATGTGGCCGACGTAACATCTGCACTCGAAGCTGCGGGCGAGACCGTCCATCGGATCGGACGAATCGATACCGGCACCAAGGGCTGCACCGTACGCGGCAGCACCGAAACCTGGGGCGGACGCGCTGACTGGACTGCGACCCACAATGGCTAGGGCGCGTGTCGCTGTGCTCATATCGGGCACCGGCACCAACATGGCTGCGCTGGTCTATGCCGCCAAACACCCCGATTGCCCGTTCGAGATCGTGCTTGTCGCGTCGAACAACCCGCAGGCACCGGGCCTCGAACTGGCCTCAGCCGAGGGAATCGAGACGTTCGCGCACCCTCATCAGGGTCTGACCCGCGACGCGCACGACGCGATCATGCACGATGCACTGACCGCCGCCCGCGCCGATTTCGTCGCGCTCGCAGGGTATATGCGTATCCTGACACCCGAATTCGTCGC
>DDFE01000261.1:0-6640 GCA_002336985.1 Sphingomonadales bacterium UBA1936
TGCGGGTAGCGGCGGGGCGAAGGTCCAGTCCGCCCTCGGTATTCGATACGGCCGGGCCGACCGGTTTTGTCCTCCGGTCGCGGTAGCTCGCGACCTGACGGGCACGACGGGGTTCGGGACCGTGTCGCCTCAAAGGTCGGTAACGGCTCAGGCGCAGTCCGAAGACTGCCTGATGCTCAATGTCTGGTGGCCGACACCGCGACCGGGCCGCCGTCCCGTCATGTTTTACATCCACGGCGGCGCGTATTCGAACGGTACCGGCAACGATCCCCTGACCGACGGGGCGCGACTGGCCGGGCGTGGCGACGTTGTCGTGGTGACGGTCAATCACCGGCTGAATGCATTCGGCTACCTGTCGCTCGGGCGGATCGATCCGCGATTCCCCGACAGCGGTAATGTGGGGCAACTCGACCTTGTGCTCGCCCTGCAATGGGTACGCGACAACATCGCGGCCTTCGGCGGCGATCCGGGAAATGTGACCGTGTTCGGCCAGTCGGGCGGCGGTGCGAAGATCGCGACATTGATGGCCATGCCGGTTGCCAAAGATCTGTTCCACAAGGCGATCACGATGAGTGGCCAGCAGGTGACGGCTTCCGGTCCGTTGAATGCCGAACGGCGGGCGAGGGCCTATTTGCGGACGCTCAACGGCAATGTACGCGGCGCATCGGTCGAAGCGCTCGTGGCCGCACTGGACACGACCGACCCCGTGTTGGGCGGCGGTTTGTACTTCGGTCCGGTTCTCGATGGCCGCAGTCTGACTCGCCATCCGTTCTGGCCGGATGCCGCTCCCCAAGGCTTGGGCATTCCGATGATGATGGGAAATTGTATCGCGGAGACGCGGGCGTTCTTCCCGCCCGATCACCCGAAGCTGCAAGGACTGGATTGGTCGAACCTGTCGTCGCGGGCCGGTCCGGAACTGCGCGTCGATATCGATCCAGATATGGTCGTGCGCACCTATCGCGACTGGTTCCCGAACCTGTCGCCGGTGGAAATATTCATAAAGGCGACGACGGCCGGCCGCAGTTGGCGCGGGCAGGTTATCGAGGCCGAGGAACGGGCAAAGGCTGGCGCTCCGGCGTTCGTCTACCAACTCGATTTCGAGAATGCGATGCACACGGGCGACATCGGCCTGGCGTTCGGGACCAAGCCGTCGATGACGCCCGTGCAACAGGCGGTCAGCGACCGGATGATGGACACATTCGTGCGGTTCGCCCGAACCGGCAATCCCGGCTGGCCCGCCTATGACCTGCAGACGCGACGGACGATGGTGTTCGACGCCGTGCCGCACCTCGAAAGCGATCCGCGGCGGCGCGAACGGCTGTTGTTCGGCGTCGTTCCTTATATCCAGCCGGGAACCTAGGGCTTGACGGGATAGGCGATGATCAGCGCCAGCGGCGCCTTGCCGACCTGCCGGATGCCGACGACCGCACCGTCATAGAGATAGGCGGCCATGCCCGGCTTCAGCGGTTTCTTCGTGCCGTCCGAACTTACCTCACCCTCGCCGGACAGGACGTAATAGACCTCGTCATGCGCGATGGGATGCGACCCGATCGCGGCGCCCGGATGCAGCACACGTTTGCGGAACTCCATCGCTCTGGGCGCCGGCACGGCGTCGCTGATGCGATAGGCGGTACTCATGCCGATGGCGCCGTGCGGCGGCGCCTCTTCGCGCCTGACGTTTACTTCGTCGACGACCACCATCGGCGGCGCCGCGGCCAGCAACAACAGGGCGGTAATCATTGCCGCATCGCCGCGTCGCGCGGGCTCAGTTTTTCCTGGATCGGCCCCTTCTGGCCTGGATAAAGCCCTGACTTCGGCTCCATGGTCGCAAGGTTCCATGCGGCCTCGACGAACGGCGCGCGCGTCATTTCCTGGACGGGATATGCGCTCCAGTCCTTCTCGTCGTTGATGATCGAACCGCGTCCTTCAGCAACGAAAAACAACACGCGGATGTCGTCGGCATCGCGATCCCAGGGCCGCGCGCCGGCATGCGCGAGGACATGCGTTTCGACATCGGGCGTCGGAATGACGTCGATCCCGGCGGGCCAGGAAACCGGGTTCGGACTGAGGATCAGTTTTGCCCGCGTTTCGCCATAGCGGCCGAACATCGGCAGGGGGGCGCCCCATTTGTCGACCGCGATATTGTCCTTGCCGTAATATTCGAGGTCGCCGTCGCCGCCCAGCATCAGGAACGGCAGTCCCGCAGCCGTCGAGGGGCCGCCGCGCATGACGTTCCCGACCGCGCTCATCTGGCCGTTCTGGTACGGGTTGTTGCCCCATTCCAGCGCCATCAGGTTGTAATGGACGGCGCGCAGGCCGGGATCATAGATCAGGTTGTTGATCACCGCACCGCGCACCCCGCCCTTGAACAGGGGGTTCCGCTCCATGTTGTGCGCCCAGATATTCCGGTAGAACAATATGTTGGTCGCATTGTCGTGGATCAGCGATCCCTTGGAGTGTTCGCCCTTGGGGTGGCTCGAATCCGCCAGGCCCTCGCTCGCCAGATTGTATGAGAAGGTCACATTGTGCGTCGTGTTCGCGCGCCATTCGTCGGGTGTCTTGCCGTTAAAGCGCGGCCCCGACGCCGACATGTTCTCGTCGATCGCCCAGCTGAACGTGTTGTGGTCGATCAGCACGTTGTAAGCGCCAACGGTCGAGAACGCGTCCGCTTCCCATCCGCTTCGCTTGGGCTGGTTGTCGGCGCCCGTGCGGACACGGATGTGCCGGATGATGACGTCGTGTCCGTGGACGTCGATGCCGCCCTTGATGATGGTGATGCCGGGTGACGGCGCGGTCTGACCCGCGATCGTCAGGAAAGGCTCCTTGATCTCAAGAACCGACCGGTGGAGGTCGATGACGCCGCCGACTTCGAACACGATAATACGCGGCCCTTTTTCGGCGATTGCGGCGCGAAGGGAGCCGGGGCCATCGGGCGCAAGTGTCGTCACCCGGATGATTCGACCGCCCCGTCCGCCCGGCGTTTCCGCCGCCCAGCCGACTGCGCCCGGAAATGCTGGAGCGGCCATCGAAACCGAGGGAATCGTCAGCAGTGCGGCGGCAAAAACGTGAGAAAACTGCGGTTTCATAGTGCGTTTCCAATCCCGACTTGACAGCGTGCCGAGCACGCTGCATTTTTTATGACACCGGTTACTTAACCGGTTAGGAGACCATCGCCAAGATGGCCGAAACAGGGAGGATGCAGCGGCGCTTTCATCGCACGTTGCAAAATAGAACAATTCCTTCCCGCTTTCTCTCCGAATGATACCGGTGTCATAACCGAAGGGGTAGGATAAAATGGCGAAGCGTTTGAATGTAAAAACCACCATCTGGTTGTTGGGTGCAACCTCGTTCGGCGCGCTTTGCGCCAGCGCAGCGTACGCCCAGACGAGCACGCCACCCTCCCAGCCGGAAGAAGCTGAAATCGTCGTGACGGGCTTTCGCCAGTCGCTCGAAGCCGCGCTGAATGTTAAGCGCACGGCCGTTTCGGCTGTCGATGCGGTCGTGGCGGAGGACATCGCCAAATTCCCCGACCAGAACCTTGCAGAATCGCTGCAGCGCATCCCCGGCATCTCTATCCAGCGCGACGCAGGTGAGGGGCGCGCCATCACGGTACGCGGCCTGGGCGCCCAGTTCACACGCGTTCGCGTCGATGGCATGGAAACCGTCGCCACATCGACCGATGGCGCCAGCGCCAATCGCGATCGCGCGTTCGATTTCAACGTATTCGCATCCGAACTGTTCAGCAGCCTGGTCGTTCACAAGACCGCGGAAGCTTCGCTCGACGAAGGATCGCTTGGTGCTGTCGTCGACCTCAACACTGGTAATCCCCTTGCCGGTAAAAGCGGCTTCCATGGCGCGTTGTCTGTGGTCGGGTCCTACAACGATCTCTCGCAAAAGCTTGGACCGCGCGTCGCCGGGCTGCTCAGCTACAAGAGCGAGGATGGCGTGTTCGGTGCTTCGGTTTCGGCCGCCTATTCGAAGATCGACACCCTGGAGATGGGCAACAACAGCGTCCGTTGGGCACAGTCCCGCTTCGATTCCGTCGGCGGTACCCCGTGCTTCTACAACACGACCGGCAGCATCGCGGCCGGCACGCTCGTCTACACCACGCCTGCCGCGAACAGCGGTGGAACCTATCGCCCCAGCGCAGCGTGCGACGCGGCAACGCTATCCTTCCATCCGCGCATCCCGCGTTACGGCGAAATCGCGCACAGGCGCGAGCGGCTCGGCCTGACCGGGGCGCTGCAATTCGCGCCTTCGGATGGCACGAAGATCGCGATCGACGCACTTTATTCGCGGTTCAAGGAGGATCGTGAAGAGAAATGGGGCGAGGTACTTCTTCGTTCGAACGAGCGCGCCATCGACGTCCTGAACCCCGTCTATGACGCCAACAAGAACATGATCTCGGCGACGCTGAACGACGTCTATGTCCGCACCGAACATTACCTGCGTCAGAGCAAGACCGAGTTCTATCAGGTCGGTGGCACCTGGGATCAGTCGATCACGGACAAGCTGCGTTTCACCCTGTCGGGCGGCATCTCGAAGTCCGATGCGGACATCCCGGTCGAAACGACCATCGTGTTCGACGACCGCGACGCGCAGGGCTACAAGTACGACTATACCGACATGAAGGCGCCGGTGCTGACGTTCGGCACGCCGAGCGTCTCCGACCCGACGGTCTTTCAGCTCGCCGAAATCCGCGACCGGCCCTCGAACGTCACCAACGATTTCAAGACCGCGCAGCTGCGCGGCGAGTGGGAGGCTTCGGACGAACTGACGATCAAGGCGGGTGCAGTCTGGCGGCAGTTCGATTTCTCGTCGGTAGCCTATCTTCGCGACAGTGCGGTCTGCGGCAATGGCGGAACCAGCCTTGTCACCAGTACCTCGGGCACGATCACCTGCTCGCTCACGAGCGTGTTCGGACCGACCGCCATCTATGGTTTCCCGGTCACCTCGGCCCTGTCGGAAACTTTCACCATCGCCAATGCGGGGCAACCGGCTGGAACGACGACCTCGTTCGCAATTGCCAATTTGCCAGCAGCGGCTGCGTTCACGCAACTCTACGGCCGTACGGCGACACCCGACACGGGCAATATCCGTTCGGTACAGGAAACGACCAAAGGGGCCTACCTCCAGATCGACGGCAAGGGCGAGATCGGCGGCCTTGAGTTCGCGATCAACTCGGGCGTGCGGTTCGTACGTACCGAACAGAGCTCGACCGGCATCCTGAGCGGTACCACCGTAACCGTGGATCGGGCGTACAACGACTGGTTGCCGTCGATGAACATCGCGCTCTATCCCTCGCGGCAGGTCATCATTCGTGGCGCCATGGCACGGGTGATCACGCGCCCGACGCTGGGCAACCTGACGCCGGGTGGGACCATCGACGGATTCAACTACCGCATCACCTATGGCAACCCGCAGCTCCTGCCGTTCCGCGCGACGAACTACGACCTGAGCGTCGAATGGTATTTCGCGCCGCAGGCCATCTTCTCGGTCGCGGGCTTCATCAAGAGCGTCGAGAGCTTCCCGGTCAGCCAGGCGTTCACGGATACCTTCGCATCGACCGGCTTGCCCAAATCGGCACTGCCGCCGTCGTCGCCTGCGTTCATCAACTTCGATCCCCAACAGCTGTACACGATCACCGCGAACGTGAACGGATCGGGCGCGACGCTGAAAGGTGTGGAAATCGCACTACAGCTGCCGTTCAAGACGTTCACCGACGGGTTCTTCGGCAACTTCGGCATCCTTGCCAACGCCACGTTCATCGACTCCGATGCGACCTACAACGTGCAGGGGCCGATCACATCCGCGTTCGTAGCAACGACCGGGGCGCTCGGACCGTTCGTCAATGCGACGCGGACCGCAACGCTGTTCGGCGTGTCGAAGGAGGCGTATAACGGCACGCTCTATTATGACGATGGCAAGTTCTCGACCCGCGCGTCGGCGAGCTACCGCAGCCGCTACATCGACCAGAACAGCGGCACCGGGAACGTCTTCGAGGGCTATGGCGCGACCTGGAACGTCGACGCCTCGATGCGGTATAAGGTGACGGACTGGGTGGAACTGTCGGTCGAGGGCAACAACCTGCTCGATACCTATCGCTATCGCTACACCGATTTCGATGCCGACCGGAATTACGAGAACAACCACTTCGGCCGCACGATCATGTTCGGCGCCCGGTTCAGGATGTAACCCCGTCTTGCGGCAGGGCACGTAATGTTCACCCGTCGCGAGACGATGAAATGGGCGTCGGCACAGACGGCGCTGGCGACGATGGCGGGCCCTGTGCTGGCGCAGGGCTCTGCCGCGACCGCTTCGCTCGATCCCTGGGGCGCCATGCATTGGGGCAAGGGGTTCGAGGGCCAGCGCAAGGCCGATCTCGGCAACGGGCAATTCCTGAACCCCGTCTTCTCGGGCGACCGCCCCGACCCGACGATCCTGCGGGATGGCGATGATTATTACCTGAGCTTTTCCAGTTTCGATTCCTATCCCGGCGTGGTCATCTGGCACAGCCGCGACCTGGTGAACTGGCAACCGGTCACCGCCGCCCTGCGCCAGTCCGTCGGGTCGGTATGGGCGCTCGACCTGGTCAAGCATGGCGGCCGCTATTTCTGTTACATCCCGGCCCGGACGCCCC
>DDFE01000261.1:6771-8444 GCA_002336985.1 Sphingomonadales bacterium UBA1936
TCATGGCGCGCAGCAGGTCGATCGACGGCCCGTGGGAAAACCATCCCGGCAATCCGCTGATCCACACGAAATCCGCAGCGGAGAAATGGTGGTCGCGCGGCCATGCGACCCTGTTCGAAGGACCCGGCGGGCAGTGGTGGATGATCTACCACGGTTATGAGAACGGCTATTGGACGCTCGGCCGACAGACGCTGCTCGAGCCCGTCCGCTGGCGCAGCGACGGTTGGCCGGAAGCGGCCGGCGGCGACCTGTCGCACCCGCTGCCCATGCCCGCGCGATTGCCCGGCCAGCGCCACGGCCAGCCGCTGAGCGACGATTTCCGCACCGACCGGATGGGCGTGCTGTGGTCGTTCTACGATCCCGGTCCGCGGGAGAGCGACCGCATGCGGCGCGCGGATGGTGTCCTGACGCTGGCGGGAAAGGGCACGTCCCCCGCCGATTGTTCGCCGCTCACCCTGATATCGGGCGACCAGTCCTATGTGATGGAGGTCGATGTCGACATCGATCCCGGTGCCGAGGGCGGGCTGATCCTGTTTTACAACCGCCGCCTGTTCGCGGGGCTGGGCGCCAATGCGAAGGGGCTGGTCCTCAATCGCTATGGGCTCCAGCGCCAGCGGCCCGTCGCCGAACCCGTCCGCAAGTTGCGCATTCGCTTGGCCAACGAGCGCAACATCGTGACGATGCACACCAGCCAGGATGGCAGCCGCAGCTGGACGAAGTTCGACGTCCAGATGGAAGTGTCCGGGTACCACCATAATGTCGCGGGCGATTTCCTGAGCCTGCGCCCCGCGCTTTACGCGGCCGGCGCGGGCAATGTCCGCTTTTCCGATTTCACCTATAAAGCACTGCCATGACGATCGACCGCCGCACGCTGATATCGGCCGCACTGGCCGCGGGCCTGTCGACGCATGCGGCGGCACAGACCGCGCCGCCGGCAAAGGACGGTGCCCTGCCCCCCGGGTTGCCGCAACCGACGGAGACGATCGACCTGTGGCCGAAGGGTGCGCCGGGCATGCCGAAAAGCCAGCTCGTCGAAACGGTCGACGAGCGCAGCACCGATCCGCAGCTGAACGACCGTGCGGTCTATGGCATCACCCGCCCGCGCATGGCGGTGTTCCGGCCCGATGTCCCCAACGGCGCGGCGATCCTGATCACGCCCGGCGGCGGTTACAAATGGGTGGTCGTCGACAAGGAGGGGTATGAGCTGGGCCGGTGGCTATCGGCGCGCGGGTTCACCGTTTTCGTGCTGTTCTATCGCCTGCCGGGGGAAGGCTGGGCAGCCGGACCCGATGTCGCGCTGTCCGATGCCCAGCGTGCGATGCGCCTGATCCGCCACAATGCCCGCCGCTACGGCGTCGATCCGCTGCGCGTCGCGGCGATGGGGTTTTCCGCGGGCGGGCATGTGTGCGCGGACCTGGTCGCCCGCTTCGCCCATTCGACCTACACCGGCGTCGATGCGGCCGACGCATTGTCGCCCCGGCCGTTCTGCGCGGCGCCGATCTATCCCGTGGCGTCCATGTCGCCGCCCGACGCGCATGCCGGGTCGCGCAAATTGCTGATCGGGGACGACGCCCGGCTGGAGGCGGCGCATTCGCCCCACCGCAATATCGCCGCCGACAGCCCGCCGTGCTTCATCGTGCATGCGGAGGACGACGATGTCGTGCCCGTCGCCA
>DDFE01000173.1:0-129 GCA_002336985.1 Sphingomonadales bacterium UBA1936
TGGTGAAATTGCACCGCCCGCCGCCTGAAATCAGAATCTTCTGCCCCGGCGTCTGGTTGTGATCGACGACCAGCACCCGCCGCCCGCGCTGCCCTGCGGTCGCGGCGCACATCAGCCCCGCCCCGCCCG
>DDFE01000173.1:281-1002 GCA_002336985.1 Sphingomonadales bacterium UBA1936
CGCCGACGATCGGCACGTCCTCCACACCCATCGCGTCGAGCACGCCCTTCACCGCCGAGACCTGTCCCTTGCCGCCGTCGATCAGCAGCAGGTCGGGCCATGTCCCCGATTCGCGATCAGGGTCTTCTTCCATCGCGCGGGCAAAACGCCGCTCGAGCACTTCGCGCATCATGCCGAAATCATCGCCCGCGATCGTCTCCGGCCGCTTGATGTTGAACTTGCGGTACTGGCCCTTCTGGAACCCCTCCGGCCCCGACACGATCATCGCGCCGACCGAATTGGTGCCCATGATGTGGCTGTTGTCGTACACCTCGATCCGCGCGGGCGGTCCTTCTAGGTCGAACAGTTCGGCGATCTCAGCCAGCAGCTTCGCCTGCGTCGTCGATTCGGCGGCGCGGCGGTCGAGCGCTTCCTCGGCATTGCGCTTGGCCTGCGCGACCAGGCGGACGCGGTCTCCACGCTGCGGCTGGGTAATGGTCACCTTGCCGCCCGCGCGCTCGCACAAAGCCTCGGCGAGCAAATCGGATTCGGACACCGTGCGGTCGGTCAGGATGGTGCGCGGCGGCGGCACTTCGTCGTAGAATTGCAGCATGACGCTCGCCAGCGCCTCGTCCTCCGGCACGTCGGCGGTATGCTGCGGGAAGAAGGCGCGATGACCCCAGTTCTGCCCGCCGCGGATGAAGAACGCCTGCACACAGGTGACACCGCGCTTGCACGCCAG
>DDFE01000173.1:1103-6044 GCA_002336985.1 Sphingomonadales bacterium UBA1936
CGGAGCAGGAACAGCTTCTGCAGCGCGTTGAGCGTGGTGTTGACCGACCCTGCGCTGGCGAACGGTCCGTAGTAATTGCCCTTCGCCCGTCGCGCTCCGCGATGCTTCGAAATGCGGGGGAAGTCGTGGTCGGAGCGGAGCAGGATGAACGGGAAGCTTTTGTCGTCGCGCAGCAGCACGTTGTACGCCGGGCGATAACGCTTGATCAGCTGCCCCTCGAGCAGCAGCGCCTCCGCCTCGTTGTTGGTGGTAACGATGGTCATGCCGCGCGTCTGCGCCACCATTCGCTGGAGACGCTTCGGGAGACGCGCGACCTGGGTGTAGTTGGCGACGCGGTTCTTCAGCGTGCGCGCCTTGCCGACGTAGAGCACGTCGCCGCGCGTGTCGGTCATGCGATAGACGCCCGGTTTCGACGGCAGCGTCTTCAACACATTGCGGATCGCCGCAACGCCCGCCTCCAGGTCGGGCGTATCGCTGCCCTTGACGGTATAGGTCGCCGCGTCCTCGTTGAACCGGTCTGGGGATTGCGGGCGCGACATGGAGGGGATTTAGGGTCGGTTACGTCCGCGCGCCAGCGTGACGGCGCGTTACTTTACGGTGGCGAGTGCGGCTCCGAGTTTCACCAGCCCCCCGTCGGTGATCTTGCCGTTCGACATCGGCTGAAGCTGCTTCAGCGACATGCCCTTGAACGCATCGTACATCTGGTGCGTGGTCAGGCCGGGCATGTTGGCGTCGAGCACGGCCTTGCCAGCGGGATCGGCAACGATCGTCTCGATCGGGGTGTCGATAGTAAACTTGGCAGCTGTGGCCGGTGCAGTGGCCGGCGTTTGCGCCGTCGCCGTCTGCGCGGGCACCCATCCTGAAAAGGTCAGGACGGCAGCAGCAATGAGGAGGTCGCGCATGAAAAGCCTTTCGGGAAACCGAACGGCTTAGTTCATGCGCGCGATGGCGGTGTCAACCAGCGCCTTGTCGGTCGCGGCATTATGGTTGGACGCAATCAGCGATGCAGCAGCCGATGCGGCAGCCGACGCAGCCTTGGCACGAACTTCTGCCACAGCGGCGCGTTCCGCGGCCGCGATCTTGTCTTCAGCCATCGACTGGCGGCGTCCAACCAAGGTTTTCGCGTCGTCCTTCGCTTTGGCAATCAGCGCCTTCGCTTCGGCTTCCGCATGAGCCACGATTGCGGCGGCATCACCCGCGCTCGCCTCGTTCCGGGCTTTCGCTTTCGCCAGCAGGGCTTCTGCCTCGGATCGCAGCGCTCGAGCCTCGTCCAGCGTGCGACGCGTTTCAGCAATCCGCGCATCCAGCGCTTCGGCGATTTTCTTCGGTGCTTTTGCGACAAAGATAGCGATCAGGAAGAAAATCGTCAGGCCGACATAGACCCAACCCTCGGCCCCGAGGCCCAGAAGTACCGGCTCTACGTGCTCCGCCCCACCATGGGCTTCGGTCGTTGCTACGGTATGTTCAGCCATGACCTATGCCGCCAATGCGGCTTTCGCCGCTTCTGAAGCGAGCTTTGCATCGGGGCGCTTGCCCGTCAGCCGCTCAACAATATCGGCGACCGCGTCGGCGGCCGCCGTTTCGATTTCACCCAGCGCTTTTCCGCGTGCCACGGTCAGCGTAGCCTCAGCTGCCGCCGCTTTTTCCGCGATAGCGACATTGCCTGCCTTCACCGCGGCTTCGACACTTGCGGCAGCTTTGGCTTTGGCGGCGTCCACCTGGGCGCGCGCCGCCTGCTGGGCCTGTTCGATTTCCACCGCATGGGCAGCGGCCATCGAATCAGCCTCTGCCTTTGCGCTTTCAGCTGTGGCGATGTCCCCGGTCACCTGGTCCTCGCGCGCGGTCACGGTGCGCGCGAGTTTCGGCAAGGTCATTTGCACGATCCCGAAATACAGGACCGCAAAAAAGACCGCCAGCCAGACGAGCTGGGGAATGAAGTTGCCGAGGTGAAACTGGGGCATCGGATGATTAGCTGCTGAATGCCAGCGCCAGCGCGACGACTGCCGCGATCAGGCCGAGTGCTTCCGTCACGGCGAAACCGAAGATCAGGCGACCGCCCATCTTGGCGTCGGCTTCGGGATTGCGCAGCGCGCCATTGAGATACTGGCCGAAGATCGAGCCCACGCCGATGGCCGCGAGGCCCGCACCAATTGCAGCGAGACCTGCACCGATAACCTTTGCCGAACCGAGATCCATGATATTTTCCTTTGTTTAAAACGAGATATTAATGAAGGTTGACGGCGTCGTTGAGGTATATCGACGCCAGAAGAGCGAACACATAAGCCTGTACCACCGCGATCAGCACTTCGAGTGCCGACAGCGCCACGTTCACCGCGAGCGGCAGAATGCCGAACACATACGGCAGCGCCCCAAACGAACCGAGCGCGACGACGAAGGTACCGAATACCTTCAACAGCACGTGCCCCGCCGTCATGTTGGCGAACAACCGGATAGCAAGGGTGAACGGACGGCTGAGGAAGCTCAGGAACTCGATCGCGGCAACGAACACGGCGAGCGGAAAGAACGTGTTCTTCGGCCAGAACAAACTGAAAAAATGCAGGCCATGCTTGGCGAAACCAACAACGCAGACGAGCGCGAACACAAGTACCGCCAAACCAAGCGTCACCGCGATGTGGCTGGTCGGAGTGAACGCTCCCACCCAGGGAATGAGGCCGAGCAGATTGCAGGCAAGCACGAAGACGAAAACACTGAAGATCAGCGGCACGAACCGCCGCCCTTCCGGACCGACGTTCTCGTCCAGCATTTTTCGGACGAAGTCGTAAAGATACTCGACCGCCGCCTGCGCGCGGCCCGGCACCAGCTGCGGACGCGCAGTCCCGATGAACAGGAATGCAGCGACGCCGATCAGTGCGATCAGCATCCACAATGACGAGTTGGTGAAGGACACGTCGAGCGGGCCGCTTTGCAGCGGAATCGAAAGCTCTTTGAGCTTTACGATCTCGAACTGTTCCATCGGGTTGGCCATCGGGTCTCTCTAACTGTTCGGATCAGCGTCGAACTGCTTCGACGTTTGCAAGGCGCGACGCGTTCCGGCAGCGAAGCCGAGCAGCAGCATGACGATCATTGCCCAAGGCGCGGTGCCGAGTCCGGCGTAGCGGTCGATCAGCCAACCGATAAGCGCGGAGACCAGCACGGTCCCGACGAATTCGATACCGACCGCCCAGCCACGCCCTTCCGCCCGGCCGTCCGCTGCAGACGCGCGCGCCGACGCGGACTTCGCCGCCGCAATGCGGGCGTCGAGCGCGTCTTCATCAGGTGTGCGGTCGTCAGCCAAAAATCGCCCCAGAAAATGCGAAAACGCCGCGCACCACTTAAGAGCGGCGGCGGCTTGGCGCGCGTTTAGGAAAGTGACCTTTTGAAGTCAACACACGTGCACCATGCGATTGACGGTATCGGACGTCGCGTTAGGCAAAGGTATGACGACCGACGATACTGCCGGACACCGCGAACGCCTTCGCACGCGCCTGCTGGAAAGCGGGCGCGAGGCCCTCGCGGACTATGACCTGATCGAACATTTGCTGATGCTGGGCCTGCCGCGCATCGACACCAAGCCCCTGGCAAAGGAGCTGCTGCGCGAATTCGGATCGATCGGCCGCGTGCTCAGCGCAGCACCCGACGAGTTGACGCGCGTCAAGGGGTTGGGCCGTTCGGGGGCGGCTGCCCTGAAGATCGCGCAGGCGACCGCACTCGCCCTGCTCGCCGAGCCGGTAAGGGAGCAGCCGATTCTCGCGAGCTGGCAGGCCCTGCTCGATTATCTGCGCGCAGACATGGCGTGGCTGTCGATCGAACGGGTGCGCGTGCTGCACCTGAACAGCAAGAACATGCTGATCCGCGACGAGATTATCAGTGAAGGGACGCTCGACCAGGCGGCGGTGCATGTCCGTGAAGTCGTGAAGCGCGCACTCGAAATCGGATCTTCCGCGCTCGTCATCGTCCACAACCACCCGAGCGGCGACCCGAAACCGAGTCGCGCAGACATCCAGCTCACCCGCGACATCATCGAAGCGGGAAAGCGGTTGAACATCGCGGTCCACGATCACGTCATCATCGGCGCGAGCGGCCATGCATCGCTGCGCGAGCAAGGTCTGATCTAGCCGGAATGAAAAGCGGGCCGCACTCCCGGGGAGTGCGGCCCGCCCTGCGACCCGACAGGGCGATTATGCGCCCGCGGTCAGGTAAGTCTGGAGTTCGGCAAGGGTGAGCGACTTGCTCTTGTCCTTGTCGGCTGTCGCAAAGGCGCCGTCCGTCCACTTCGCCATTTCGGCAGCAGGCGTCGGCTTCGCATCGGTCTTGGCCTTCAGCGCCGTCATCCATGCAGCGAACTCGGTCTTGTCGAGCGTGCCATTGCCGTCCTTGTCATAGGTCGGGAATTCCGACGCGATCAGCGCCTTGGGATCCGACGGCGCAGCTGGCGCTGCCGCAGCCGGTGCGGCGGGCGCAGGCGCAGGTGCCGTCTGCGGAGCGGGTGCTGGCATCGTGGTGGCAGGCGGCGTCGTCGCGGGTGCAGCCGGTTCCATCTGGGCCAGGGCCGGAGTCGAAAGCGCAATGGCGCTTGCGGCGATCAAAAGGGTTTTCATGACATTCTCCACTCTGAAATTCGCAGGCACGGTGAATACCGTTCCACACAGTCAATGATCGGGAAACCATAGGGTTTCACAGCCGAACGCACGATGAACTCGCTTCGTCCCTGACACAGGCATTGGCCTTATGATCTTTGAGCACTATGGGCGCGCCCATGGTTCCCCGCTACTCCCGCCCCGCAATGACTGCGCTTTGGACGCCCGAAGCCCGGTTTCGTATCTGGTTCGAAATCGAGGCGCACGCGACCGAAGCGCTGGCCGATCTGGGCGTCGTGCCGAAGTCGGCCGCCGAATCGCTGTGGAAATGGTGGGCGACGAATCCGGCGATCGATGTCGACGC
>DDFE01000207.1:0-21535 GCA_002336985.1 Sphingomonadales bacterium UBA1936
GCAACACCGACCTGTCGAAGTACGTACTTTGAGTCAGCTGCCGCTAGTATCAGTGCCGCCTAGAAGAAGTCGCTGATGGCCACGCATCCGTCGACTCGCTGAGGGTCGAATTGATCGTAGCCCAATCGACTATTCCGCTCGCCGGCTCAAACTCACGAACCAGTTCGCACAATATGGCGCGAGCCGCTTCCACTTCGCCACGGTCGATGACGCGTTCCAGGCGATCTAGTTCGGTTTGTAGATGAGCCCAGGGGATATGATGCTCGGAAGCTTTCATGATCCGAAGATGTGTAGTCGCCTGAGGATTATTGCCGATGAGCAATTCCTCGTAGAGCTTCTCGCCAGGTCGCATTCCGACAGTTACGATCTCGATGTCTCCATCGGGATTGGTCGGCGATTTGACGGTCAGACCACTCAGTTCGATCATGTTATGAGCCAGATCGATGATCCGTACCGGCTCACCCATATCAAGCACGAACACCTCACCGCCCGAGGCCATGGCGCATGCCTGCACAACAAGCTGCGCTGCTTCTGGAATGGTCATGAAATAGCGCGTAATCTCGCGATGCGTGATCGTGATCGGTCCGCCACGCCGGATCTGCTCACGGAACAGGGGGACAACCGACCCACTTGATCCGAGCACGTTACCGAACCGGACCATAGAAAAGCGCGTGCCCGTGTTTTCTCCGGCAAGCCCCTGCAAGATCAGTTCGGCGAGCCGCTTGGAGGCGCCCATGATATTGGTAGGGCGCACCGCCTTGTCCGTGCTGACCAGAACGAAATCGCTCACGCCGAACTTTACCGCCAGTTCGGCGACGCGGCGGGTGCCGACTACGTTGTTGCGCAGTCCGTCAATCGGATTGTGCTCAACCAGGGGCACATGTTTGTAGGCGGCCGCGTGGAATACAATATCCGGCTTCCAAACCTGCATGATTTGGGTCACGCGGAATGAATCGGTTATTGAACCCAAGAGGGGGATGATCTCCACCTCCGAGACCTCGGTCAAGTTGCGGTGAATGCCGTAGAGCGCATATTCACCTTGATCGAGGAGAAGGATGCGTGCCGGCATGGCTGCCAGAACCTGTCGACATAGTTCGCTGCCGATCGATCCGCCTGCACCTGTCACCAATACGGTCTTTCCTTGAACTTTCCTGACTACCGCGTCGGTTTCTGGTTCAACCGGTTCGCGACTAAGCAAATCCTCAATGGTTAGCTCGCCGAGGTCCGCGGCTTTCACGCGGCCATGTGCCAAATCCATCAGGCCGGGAAGCGTGCGAACGCTTACGGGAAGGCCGCGCAAGCTGCGGATGATTGCGTTGCGTCGCTGTCGCGATGCGGATGGCAAGGCGAGCAGAATGTCATCAACCTGTCGCGCTTCCACCAGCGTTGCTAGATCATTCGACGGAAAGACGGGGAGGCGATTTATGCGTGTGCCAGAAATCGACGGATCATCATCGATAAATCCGACAACATTCGATTCTCGACCATCGTCTATCGCTGCGGCCAGCTGTCGCCCGGACGAGCCAGCGCCATAGACCAACACACGCCGCCGCGGCTTGGTGTCCAAGCGCCTTTGCAACCGCCCGCCCAGTATATAGCTGACGGCAAAGCGAACCCCGCAAACCGCCAAGAACAGCAGAATCGGCTGCACGATACCGATCGTTCGCGGGATATTATTAAAGGCATAAGCGGCGATAATGGTGGCATAACAAAGGCCATAACCCGCGCAGGCGAGCGCCGCGGACGGGATCATCTGGGCTCCCGCGCGACGGAACGCCATGTGGTACAGACCTGCGGTATAGAACGCCGGTAATGCTAGAGCGATCGAAAGCGCGACAGCGAGACTCGGCCTCCCGGCTAAGGAGACGAAGTAGCCTAGCCGCAGATAATAGGCGATCCAAACCGTCAGCGCGCACAATGCGGCGTCGATCGTTACGACCAATAGTCGCTTCAGTACTCGTGGCAGTGCCAACAAAGGATCGGCAATTATACGCATTGATCTACTCCGGCTCACAGTCGCTATCACGTAAGAAAATTTAGTTTCATTGTCGCTGGGAACTATACCTTCATCAGTTTGACACGAACCAACACATCCAACGCCATTACCGATGTGGAGCCAGTGTTCTCCAGTTCAATCGCAACATTGCCCATCTCTGCAACGGGCATAAAAATTCGCAAAGGAAGTACTGGCTCGAAGCTGATGAGCGACATATCGCCAGGTCGTGCGTCCGGCATGGCGATGCGTAAGGTGCGTCGCGCTCCTGAAGGAAATGTTGCTAAGCGTAATCGCTCAAATCGATCTATGGCCAATTCGCCGGAGCGTTGGTGGCGTATTGCGCGCGTGCCTTCAAACAAGCCGGCGTCATTCTGAACCGCGTTGCCGTCGCTTGCGAGCGATTCAACAGTATTCATGCCATTAATACTGGGTGCCTGCTTACCCACGAACGTGTTGCCCATGATCGCGACGGCCGTCGCTCCTTCAAAAACAATCGATGGCCGCCCGGCCTGAGCAATGATTAGATTTCCGATAATTACAACTGAGTTGGGCCGCTGCACGTTGCGCCCCCGGACGGTCCGGTTCGACACGGTGATCGGCGGCCCGGCTGACTCCTCGAAGTAATTACCGTCGACGACATATTCGCCATAGCCGGCTAAGCGGAGGTGTCCCAGCCGGCAACCGTTGAAGTTGTTATCACGAAATGAATGGGCCCGGCCGCCATCGTCGATTATGCCGAAACCGTCGGCCTGATTGATTTGGCAACGGCTGACTGAAATTCTGTTTGTGAACGTCGTTTGGGCTCCCGGAGTTTGGTCTGGTCCGTTAACCAACCATATCGCAGTGTCGCGCGAATATTCAAATTGGCAAAGATCAACGCTGACGATTTCGCTTTGATCGAGCACACAGCCGTACCTGAATCCGGAAACAAGGATGTCGTGCAAATCGACGTAGGTGCCCCCTCGGTCGCGAAAACCTGCGCCGCCAGACGCGCGGTTATCCTTGCAAACAAGACCGAGATGGGCGAGGCCAATATTCACCGGCGTGAAGGCGTTTGCGGACGCTTCAGAACGGAAGCCATCGCCATCGTGGGCGATTTTGAAAACGCTTGTCGCGCGCCCTGCTCCGATAATGCGTACTCGTGGAGGGACAACAATAGTCTGGGCCAAGTTGAAGGTGCCGCCCGGCACTCGCAAAACTCCCCCCAACGTTCCCAGCGAAGCAAGTGCCGCCTTCAAGAACGGCGAGTAGTCTACCTGCGCCCATTCATTCGCAATATGACTCCGCAAGTCGTGAGGAATGAAGTCAATGAGGTCCGCAAAGCCAGGGGGCTCCGCTCGCCCGTTGCTGCTGGGCTCCTCGTCCGGCGTTGGCTCAGCCAAGGCTCGGGAAGCAATTCCGAGCGCTGCGATATGGGCGGCTGCAGCGAAAGCAGAACGGCGCGTGGTAAGACGGGGGTGGTCCATGGCGATATCAATGCCCGACAACCGTGTAATGGCCAAACCAGCGCTCGAATCTAAATCACGAAAAAACGCCTCTTTGCCGCAGCATCTTGGCTTTTGGTTTAATCACGTCTCCATGAGCGCAAGTTTGCTCGATCGACCACTCGACTTTCCGGTAGCCGATGAGGTCGCCGGCTCGCCTTGAGGGCGTCCGTCGCATCAATCTCAGTGGCGCGAGCATCTCAATGAAACTGGGGCAACACGGAGGCTGTAGACCGATCGGGTGAGGCGGATGGCTGCTTACCCTGAGCTTTTCGCATACGGCGAAGGGTCTCAGTAAGCGCGAACAATGCCAGAAACACCGGCGTGACCATGGATGTCTTTGTCCGCAAACCGAGACCAATGTTGTAGGTGGTTGCCCCCATAAATACCCACAATGCTACGATCAGGATCAGCAGAAATCTCACGTTTGCATCGCTTCGGATATCGCGGCCCGACATTGTGGTGACGATACGAACGGTAATAGCGATCAAGATGAGATTTTCCATGGAGGCGGCAAGCGCTAACGTGCTTTCGGCATTGAAAAAAAGCGGAAAATACATGAATCCAACAAGGCGTAACACAATGTTATCGCTTGCACTGATCGTGTAATTGGACGTGGCCAATGCATCACTACGTTCGCCCAGAAACGCCGAGACGTCATTTAAATTGAAGATGTTGATGCCAAGGAACGACTGGAACACATAGTAAGCAACAACCGAGCCTACGATCAATGCGGGAACGACTGCGATACGGGCCCATCGACTGCCCGAGCCGATCATCTGCGAGATCAAAAAGGCCAAAGCGCTCGCCGCGGCGATGTGCGGGCGTACCAGAACCAAAAGCAGGAAGCCGCCACAGAATGATCGCCAGCGCACGGACAAGTTGCTACTGCCGATCATGATAAGGACAATGGCGAGCGCCGATAGTCCATCCTTTCCAATTGCAGTCGTATAAAAATGAAAAGTTGGCAGCAGGACAGCAATCGCCGGCAATATTGGATATCGACCTTCATATCCCGCCAATGCTGGATAGCGTAGTAGCAGGAATGATGCCGCCGCTCCGCTCAGCGAATAGATCGCCATCATGTCTTCGAACGACGCGTCGAGCAACGATGTCATGAAAGTCGTGAGATAGACAATGAATGAGGTTCCTGGCTTCAATGAATCGCCGAGAGCACCGAACAGATCGTAGAAATAGGTGATCGTATCTGTATCGGCCGGTCGCGCGGTTATGAACGCGAGTGATGTGTAAAGGCCGATCAATTGAAAAACGGGTACCGCAAGAAGAACAGTGAACGGCACTCGCGCTCGCGGATCGTAACCTAACGCGATCATCAAAAATGATGCGATGATCGCAGCATAACCGATCAAGCCCATGCTGGCCTCAGACGTCCAGGCCGAGCGAAGCCAGGATGCGACGCGTCACCGCGCTTTCCTCATAATCGCTTTCGGCGAGTTTACGTCCGGCCGCACCGTGAATGGCGGCAAGATCAGGTTCACGCAGATACTCCATCAACGCTTCAGCGAGGGCGGCAGCGTCTCGGGGGGGTACGACCCGACCGTTGACATTGTCAAACACGCAATCGCGTGACCCTTGATTGTCAGCGACAACCGCCGGCCGTCCCATCGACATGGCTTCCATAACCGTCCGGGGGCGCCCCTCACCATAATAGGAGGGGAGAACGAGCGCCAATGCCGATCGAATAAACGGGCGAATATCGCGTTGGGGACCGAGATATTTGATCGCAGACCAGCTCCGGATTTCGTTCATCGTGATTCCACCCGGATTGCTGTCCACCTCGCCGATAAGCTGGAACGTCGCATCCGGCCAAGTTTTGTGAATTATGGCGGCAGCGGCTGCATATTCACCTACACCCTTCTCACGAATGAGGCGAGCTATCATCACGAACTTTTGGGACGACGAGTCGATGGGCGAAGTGTCGTAGTAAGAAAGATCGATCCCCGTGCCCGCTACGATCGTAATCGGATAGCCGGCCCCGATCACGCCCTCACGCCGTAAAGTAGCCGGGTCATCGTTATTGAGTAGGATGAGGTGCTGCGTTCGCGCAAGCGCTCGGGCAAGCAGGAATTTAGCGATACGCGCGACGGTACTATGCTGCCCGTCATGCGCAAAAGCGATGCCAAGGCCATCCAGCATGGCATAGCGGCGAGGTACGCCTGCGACCCACGCCGCTAACGTCCCGTAGATAACGGGCTTCATCATGTTGCTGATCGCTACGTCTGGGCGAATCTTCCTGATCGCCTGATATAAGGCCACCAGCGACCGCAAATCTCGCACAACGCTGGTTCCCGTTCGCTGCAATTCGTACTCGTGCACCGTTGCGCCGCAGGATCGTAATGTCGCAATCTGCTGATCATAACCGCTCAATAGCCCGTGGCGCTCGGTCGGCACCAGGACGTGAGTGTCATTGCCTTGCGCAACCAAGGCCTTGATAAGCGGAAGTCTAAACTGACAAATCGGGCCTAGCCCATTGCCAATCAGTAAAATGCGAGGCAGCGGGGCAATGGCGGTCACGACGGTTCCTAGAGAGGTTGCGCTCCGCTAACATAGCCACCGCACCTGTCCAACCGCTATCCCACGCGTTTAACGAGGACCCGACCCGAATGTACGCCGCCGCCGTGTTCGGCAATCGCGCTATCGCTTTCCTGAATCTTTTACTGATAGCATATTTGCTCGATCAGGAAAATTTCGGTCTCTATACTTTGCTGGCTAGCAATGCGTTGCTTCTGCAGCTCGTATTAGGATCTTGGGCTTCCGCCAGCGTGTCCAAATACATACCTATCGCCAGCGCCGAGCATCGCTTTGCGCCATTGTCGACAGTATTGCTCGGGTTTCTGCTCGTGAGTGCGATCGAGGCGGTGGCGGCCGTGGTCTACATCGCGTTTCCCGTATCGACCGTGGCGCCGATTTATATCGCGTTAGTCGGCAGCTGGTCGCTAGCCTTGATGGTCTATGAAGTAACGCTTTCTACGCAAAACGCTCTCGGTGCGTCCAAAGATTATGCAGTAGTGGCACTCAGCCGCAACATTCTAGCTTTGATTCTTTCTCTGCTGGCGGCGTTTAGCGGGTGGGGTGTCATCGGGGCGGCCGCTGGTCAGATCGCCGGCACGTTATTGCCCTGCCTTGTTCTGCCCTCCTCCCGAGCAATGTGGCGGCAAGCATCACTTCGCGAGAGTTCGTTGCTAAAATTACGTGAACAGATCGTCTTCGGGGTCGGTGGTTTGATTGCTTCTGGCCTGTATGTCTTATTTAGTGCGATCATGCGAAACATCGTCGCAATCTCGCAAGGGAAGGTTGTAATTGGCCAAATTTCACTGGCGTGCGACCTGTTCTTTGTTCCTTTGGCGCTCATCGTGAATGTATTGTTTCTTGCCAAGATGCCCCGACTATATGTTTTGTCTGCATCGAAAAATCGACGTGATGATCGGACAATAGAGATACAAACTATAGCGCGCGGACTGTTGGCATTGGTGGTTCCGTTCATGACTGCGGGTGTCTTGATCGCCGACCGATTGATCCTTGCCGTTTTACCGGGGCATGTCGGTGTCGGTCTTGCGCCATTCGCACCTGCCGCTGCTGTATTCGGAGGTGCTTTTGCCTTATTATATACCATTTCTATGCTTTTGTTGATCTTTGACCATCGGCGCTGGCTTATTATCACGGCGATCGGGACAGTGGCCTCAAATGCGGTACTGCAAGCACTGCTGCCTGAATCGACCACCCCTTCCTCGGTGCTGTGGGCGGCGAATGCAGTCGTATTGATCGGCGGATTGCTCTCGACTTGGCGCTTCCTGGCTGCGGAGCATGCTTTGCCCCGTGTCAGCTTTCTGATCCGAGTTGTCCTGGCAACGGGACTGATGAGCGCCGTGTTGCTTATGACGCGATGGACGCCATTGCTTGTCACGCCCCTCGTCGTTCCGGCAGGACTGTTGGCTTACGGTGGCGCGCTCTGGTGGTTCGGCGCATTCGATAGACGCGACGTCGGATATTTTCGAGAGGGGTGGAGCCGCGCTGACTAGCGCCGGAGCGCTCAACGTAATTCGCCTGAAGGACGCGCTTCAGCGGCGGTCTATCCGCGTTGCTGGATTGCCAAACATGGTTGCACCATCAGGGACATTACGAAGAACGACACTAGCCAGTCCAATCGTGGCCCAGTTACCCACGCGTTTACCTGGATAGATCATGCTGCCAGCGCCCAACAGGACGCCTTCACCGACACGGGCGTTCCCGTTGACGCTGACGGAGCCCAGCAGGGAAGAATAACTGCCCACAGTTGCATCATGACCGATGCCCGATCCGCCGTTGACCAGCACATGTTCACCAATTTCGCTGTCGCTCGAGATGCGGCAGAATGGGCAGATGATCGTGCCGCGACCGATGCTTGTGGCCAAGCCGACAACGGCGCTCTCGTGAATGAAAATCTCGGGTATCCAGCCACGAGCTTCCAATTCCTGTGCCAGCCGCTTTTTCTTCGCTGGATCGGCGAACGCGATGACGAACCGGGGCGGGGAGTCAATCCATTGATCGGGGTGCAGGACCGGCACGCCATGGATCACGCTTCCGTCATCCCCTCCTTCGGAGATGAAGGCCGTGGTGCGAAATCGGTCACGCGTGGCCGCACTGCATCCCGCGATCCAGCCCAGCAATTCCCGACCCATCCCGCCGGTTCCCACGATAACGAACTGCGTCATGCGGAAATGTTTGCCGAACGACCGCCGTCCACGACAAGCTGATGGCCAGTGATCCAGCGCGCCTGATCGGAAAGCAGGAAATGCACCGCGTTGCTGATATCGGACGGCAGACCCACTCCGAGCGGGTAATCACGCGTTAGACGCTCGGATGTCACCGGATCCGCGTACATCGCCTCAGTCATGGGCGTTCGAACACCGCCCGGCAGGACGGAATTTACGCGGACATCGGGCCCCAGCTCAACTGCCAAGGCCTTCATCAGTCCGTCCAAGGCCGCCTTGCTGGCACAGTACGCAGTGAACCCCTTCGCTCCGAACTTGCTGGCTATGCTTGAGATGAACACGATGCTGTTCAGCGCCTTGTGGTTAACATTCTTGCGTATCAGCAAGCGTGTGATTTCCATCGCGGCGAACATGTTGGTGTTCATGACAGCTTGAGCATGCTCAAGCGTGATGCTCCGCAACGGCAGCACGTTCAACAGCGCTGCGCAGTGGACAAACCCGGAAATCGTCGCATTTTTCGCGCTCAGCAATTCGGACAACGACTCGGCAAGGCCGTTCACATCTGCCAGATCGCATGGCCAAGATGAATGTCGCTCAGGCACGCTACACGCCAACCGCGTAGCCTCAAGCCGCCCGGAATCGCGACCGTTGAGTATCAGGCTGTAATGCTGCGATAACTGGATCGCCATATCACGGCCTATGCCGGACGATGCACCTGTGATCAGGACATATTGCTCGCGCGGTTGCTCCATCATCAATACCTTCCGCACCAAATTCAACGAGCCAGATAGCCGCCGTCGACAACCATGACGGAACCCGTGATCCAACGCCCCGTATCCGCCAGAAGAAACGCTACGGCATGCGCAATGTCATCGGGTTGCCCAAATCCCAACGGATGCTGTTCCTCAACGGCTTTCCGTTGGCTGTCGTCCCACAGTTTTTCGGTGCGATCGAACAATGGCGTACGCACGAAGCCCGGCGCGATGCAATTAACGCGAATCCCGCGGGGCGCAAGCTCGAGCGCGAGCGACCGAGCCATGCCGTCAAGTGCGGCTTTGCTCATGGAATAAGGGATTGCGCCCGCAGATCCGACGGACCCCATCACACTAGAGAGAAATACGATAGACCCACGCTCGCCGGCATAGACTTTCTTGCTGGCCATAGCTTTACCCAGCGCGAGTGCCGCTTCAGTATTGACGGCAAAAATCTGGCGCCAACCATCAACTCGTAGCGAGCGAACCGGTGCGATCGACTGAATTCCCGCACAGTGAACAATGCCGTGCAGTTGACCGCTTGTCGCAACACAATCGCGCACCAAGCCGTCAATATTTTCGATATCCGAAAGGTCGGCGATTTGCGTGTGTACTTGACCCTCTGCCGCAAGTTCTGCGTGCAATGCCAAAAGGCCATCGCCGTCACGATCGACGAGCGACAGCGTGGCGCCCAGACGGCACAGCATCTGCGCAGTTGCACGCCCGATACCCGAACTAGCTCCTGTCACCAGAAAGTGGCGACCATCGAGGGAGAGCGGGTTGAACGCGAAATCTCGTTGGTTCACGCAGCCTGCTTATCGACGATGCGTTGGTAAAGTTGTCCCACGGTTTCCGCCTCGTTGATATCCTGAGCAGAGATGTTGACGCCGAATTGCGCATCCGCGAGCGCTGCCACAGACAACACTGCCAGTGAATCCCAGCTTTCGAAGCTCTTCAGCTCCGCCTCGGGTGCGACCGTATCCTCTTCGAGGATTTCCGCCATTTCGCTCAGAAATTCATCCATTCTCTTCTTCCTCGTTAAACTCGATCATTTCGCAAAATGTCAGGGGACCTAGTTCCATGAGCATGGCGCTCCAGGTTAGCCCGACGCCAAACCCCGACAGGCAGACTCGTAGCTTCTCGTTTACTAGCCGGTCGGCAAAATTAGAGACCGTTGCCATTGGAATCGTCACGCTGCTGGAATTTCCGAACTTCTCTACGATGTCGCTGGGCATCTTTTCGTGGGGGACGCCAAGCTTGTCCGCCAGCTTGTTGAGCATGAAGCGGTTTGGCTGATGGCACAAAAAGGCATCTAGATCGTGCGCGGTTACATTGGTTTCCTTGAGCAAATCTGCGATCAGCGCGGGAACTTCGGTCATAACGAAATTGAAGACTGCAGATCCGTCCATTTTCAAATTGTCGAGCGCACGAAAATTACCTTCGGCGTCCTCGGCAAGTTCGGCAGTTGCCGCGCTTGATGGGTGGCGCATGCCGCCCGCCGGGATGATAAGCGCATTATGACCAGCGCCGTCCATCTTCAGCCGGACGTCGATAGGCCCCGCGCCCTTTTTCCGCTCGAGCACGGCAACGGATGCTGCATCCCCGATAAGGGGAAAACTGTTGCGATCGCGTGGCGAAACCTTGCGGCTGAGCACGTCGACGTTGACCAACAAGACCTTTTCGATTGCCGGTTGGTCGAGAAACATGAAGCCCAGCATCGCGCCGATAATGAAGCCGGCACAGCCCTGATTTACGTCGAGGCAGAAAACATCCTGATGCAGCCCCAGGCGACCGTGAACAACCTTCGAAGTGCCAGGCATCAAATAGTCTGGTGATTGAGTGACAAGGATCAGGCCGCCGACCGCCTCGCGCGCGACCAGCCCGTTCGCAAACAGATGCTCTACCGCCGCGACCACCATGTCGGACGAACAGACCGGGCCCTTTACGACACGATGACGGTCGTACCCCATCACTTCCGCCAACTTCTGCGACCGCGCCGGCGAAAAGTTGAAATTCGCCATGTCCTCGACGAACGTGCGTTCGTGAGCTGGCACCATAGTCAACAATCCGGTGATAGCTTTATCGTGGAAAGCGAGTTTCACGGTTCGACGCCAAAGCCGGTCAACAGCTTCTCGATTGCGGTCACGCTGCAGAAATTTTCCGGAACGATGTCCATACCGTCGATCGAGATGCCGTAGGCGCTGTCAAGTTCTGCAACCAGTGTCACGAGATCGAACGAATCGAGCAGACCCTCCTCGAAGAAATCAGTCGATTGCGAGAAATCCGCTTCGGGCCGAATTTGCGCCAGAATGGCCTGCACCTTACTCATTTGTACCGTCCTTGTTCGAAACCATGATGCGGTCAATCAACCCATCCACCTCGAAACCGTAGTGCCGATATATAGCAATCGACCGTTCGTTGTCGCCGATCACCCACAACACGATCCGATGCGCTCCCGCAGCCGCGGAAAGAAATGCGCCCATGAGTGAGCGCCCTACGCCCGATCCTTGCGCATTTGGGTGAACATGCCAAAAGCGCAGATGCGCAAGCTGTCCCTGAATGTCGTACATCAGCATTCCAGACAACGCAGCGGCGCCGCGCACGATCAGTAGCCGATCTTGCTGAGCAGCGACACGAAGTTCGTCGATCGTCGGCAGCTGTTCGCTCAGTGGATCGAGCAAGCGCTTAAGGAATGCGGCAATTTCTTCGGCCTCATCCGGACGAGCGAAGACTGCCTGAGCGTATGATGCCGCCTCAAGCGTCTTGGCCCGCGTCATACGGCGCAGAAATGCGTGCGGGTGAAAGCCGCACGCTACATAGGCGGCGCTTAGTTCGTCGAGGAGGCCGTCGCGCCCAATCAAATCGGCAACATACCGACCCGCGGGCAATTCTGTCAGCGCACTCTTAAGCGCAGACACATCTTTGCTGACGTGATAGATGCGGTCAAATCCCTGATCGGTCCGGACCACTAGTACAGCATTGTCGGCAACCAGCGCGCGCACATTTCCGCTCGCGCACCAGTGTTCGATCTGCGCTGGATTGGCATACAGCGTTGTCGAATGAGTGCGCACTTGGCGAGGCACCTTCCCGACCATCTGTTGCAAAGCCCGCCAATGCGGCACAGTCTCCATTCAGGCGTCGCCCGATAGCCGCTGAACGAGTCCGTTGCGGTCGATTTTTCCGTTGGGGTTCATCGGTAGCCGTTCCATTGCATGGAAGGCGGTGGGTAGCATGTATTTCGGGAAAATCTCTGCGAGTGCCTGGCGGATGGTTGCAGAGGACACATCTTCCGCGACAGGTTGGTAGAACAGCGTAATTGCCTTCTTGGGATGGTCGTACACGACACAGGCGTTAGCAATGCCGGGAATACCTAACACCTGGTGCTCAATCTCGGGCAGTTCGATCCGATAGCCCATATGCTTAATCTGATAGTCCTTGCGCCCCGCCAGGAAGATGCGTCCGTCGGCGCGACGTATCGCCAGGTCGCCAGTGCGATAGATAAGTTCCGGATAATGCGGATTGAGCGGGTTCTGAACAAAGGCGCGGGCCGTCTTTTCTGGATCGTTCCAATAACCCAGCGCCAGTGAACTGCCGCGCACGCACAATTCGCCTTGCTCATCGGTGCCGCACGCGTGATTGTCGTCGTTGAGGATCAGAATGTCGGTGTTGCGGCAAGGCAGACCGATCGACAGCGGTTCGTCGTCCGCCAACTCCTCTTTTACAACGTGATAGGTGCAATCTACATGGATTTCGATTGGCCCGTATAGATTGACGAACTGGGCCTGCGGCAGGGCGCGGCGCCACATGTTGAGGTGGCGAGTCGGAAAGACTTCGCCGGCAAAAAACACGGTACGCAGATCGGGAACAGCGATCTTGTCCAAGAGACCGAGATTAGCAATGTTGACCATCACGGTCGGCACCCAAAATAGGAAGGTAATCCTGTGTTCGACCAAAAACTCCAACAACTTGGCTGGAAAACTCGCTAACTGTTCCGGGATGAGAACGATCGTGGCGCCCTTCGAAAGGCATACAAATAGTTCCAGCGTGTAGATATCGAAGTAGAGTGGTGACAGGCTGCCGATGACGACACTGTCGTTCAACTCGAACGTATCGAACACCCAGTCCATGAAATCGATCGTGCCACGATGACTTAGCGCCACACCCTTGGGTGTCCCGGTCGAGCCTGAGGTATTGATGATACATACCGGGTCAGTATCGATGACGCGTTCGAGCCGGCCTTCGATGGCGGCTATATCGGCGTCGCTGTCGAGCGCTTCGAGGTCCTCGATTAAGAGTATTTTGTCCTCGGAAATACCTGCTGCCAGAACCTCGCCAGACCTTGAGCGCGACGTCACCACCAGACGTGGCCCGATATGACTGAGGATGTTCGCCAGTCGCTGCGGCGGAGATTTCACATCCAGGTTCGTGTAGATGTTGCCGCTGTAAAGAATGGCAAGGTCGGCGATTATGACTTCTGCGCTTTTCGGCAGATAAACCGCTACAGGGCGCCCGATCACGTCCGCGCGCGAAACCAGCAATGTCGCAAAACGTTTGGCGCTCAACTGGAGATCGGCAAAGGTCAGGCCTCTTACACCGTCGACCACCGCGACCTTGTCAGGGCAATGGCAGGCGGCGCCATCCTCAAAATAGGCAAGGACGTTCCGCTGCATTAAGGTCTCCGCACAAAGGCTTGAATTAAAGTGTCAGAAGGTTTTGGGGTTCAATGCGGGGCGCCGTAACCGATGATCGGCATTGTGGAAAGACCGTATCCCGTGACCTTGCCGCAGAACAGACGAGCCGTTCAGCGAGATTAATTTTTTGACTTTTGTCCAATGAATTCGGGCATCGTCGCGGCTTCGGCTGAATTGATGCCGTTACGTCGGAGGACCTGCAGTACCGTTCTGGCCAGGATGCGGATGTCCAGCCAAGTCGATTGATGATCGACATACCACACATCCAATAGGAACTTTTCATCCCAGGAGATCGCATTGCGTCCGTTGATCTGGGCCCAGCCGGTTATTCCTGGTTTCACGTCATGTCGGCGCGCCTGCTCGAGCGAATAGCGGCCGAGGTAGGCGGTAAGGAGTGGCCTGGGGCCAACCAGGCTCATGTCTCCTATAAGGACGTTCCATAGCTCGGGCAGTTCGTCGAGACTGGTGGAGCGTAAAATACGTCCGGTGCGCGTTAACCGATCGGCATCGGAAAGCAGCTTACCCGAAACGTCGTGCGTATTCGCCATGGTGCGGAACTTGATCATCGTGAACAGTCGCTCATTCAGTCCGGGTCGCGACTGACGAAACAAAATAGGTCGACCCATGCTGATAAGGACCGCCAGCGCAGCCAGCGCGATGATCGGCGAAAGGCATAGGATTCCGATTAGCGCGCCTGTAATATCGATCGTTCGCTTCAACATTACTTGTCCGCCAGCGCTTCGATAATCGTGCAAATACGATCGACGTCAGCATCGCTCATCGCGGAGCCCGATGGCAGACACAGCCCTTTGGTAAAGGCACGTTCAGCTGCATCTCCACCGAGATATCGTGAACTGGCAAACACCGGTTGCATGTGCATCGGCTTCCACAGCGGTCGGCTTTCAATATTGTGACTCTCCAATGCGAGACGGACTTCGTCACGATCAATTCCGGCCTCATGCGGGTCGATAAGAACTGTCGTCAGCCAACGATTGGCGCGCATGCCGGGGGCTTCCGGACTGAATTTGAAACCAGGCAACTGGCCCAGTCGATCACGATAGAGTTTATGGATCTGCCGCCGCCGCTCAACACGTTCCGACAATACGCGGAGTTGGCCAACGCCGATGGCCGCGCAGACATTGCTCAGGCGATAATTATAACCGTAGGTTGTATGCTCGTAATGAGCCGCCGGATCACGTGCTTGGGTGGACAGAAAACGTGCGCGATCAATAACGGTTGGATTGTCGCTCGCCAAGGCGCCTCCGCCGGACGTGGTGATGATCTTATTACCGTTGAACGACAAGATTACGTAGTCGGCGCCGGCACCGGCATGCGTATCGTTATAATAGGCGCCGACTGCTTCGGCCGTATCGCTGATCCAGACAAAGCCATATTTCTCTCGTAGGATCGAAATGCGGGAGCCGTCGATCACGTGCCCATACAGATCTGTAGTGATCAGTACCTTGGGGAGAGTCCCGCTCACCTTCGCCGTTGCGAGTTGTGTCTCAAGCAAATCCAGATCGAGAAGAAAGTCGTCCGCGCCGGCATCCAGGAAAACCGGCATCGCTTGCTGATATAGAATCGGCGCCACTCCGCCGATGAATGTCATGGTCGAACCCCAAACTTCGTCGCCCTGATCGATGCCTGAAAGTCGCAAGGCGATATGTAGAGCAGCTGTGCCACTGGACAGCGCCGCGACATGTCCGATGCCTGTAAGTTGCGCGAGTTCTGCCTCGAAACGATCAACCATCGGGCCGGTGGGAGCGATCCAGTTGCTGGCGAATACTTCTTCCACCAGCAAACGCTCGTCCGGGCCCATATGTGGAGACGAGAGGAATATCCGATCGGGACCAGCCTTATACACGTCTTACTCCTTATTGATCGGTATCTGTGAATGGAGATACCAGATCCTGGCTAGGGGCGCCTTGGCCGACTGCCTTGAGTTTTTCAATCAAGCGTCTGAGTACTCTTTCTCCGAGGCAGTTTGCCTAGAGATATTGTGATCGTGGACTGCAGCGAAAGAAGATGCTTCGGATCCTATTGAAGGATCATATCGCACGAGAGAGAGATTGCGGCGCGAAAAGCTGTCGAACTGCACGGTCAATTTGGATTTTTCGCTTCGGGCTTCGCTTCGGGCAGCACGACCAGCGAGAAGCTCTTCCCCGGAACCAGCCAGCGCTTCGCCGCCTCCTGCAACTCGGCGGGTGTGATCCGGCCATAGTCATAGGTCAGCGACGCGACATTGCTGATCCGGCTCGGTTCGCCTGTCGCGCCTGATAGTTGTCCCAGCCAGAAGCCGTTCCCGCTCGATGCGCGCGCGAAATACTGCTTCATCGGGCCCACAGACCGCGCGATCTCATCGGCAGTCGGCGGCTTTGCGGCAAGGTCCGCGGCAATGGCCTTCGTCAGCGCGAAGAAGCGGTCGACACCCTTGGGGTTCAGCTGCGACGTCACGACGAAACTGCCGCCGCCGGGCATGAACGCCGGCCAGCTGCTCGACACATTGGGGCTGTAGCTTTGCCCCTCGCCTTCGCGCAGCTGGTCGAACATGCGGTCGTTGAAGATCGCCGCAAGCACGTCGAGCTTGCGGCTTTCGTAAGTGCCGGTCGGACCGCCGGACGTCGGCCAGGCAAGCACGGCCGCCGCCTGGTCCGCGGGACCGCGATGGGTCAGCACCTTGGGTTCGGTGTTGGGGGTAACACTCGGCGAGGATGCGCTCGCCTCGAGTATTGGCGCTTCTGTCCGGATCGGCAGTGCGCCGAGCGATGCCGCGATCGCGTTTATCGCAACTTCCTTGTCGACATCGCCGAACACGGAAACTTCGATGGGACCCGTTGTGAGAAGCCGTTCCCACAGGGCGCGGAACGACTGCGGTGTCATCGCCTGCACCTGCGCAAGCGTGGGATATGCCCAGCGCGGGTCGCCGCCATGTAGCAGGCCGGGCAGCGCACGCCCCAGCACTGCGCCGGGCGTGGTGTCGCTGGACGAAAAGCTCATCGCCATCGCGGCTCGGGCTCGAATGACGGGCGCCGGATCCCAGCCGGGATAGGCGAGCTTTGCAGCCAGCAGTTTCAACTGGTCGGGCAGGTCAACGGCGCGCGTGGTCGCAGACAGGACAAAGGCATCGTCGGCAATCGAAAAGCCCATGTTGATGCGGCGCGCGCTGGTCAGGCGGTCAAGCTCGTCCTGCTTCAGGTCGCCGATACCGCTCGCGATCAATGCGCCGCCTGCGGCCCATGCATCGGTCGGTTTGTTGGCGGGCAACGCCTTCATGCCACGGCCGAAGCGAACGGAGACATAGACGTTACCGGCTTCGGCATTGTTCGCGAAGATGATGGCGCGAACGCCGTTGGAGAAGTCGACGAAGTCGAGGCCCATGCTGGCGACCGCGGAGCGCCGTGCGACGGTGCCGGGAACGGGCAGTTTGGGTACACGATCGAAGCTGACGGGTGTTCGCGCCGTTGAGGCGAGCGGCTTTGGAGCCGAGGTCAAGGCGGCGAGCAACAGCCCGTCGGCACCCGAAACTTCCTTTTGCGTCGTCAGCAGTGCGCGCATCGGCGCACCGGCAAACATGCGCTTGGTCGCGTCGAGAATGGTGGCGGGCTTGATCGTGTCCTTCGCGCCCATGAACACGTCATAGGCGACTTCGGGGCTGGCGACCGTCTCGCGAATGTTGACCGCCTCGACGAGATTGTCGGCAAGGTCGGCACCGTTTTGCGTACGGGCCTGCTCGACGCTCAGTTGCAGCGCCGACGCGAATTCATTGGCTTCGCGGTCGATGTCGGCCTGCGACGACGGGTTGGCGAGCGCGTCCGCAATGACCGCGCGGACATCGCGGACGGCCGCCTGCCAGTCGTCGCCGAGCGGCACGATCTGGATGAAGGTGCCATCGACCGAACGCGAGATATCCTGCTGGTCTACCGATGCCGACAGGAAGCTGCCACCGGCGCGGGCGCGCTCCTCAAGGCGGCGGCTGATCAGGCGCAAAGCGAGCGATTCCACCAGCTTGCCGCGATTGTACGCAATGGTGTCGTTCTTCTGGAACCAGGGGCGCAGCACGACGAGGCTGACCAGCGTCGGCAGGCCAGGCTCGACGATCACGCGCGTCCGTGCCGCCGCCGGGTCGGGCTTGCCGAAATCGGGATCGGCAGGAGCGGGTCCCTTGCCTTTCCAGCTCGAAAAATTCTTCTTGATCAGCGCTTCGAACATCTTCGGGTCGCCGTCGCCCGAAATGACGATGAGCGCCTTTTCGGGGCGGTACCAGCGATCATGGAAACCTTGTAGACCCTGCGGTGTTGCGGTTTGCAGCGACGCCATCGTTCCGATCGGCGACTGCTTGCCCAAAGGCTGTCCGGTGAAAAAGGTCTCGCGGGTTGCATCGCCGACGCGCTGCCCCGGTCCTGCGCCCTCGCGCATTTCGGCCAGCACGGTGCGTCGCTCGGCGTCGACCTGTGTGGCGCCGATGACCGGCGCCGACATCATGCCGGACAAAACCTTGATCGCCTGCTTCAGCTTGTCGGTCGTCGCTGACGGCAGGTCCAGCTTGTAAATCGTCTGTGTCGGCGTGGTCGCGGCGTTGGTGTCCGACCCAAAGGTTGCGCCCAGCCGCTGGAACAGGCGCTTGGCCTCGCCATCCGGTACATATTTCGACCGGCGATAGCTCAGATGCTCGTTGAAATGAGCAAAGCCCTCTTCGCCCTTCATTTCATTGAGCGAACCCGCATCGATGGCGACGCGGATCGACACCTGTCCTGGCGGCACACCGTTCTTGCGAACGGCATAGCGCAGGCCATTTTTCAACTCTCCGAAGATCCATTCCTTGTCGGGTGGAACGTCGCTGCCGCGGTAAAGCCAGGAAACGGGCTCGTTAGGTGCCGCCGCTGGTGCCGCATCGCGAGCCTGCGACGGCACGCCAAGCGGAATGGCAACGAAAAGGGCGAGGGGACGGGCATACCGCCGAAGGAGCGAAAGCATTGCCTTCGCCCTATCGTGCCTGTCCCCTGTGCGCCAGATGAATGAAGGCGATTAGGGTTCGTATTCCATTGCGGCTATGGAATACGAGCCCTAACGCGCGCCGGTACGGCGGACGCCACCCTTGTGTGTGCCGACGCCCTTGGGACGGCGTGGCTGGAAGCGGCGCTTGTCACCTGGCGCCGCATCGTCGCGCCGGCCATGTCCGTGGCCACCGCGCGGTGCCTCAGGCTGGCGCGAGGGCTTCGGCAATGCCGCCGCTTTGCTTGCGAAGTCGGCCGGCAACGGTGCGGTCTGCAACGTGACGCCGGTCAGCTTCTGGATGTCGCGCAGCCAGCCTTTTTCCTCGCCAGCGCAGAAGCTGACGGCGATCCCAGCAGCGCCTGCACGCGCGGTGCGACCGATGCGGTGGACGTACTGTTCCGGCACGTTCGGCAGGTCGAAATTGAAGACATGGCTGACGCCCGACACGTCGATGCCGCGCGCGGCGATGTCGGTCGCGACCAGGATCTTGATCTCGCCGCGCTTGAACGCGTCGAGCGCGTCGGTGCGGGCATTCTGCGACTTGTTGCCGTGGATCGCAGCGGACCGGACGCCAGCGGCGGCCAGGTGCTTCACGATGCGGTCGGCACCATGCTTCGTCCGGCTGAAGACCAGCGCGCGTTCGATCGGCTCGTTCTTGAGCACGATCGTCAGCAGCGCCTGCTTCTCAGGCTGATTGACGTAAGTCACATATTGATCGACGCGCTCGGCGGTCGACGACACCGGCGTCACCGAGACTTGAACCGGATCGTTCAGGAAGCGCGCACCGAGTTCGGCAATCGTCTTGGGCATCGTTGCCGAGAAGAACAGCGACTGGCGCTGCTTCGGCAGCAGCTTGTCGATGGCCTTAAGTGCATGGATGAAGCCCAGATCGAGCATCTGGTCGGCCTCGTCGAGGACGAAGATTTCGACGTGGCGCAGGTTCAGCGCGCGCTGGTCGATCAGGTCCATCAGGCGTCCAGGAGTCGCGACGAGGACGTCGAGACCTGCGCCACACATGCGGATCTGCCGGTTGATCGGCACACCGCCGAATACGACGCCGACCGACAGGCGCTGCCCCTTGCTGTAATCTTCGAACGACTGGGCAATCTGGGCGGCAAGTTCACGTGTGGGCGACAATACCAGCATCCGGCAGCTGCCAGGCGGGCGTGGTTTGGGGTTGGCGGTCAGGCGCATGATGCTGGGCAGCGCGAACGCCGCCGTCTTGCCGGTGCCGGTCTGTGCGATGCCGCACAGGTCGCGGCCCTCTAGTAGTGCCGGAATGGCTTGTGCCTGAATCGGGGTCGGCGTGTCGTAGCCTTTGGCGGACAGCGCAGAAAGAATCTGCGGCGACAGGCCGAGATCGGAAAATTTGGTCATGAAAATTGGACTCGTATCGAGCAGGCGCACCGGACAGATTCCAGACGCGCTTGCGGGTTGATGACAACCCGCGTGAAATGGGTAGCCTTTTGGCTGGAGCGTCAGAAGGTCTGGCCTGACATCCGCATTTTCTCACGCGGAGCAATCACGCTGGCCGACCGCATGACGACTGTCGCCATGCTGCGCTGCAGCGCCATATGGAGGAGGAAGTGGCAAAAAGCAACCCTATAGCTGGACGAGCCCTCGGCTGAGGCCGGTAAGAACGGCGGAAATCCGGTCGTTTACCTGCAGCTTTGTGAATATCCGGCGCACGAATGTGTCGATCGTCGCAGGGGCGAGCCCCAGGATGGTCGCGATGTCGGCGTTGGATTTTCCATGTGCCATCCAGCGCAACACCTCTGCTTCGCGTTTCGACATCGACGCGCCGCCACGATCCTCACAGACTCCTGCCCGGCAAACCTCGATGTGCATTGCCTGCGCAATATCGATGATCTTTTTTTTGAGTGGCGCGTCCGCATCCGTATAGCGGCGCCCGATCATATAAGCGGAATAAGAGTCGCAGCCATTCGGCCCGAACAGCGGTACCGAAAGCGCATCGACGAGGCCATTGGCATGGACAAAGTCGACGAAGCGACGTTGCCCTTCGGTCAGTTCGGCTTCTTTCACCACTTCCAGCCAGGTCATCGGACGGGCGGCTGTCATGACGTACCCGGGAAATGGATCGTCGACCAAAAACTCCTGATCGGTCATAAACTTGTCGACTTCGGGTTCGAGCCCGAAAGACGCAATGACGGTTTTCGCACTGGTTTGCGAATGGAAGGGGGGCGTCAGGAAGTATCCACCCGCGATAACGCCGATTTTGCGCATTCTATCAACGCTATGGTCGATAATCGACTTGATCGCGTCGCTGGCATCCGGTGAAAACACTTCACTGTGCATCGCGTGTTCGCCGCAAATATCTGTTCCGGGATCATGCCATGAATGGTGTCCCGTAACAACGTGACACGACAATTCCGCGTCGCGCGGGCAGGGCCGCCCGCTTTGTTTGTGGTTAAAGGGTTCAGTGAATGTACGACGACCGAGGCCGCGGGGCGGAATTCCGCTTGTCGGCTGCTCAGGTTCGGATGCTCGATGCGCGTTTGATTCAGTTACGTGACGAACAGTTTCCCGAAGAATATTTTGCGCCGTCTCCCTGGCGGCTGCTGCTCGATATCGAGCGTGCGACGCACAGGGGGGCTGCTTATCCCGATACCGGAACGGGCGCGTTCCCGCCGACGACCGCGCTTCGTTACCTCGCCATGTTCGAGCGGGACGGGCTGGTCGAACGTCGGCCCGATCCTGTCGAAAACGGGCGCGAACTCGTCGTCCTGACCTCCAAAGGTGCCAAGGCGCTGAATACCGTCTTCGAACAGGCGGCGCTGGCGTTCAACGAACGGGACTAGGGGGTCGCACCGTCCGTACTGTATCGCTAAAGCCGGGGCATGAGCGGGACAATCGAACATATCGTCGGCTGGCTGGCCGGCTTCAC
>DDFE01000207.1:21542-21999 GCA_002336985.1 Sphingomonadales bacterium UBA1936
GCGACTGCGGGTGCGATCGGGTGCAATCTCGGATCCGTCGTCGCCTATGAATTCGGCAAGCGTGGCGGGCGTCCGCTGGCTCTGAAATACGGACGTTATGTCCTGATCGATCACCACGATATCGACAAGGCCGACCGGTTCTTCGCGAAATACGGTGACTGGGCGGTGCTGATCGGGCGCCTGCTACCCGTGATCCGGACCTTCATCGCGTTTCCAGCGGGTGTCGCACGGATGCCGCTGCTGCGCTTTCACTTCTACACNNTCGTCGGCTGGCTGGCCGGCTTCACCACGGCCGTCATCGTCGCCATGGGCTACCCGGGTGTAGCGTTGCTCATGGCGATCGAAAGCGCGTGCATCCCGCTGCCCAGCGAGATCATCATGCCGTTCGCGGGGTATCTGGTCTCTCAAGGGCATTTCACCCTGTGGGGTATCGCGACTGCGGGTGCGATCGGGTGCA
>DDFE01000207.1:22082-32682 GCA_002336985.1 Sphingomonadales bacterium UBA1936
CGCTGCTGCGCTTTCACTTCTACACATTCATCGGTTCATGGCCGTGGTGCTATGCGCTCGGCTGGGTCGGTATGAAACTCGGCGCGGCGTGGGACAGCGATCCGCGCATGAAAGCCGTCCTGCACAGTCTGGATGTCGTTATCGTCGTCGCGGTGCTGGCCGCCGGGGGATGGTTCGTGTGGCACAAGCTGCGGAATATCCGCCAAGGCTGATCACTCGGCGGCCAGCAGCGCCTCTGCTCCGCCGAGATCGACCGAGACCAGCCGGCTGATCCCCTGTTCTACCATGGTCACGCCATAGAGGCGATGCATGCGCGCCATGGTAACGGCATTATGCGTGACGATCAGGTAGCGGGTGTCCGTATCGCGCGTCATCGCGTCGAGCAGGTCGCAGAAACGTTCGACGTTCGCGTCGTCGAGGGGCGCGTCAACCTCGTCGAGAACGCAGAGTGGCGCGGGATTCGTCAGGAACAGTGCGAAAATCAGTGCGACTGCGGTGAGCGCCTGTTCCCCACCCGATAGCAGGGTGAGGCTGGTCAGTTTCTTGCCGGGCGGCTGCGCCATGATCTCGAGGCCGGCGTCCAACGGATCGTCGCTGTCGATCATTTCCAGATGCGCTTCGCCGCCATTGAACAGTGTGCGGAAAAGAATCCGAAAGTGCCCGTCCACTGCCTCGAACGCGGCGCGCAGCTTCAGGCGGCCTTCGCGGTTGAGACTGCCGATCGAGCCGCGTAGCCGGTGCGTGGCTTCGGTCAGTTCGGCGATCTCCGCGGCGTTCTGCTCCCGCGCGCCCTCCAGCTCAGCCAGTTCCTGCTCGGCGACGAGGTTGACCGGACCCAGGCGCTCGCGATCCATCGTCAGGCTTTCGAGCGTGCGCGATTCGGTCTGGGCGTCCTCCACGGTCTTCGAATCGAAGCCCAGCTTTTCCGGGAGGACAGGCGGCGGGCATTCGAAGCGTTCGCCCGAGACGCGGCTCATTTCGATCCGGCGTTGTTCCTGATTCTCGGCGCGGGCGGCGGCGCCGGCGCGGTCCTCGCGCGCGGCTGACAAGCCTTCACCGATCGTCGCGGCATCGGTTTCGCGCTCGCGAAGCGCCGCTTCGGCCGTACGTTCGTTCGCAATCGCCGTTTCGGCCTGCGCGTTCGCTTCCTCGGCCGCGGTCGTTGCACGGCGAACGGCACGGGCGGCCGCGTCCGGCGCGTCGTCCAGCGTCTCTGCTTCGGCATCAAGCGCGGCGGCGCGGCGGGCCATATCTTCTATGCGCTTCGACGCCTTGCCGCTGCGCTGTTTCCAGCTTTCGGCCTCGGCGGCGGCCGATGTCTTTCGGGCGCGGTCGGCCTCGAGCGCTGCGTCGAGTGACGCGAGATGCGCGCGGGCGGCAACGACGCCTTCGCGTGCGACACGCGCCGAAGCGTCGAGGGTCGAAAGGTGCAGGCCGCCGTCGTCAGCGGGAAGGGCGGCTCGACGCGCTTCCGCACCCTCGCGTTCGACACGCGCCGTCATCACATCGCCTTCGATCGCTGCGACGCGCTCAGCGATCTGCCGATGCGCCGCCTGGACCCGCTCAACGGCAGCCGCGGCGGTATCGACCGCACGGAGCGCCATGCGGAGCGTTGAGTCGGCCGCGTCGCGCGCCGAGCGTGCGTCGGTCAAATTCCGGGTCGCCGTGTCGATGGCCAGACGCCCGGTTGTAACAGCGGCATCCGCTACCTCGGCCAGCGTGCGCGTCTCGGGAAGCGCAGCTTCGATTTCGGTCAGCCGGTTACGACGAACGAGGCGTTCGGCTTCCGCGGCGCCCGTGCCTTCGCTGACGAAACCATCCCAGCGCCGCAGTACGCCGTCGCGCGTGACAAGGCGCTGGCCAACAGCAAGGGCGGCACCGTCGTCCCGGTCGACCACCGCGATTTGTGCTAGGCGGCGGGCAAGTTCGGCCGGAGCCGTGACATGGCTCGACAATGGCGTGCCCGTCGGTAACGCGGGATCGTTCGCGTCGATCTCCGCCCCCGCCCAACGTCGCGACGCCGTCGAAGTTTTACCGACATCCGCTGCGAGATCGTCAGCCAGTGCGGCGGCAAGTGCCGCTTCATAGCCTCGGGCGGCCGAAACCTGTCCCAGCGCACCCTTTGCTTCACGGGCAGGCGCAAGAGCGCGCGCCTCGCTTTCGAGCGCAGCCAGCGCAGCGGCAGTTTCCGACCGGGCCGTCTGCGCCGCAGCGAGGCCGCCTGCCGCCGCTTCCCTCGCGGCTTCGGCGGCCTCAAGTGCCGCAACTGCTGCTGCCAGCGCCGTTTCATTCCCGGCCTTTGCAGCAATAGCTGCCGTATGTTCGCCCTCGATGCGCTCCAGCGGGGTCAGCGCTTCGCGTTCGGCCACTGCCCGGGAAAGGTCGCGCTCGGCACGATCCAGCTGGGCAGCGGCCGCAGCGACGGCGGCTTCCGCCACGCGCCGTTCGGCGCCGCGTTCGGCCGCCTCGGCTGTCGCCTTTGCCAATACCAGTTCGGCATCGCGCGCTGAAGCTTCGGTTTCGGAAACGCGTGCCGCACGTTCGGCGCGTTCACCGTCGGCCTGCGCGATGCGCGCAGTCAGCGCTTTCACTTCATCGGCGAGCCGGGCCAGCGCTTCGCCCGCGTCGCTCGCCAGTTCCCCTTCGCGCTCGCGATCGGCGGCCAGCCGCTCGCGCTCGGCAGACAGGCCCGCGATCCGCGTCTCGATGGCGCGCAACTCGCCTTCTGCGGTCGAGAGCGCATGGCGTGCATCGGACGCGGCATCGCGCAGCCCCTGCGCCACCGACCGCGCCTCGGCGAGTTTGTCCGCCGCATCACGGCTGAGCGCGGCGGCAACCCGCTGCGCCTCGGAAATCTTCATAACCTTTTCTTCGGCAGCGGCGGCTTCGGCACGGGCTGCATCTGCCGCGGCAGCCGCATCGCGCCAGCGAGCGAAGATCAACCGGCCCTCGGCCACGCGAATGGCGTCGCTAAGTTTGCGATACCGTTCGGCCGAGCGCGCCTGTCGCCGCAACACGCCGATGCGCGTGTCCATTTCGGCCAGGACCTCGGCGACCCGGGCAAGGTTTGTTTCGGTTGCCTTCAGCCGGATCTCGGCCTCGCGGCGGCGGACGTGCAGGCCCGCGATCCCCGCGGCTTCTTCCAGCATGGCGCGGCGCTCGGCGGGCTTGGCGGCGATGACCGCGCCGATCTTGCCCTGGCTGACGAGTGCGGGGGAGTGGGCACCGGTCGCCGCATCGGCGAACAGCAATTGCGCGTCGCGGGCGCGGGCGTCGCGTCCGTTGATGCGATAGGCCGACCCCGCGCCGCGTTCGATGCGGCGGGTTATCTCGATTTCATCTCCACCCTCATCAAATCCCCGCTCGGCAAGGATCGAGACTTCGGCGAACTGGCGCTGGGGGCGGGTTGCGGTGCCGGCGAAGATCACGTCTTCCATGCCCGACCCGCGCAGCGACTTCGGGCTGCCTTCGCCCATCGCCCAGCGAATTGCTTCCAGCAGGTTCGATTTGCCGCAGCCATTGGGGCCTACGACGCCGGTAAGCCCCGGCATCACGCGCAGCTCGACGGGGTCGACGAACGACTTGAACCCCGACAATTTGACGCGCGCGATCTTCAAAAGCCCGAATCCCCCTGTGGATCAGGCTAACGGCACGTCATGCGGGCGTCACGTCGCCCACAGCACAAAACTGTGGATTAAGCGCGCTCAGGCACCTGCTGCGCGCAGTTCCGGCTCCAGGTCGGTCCAGGATGACACGCCTTCGACCATCTTGCCGTTGATGAAGAACGACGGCGTTCCCTGCACATTGTATTTCTCGAACGCGTCCTTGCGTACCTGGTCGGCGGCCGCGACCTTGCGCGGGTCGGCCAGGCATTGCGCCAGCGCCTCGCGCGACACGCCGCGCTGGGTGACGAACTCGTCGCGGCCGGAAAGGCGTGCATATTCCGTCGTCTGTGCCGCGATCGGCAGGCTCTGCAGGCGCTGCTGTTCGGCGGGCGTCAGCTTCATCAGCTTGTCCAGCCAGTTCGGCATGTCCGCATAGGACGCTTCGATCAGCGCGAAGAACGGCTCCGGACCGCCGCAGCTATAGGAAAGTGTCGCCATCAGGTCGGGCGCGTGGAGCAACAGGCTGCGGTATTCCCACGAAACCTTGCCGCTCTTAACGTAGTTTTCCTTCAACGGCTTGGTGCCTTGCGCCGAAAAGGCTGAGCATGCGGGGCAGCTCAGCGATCCATATTCGACCAGCTTGATCGGCGCATCTGGGTTGCCCATGCGAAAGCCGCCTTCGGGCGTCGCGACGACGGTCGTTTCCCATTCGGTACCGGCGGGGGCCGCCTTGCCGGCGACGGGCGCTGCGGCAGTCTTGTTGTCGCCGCTGGCGTTACAACCTGCCAGCGCCAGTGCGGCCATGCTTGCAATGATCATACGTGTCATGGTTCGTTCGCCTCGTTCAGGATTTCTCTGCCTGCTGCAGGTCGAATTCGACGCTGCTCCAGGTTCCGCCGGCAATCGGCTGGTCGTTGATGAAGAAAGACGGCGTGCCGGATAGCTTCTTCACGTCGATCGCATCGCGGGTCATGGCCTGGATGCGCCCCTGTTCCGCCGGATCGGCAATACATTTGTCCAATGCCGCGGCCGGTACGCCGCGCTTCGCCATGAGGTCGGCCAGGCCGCTGGCGCGTGCCCAGGCTTTCATGCCCGCGACCGGATTTTTCCCATAGGGAGCCGGGTTGAACTTCATGCCGCGCGTGACCAGCGCTTGCTGGTTCGTGAAGATGGCGTCGTGATTGCCTTTGAACCGCGCGGGCCCGCCGCAGCGCGCCGCAAGCGCGAAGGTGAAATCGAGGCCGTTCAACAGGAAGTTTCGCACTTCGAACGACACGGCTCCCTTGGCGACATGGTCGCGCATCAGCGGCACGGCGCTTTCCATCGCGAAATGCTGACAATGCGGGCAGGTGTACGACATATATTCGACCAGCCGGATCTTCGCCGCCGGGTTGCCGATGAGGAAACCGCCGGATGGCGCGCGCGCGACCGTCTTCGTCCAGTCGACGGCCTTGGGTGGCGGCGGTGCGGCGGCGAGAGTCAGCAGCGCGGACAGCGCCAGCACAAAACGCATCAACTGATCTTCCCCACCACCGGAATGTTGCGCGCCGCAGCGACTCCGCGCGCCAGCGATTCGAGCACCGTGCGCAACTCAGGGTCGGCAACCGTGCGCAATGAATCGCCAAGGTCGGTCGGCACCGGAACCGAGGGCAGCGGCACCGCACGGCGGGCTGCTTGCGGCAGCGTCCCTTGCCGGATGACGACGCGCGCGACGGCAGCGTAGCCAAAGAAGCGATTCACCCGCTCGATCATCGTCGGGATGACGTGCTGCATCATCGGCGCATGCGCGCCGGTGACGACGACAGTCATCACGCCGTCTTCACGCTTGCCGTGGGGAAAGCGAATCGATTCGGGAGCGCTGGCATGCGCGTATTTCTCGCCCACGATTTCGCGCCAGCGGCTGACGACCGAGGACTGGATGAAACCGAATTTGCGAAAGGCCGTCTGCCCGATATCGGGCACGATATCGGCCACCGAACGCGGGCGCATCGAGCGGACGGATTCAGCAACAGGTTCTGGACGTTTCGCCATGCGCGCTTCCATGGCACAGGCGATCCGTGCCCGTCGAGAGTCCTGATAATCCCAACCGCATTTCTGCGATGCTGCTCGGCTGGTACGATGTGCATGCGCGTACGCTGCCATGGCGCGCAGCGCCGGGTGCGCCGCTGCCCGATCCATACCGTGTCTGGCTGTCCGAGATCATGTTGCAGCAGACGACGGTCGCGGCCGTCATCCCCTATTTCGAAACCTTCACGCGCCGCTGGCCGACCGTAGAAGCACTGGCGGACGCGGATATGGCCGAGGTGATGTCGGCTTGGGCGGGCCTTGGCTATTATGCCCGCGCGCGGAACCTGATTGCCTGCGCCAGGGCTGTCGCTTCGCGCGGCGGCTTTCCGGACACGGAAGCGGAATTACGCAACCTGCCCGGAATCGGAACTTACACAGCGGCGGCGGTTGCCGCGATCGCGTTCGGGCGGCGCGCGGTCGTCGTCGACGGCAATGTCGAACGCGTCGTCGCACGGCTGTTCGCGGTTGAAACGCCCCTGCCAGCGGCCAAACCCGAACTCTACCGGCTGACCGATTCGATTACACCCGAGGGACGCAGCGGCGATTTCGCACAGGCGATGATGGATCTTGGCGCTACGGTGTGCACGCCGAGAAATCCGTCCTGCCTGATGTGCCCGTTGAGTGCCGTCTGCACGGCCCGAGCCGAGGGCGATTCGGCGCGCTATCCCAAGCGACTGCCCAAGGTCGCCAAGCCGGTGCGGCGGGGTGTCGCGCTATGGATCGAGCACCAGGACAAGGTGTTGCTCGTGCGGCGGCCTGAGAAAGGGTTGCTCGGCGGGATGATGGCGCTCCCTTCGGCCTTCGAGGCCGTGGACAACGCTGGTGAACCGCTGGGCACGGTCACACACGTCTTCACCCATTTTACCTTGCATCTTTCGGTGGTTCGCGCAGCGTTCGATGAAAGTTGCCTCTTGCAACTGGATGGCCAATGGTGGGACATCGCGCGGCTCGACGAAGCCGGTTTGCCGACATTGTTCGCCAAGGCCGCGCGGCTCGCGATGACGGAGGAGTGATGCATGTTCGACGCGGCGCTTGATCGTAGGCAGTTTCTGGGGGCAACCGCACTCGCGGGCGCAATAGCACTATCGCCCTCCTGGGCCTGGGCGCGCGAAACAGGCAGCAAATGGACGGGCGTACAGGCGTTGCTCGACGGCTATGTGGCCGAGGACAAGCTGCCAGGTGCCGCAGGTGCGATCGGCCGGGGACTCTCCGATCCGGACTTCGTCGTTGCCGGAAAGGTCGGCCGTGGCCGGGACCGGGCGGTCGACGGCGATACACTCTACCGCGTCTATTCGATGTCGAAACCGATCACTGCGATGGCGGCGATGATGCTGATCGAGGAGGGCAAGCTCCGCCTCGACCAGAATGTCGGCGACTTCATCCCGGGCTTCAAAAAGCCGATGGTCATCGNNTGATGACCCACAGTTCCGGCCTCGGCTACATCATCACGTCCAAGGGCAAGTTGCTCGAGGCCTACGCAAAGGAAGGGCTGATCGGCGGGGTCGTCAGCCGTTCACCGATTCCGGGCCTGCCCGACGTAAAGGCCGCGCCGACGCTGGCAGCATTCGCCGACCGGATCGCGACCCTGCCGTTGATGTACGAACCCGGCACGCAATGGAGTTATTCTGCGGGGCTCGATGTCCTCGGGCGTGTGATCGAAATCGTGTCCGGCATGCCGTTCGACCGTTTCCTGCAGACACGCGTCTTCGATCCGCTGGGCATGAAGTCGAGTTTCTTTCACGTGCCGGTTTCGGAGCTGCCCCGCCTCGTCACCAACTATGGCGTCCTGGGCAGCCAGCAATTCCCGATGGATGGCGGTACCGACAGCATCTACACCGACACGTCCACGCTGCCTCTGGGCGGCGGCGGGCTGGTGATGAGCCCGCGCGACTACGACCGCTTCCTGCTGATGCTTGCCGGAAAAGGCGCGATCGGCAGCGTGCGGATCCTGAAGCCCGAAACCGTTGCGCTCGCCATGTCGAACCTGCTTCAGCCGGGTGTCGCGACCGCGGGAACGATGGCGGACGGACAGGGATTCGGCGCAGGCGGGCGGGTTACGACCAACCCGACGCCGGGCGGCGCCGGAATCGGGACTTACGGCTGGGGCGGCGCAGCGGCGACGATTGCCTTCGTCGATCCGACGCGGGGCATTCGCGCAAGCGGATTCGCGCAGTTCATGCCGAGCGAAGCCATGCCCTTCACGAAGGATTTCGCGCGCAGCGTGTACGCCGGACTGTGACGACCGATCCGGGCCTGACGGGATCGCGGCTCGATCGGGCGGATCACCTGCGTGCCGACCCCGAAGCCTATGCTGTGGTGCTCGGCGACTGGCGTGCGCGGGTGCTGACGCTCGAAGGGCTGGCGCCGGCCATTTCGGATGCGGATACACTCGTCTGGGGCAGCCTTGCCGACGTGGCCGCGGATGCGGAACTGGTGCTGCTGGGCCTCGACGGCGATCGTCCGTATTTCGTGGAGGTCGTGGTGGCGACCGAACCATCGGTCATGCGGTCGCCCGCGATGTTCCATGCGTTGACGATCCTGCCGGCGGAGGATGCGGCGACCTTTGCGACGGCCCTCAGCCTGATCACCTGGCATAACAACCACCGTTTCTGCGCCCGGTGCGGCAGTATGACGACCTTGTTCCGTGCCGGCTGGGGCCGGAAGTGCGATGCCTGCAGCACCGAACATTTCCCGCGCACCGATCCTGTCGTGATCATGCTCGCCGAACATTCGGGCAGGGTTCTCGTCGGCCGCCAGTCGCGTTTCCCGCCCGGCAATTATTCGGCGCTCGCCGGTTTCCTGGAACCGGGCGAATCCATCGAAGAGGCGGTGCGGCGAGAGGTGAAGGAAGAAGCGGGCATCACCTGCGGCGCGGTGCGTTACGTCGCGAGCCAGCCGTGGCCGTTCGGCGGGGCGCAGTTGATGATCGCGTGCATCGCCGAGGCGCTCGACGACGCAATCGTGATCGACGAGCGCGAACTCGAAGATGCGATGTGGGTGACGCGTGACGATGCCCGTGCCGCCCTGGCGGGTGAAGAGGGCGCACGCTTCCGAGCGCCTCCGCCCTTTGCGATTGCCCACACGCTCCTGCGACACTGGGTCGCGAAGTAGCGTCCTAGAGCGTCTTGAATCCGTCCACGGTGTAGAGCCGCAGGTCGCGGCCGTGCACGCCGAGTTGCGCACCCTTTACGCGCCATTCTGCAAGATGCGGTGCCGCACCATGAGCGGCGAACGATGCCTCGTCGATCCAGCGTTCGCTGATGTGGATCAGCCCGGCATCGAACAGGTCTTCGGCATAGGCATAGAGTTCGCACCCCGCTTCGGCCCGCGTCGCCCGGACAAGTTCGTCCATCGCGGGACGCGCCGCCTCCATGTTNNGATGCGCACCCATTTCGAATGGAAGGCCAGTTCCTCCAGCGCGCGGCGCACATGCGCTTCATCCGGGTGGCCTTCGATATCGGCGAAGAATTCGGTCGCGGCAAAGCTGGCGCCGCGCTGGTAGCTTTCCAGCTTCGTCATGTTGACGCCGTTCGTCGCGAAACCGCCCATCGCCTTGTAGAGCGCGGCGGGAATGTTCTTCACCTCGAAGACGAAGGTGGTCATGACTTCGGTCGGAAGATCGCGCAGCGGCGCTTCGCGTGCCAGCACGACAAACCGCGTCATGTTGTCGTCCGAATCTTCGAGCGATTCGGCAAGGGTGTCGAGACCGTAGATCGCGGCTGCCTTGGGCGGCGCAATGGCGGCAACCGCCGGATCGCATTGTTCGAGGACCAGTGCGGCCGCCCCCGCAGTGTCCGAATAGGCAACGGGCTGGATCCCGCGCGAACGCAGCCAGTGGCGGCACTGACCCAGCGCCTGCGGATGGCTGGTCGCCTGTTTCACGCCCGAAAGCGGACCCGTGCCCATCAGCGCGTAGCGGATGGGCAGGAAGTGTTCGCCAGTGATGACCAGCCCCGATTCGGGCAGCAGGAAGTGGATGTCCGAGACGCGTCCGTGCAGCGAATTTTCGATCGGGATCATCGCGCAATCGGCCCGGCCATCACGTACCGCATCGATCGCATCGTCGAATGCGAAACAGGGCAAGGGCAGGGCGTCCGGAAACGCCTCTTCCACCGCGATCTGCGAATTCGCGCCCGGCGCGCCTTGGAACGCGACCGCGCGATGCGGTTCGGCTTCGGCGGCGGCGACCATCCTGGCGACGATGGGCAAGGCGGGGGCGGGGTAGTCTTGCATAGGATTGCGCGCCTAGGCATCATGATGCGCTGCCGCAAGCGTGCTTGCGGTTCCGCGCTGCCGCTTATAAGGGCATGCCCCAATCACCATACCGAACTCGGGGTTTGCGGCGCACACATGGATAACCGGTCGAATATCATCGCGATGATGGGCTTGGGGGCCCTGATTGTGGCACTGGGCGGCAGCATCGTTGCCGGCGAATATTTCCACAGCGGTCGTCCGGAAAAGATGGGCTATGTCGTCGAGGGCGTCGAAGAGACCGGCGGCGGCGCTGCCGCGGCGGAAGTCGATATCGCAACGCTGATGCCGACGGCGGATCCGGCCAAGGGTGAAGAAGTCTTCAAGAAGTGCGCCTCGTGCCACACGGCGACGCAGGGCGGCGCGAATGGCATCGGTCCGAACCTCTACGCGACGCTTGGTGACGAAATCGGTCACGGCAAGGGCGGCTTCGCCTTCTCTGACGCGCTGAAGAGCAAGGGCGGCAAGTGGGACTTCCAGGCGATGAACGCTTGGCTGCACTCGCCCAAGGCTTTCGCGCCGGGCACCAAGATGAGCTTCGCCGGTCTTTCGAAGGCGGAGGATCGCGCGAACATCATCGCGTATCTGAACAAGCAGGGTTCGAACCTGCCGCTGCCGCCGGTTCCGGCCGCCGGCGCTGCTCCGGCAGAAGCCGCAGCCGCTGGCAATGCGACCGC
>DDFE01000207.1:32720-34479 GCA_002336985.1 Sphingomonadales bacterium UBA1936
GCCGCGTAGAACGCCTGTACGGCGTCCCAGGCTTCTTCGGCGCTTTCGACCCAGGTGATCAGGTCGAGGTCGCGTGCCGAGATCACACCTTCCTCTGCCAACGCCTGGAAGTTCACGACGCGCTCCCAGAATTCGCGCCCGAACATCAGGACCGGCATCGGCTTGATCTTGCCGGTCTGGATCAGGGTCAGCAGTTCGAACGTCTCGTCGAACGTCCCGAATCCGCCCGGGAACACCGCGACCGCCCGCGCACGCAGCAGGAAGTGCATCTTGCGCAGTGCGAAATAGTGGAACTGGAAGCTGAGCGACGGCGTCACATAGGGGTTGGGCGCCTGTTCGTGCGGCAACAAGATATTGAGACCGACCGATTCGGCGCCGACATCGGTCGCGCCGCGGTTCGCCGCCTCCATGATCGACGGGCCACCGCCCGAACACACGACGAAGTGTCGCCAGCCGCTCTCGTCCTGCGGAAATTCGCTCGCCAGCCGGGCCAGCTTTCGCGCTTCGTCGTAATAGCGCGACTTGGCCTCAAGGCTTTTCGCCGCGACCGGATCGGGATTGGTCGATGCGACACCGGGTTCGGGAATGCGCGCCGAGCCGTAGCAGACGATCATCGACCCGATCTTCGCCTCGTCCAGAAGCATTTCTGGCTTCAGCAGTTCGAGCTGGAACCGGACGGGGCGCAGTTCTTCGCGCAGCAGGAAATCCATGTCCTGGAACGCGAGCTTGTACGCGGGGTTTTCGGTCTGCGGCGTCGAGATGCCGTGCTTGGCGACTTCCGCACCCTGCGCTGCGCGCGGGAAGATGCGGTTCGGGATGTGCGTTTCTGTCATTTCCTATGCGTTAGCGACAGAACGGGCCTCTGCCCATGTCGAAATGCAGATGGTCGTGGTGCAGCGCGTTGTAATCGGGGCTCAGCACTGTGTTGAACCGGCGGCATGCGGAATTGCGGACCGTGCGCAGGAATCGCCCCTCGCGCTCGTCCCCGTTCCATCCGCCCTGCACGCTGATCCGCCGTCCGTCCTGCAGCACGAATGCGGACACATCGACGGCATTTGCAAAGGCATGTTCGGACAGCTTGCCCGTCGCAGCACCATTGATGTTGCGGCAGCTGTAGGTGCCCATCGTCTCGACCTTCACGACCGGCGATCCGAATTCGCCCATGGCCGGCACCTGCAGGTCGCTCTGTACCCACAGGGTGAAGGCGTAGCCGAGATTGCAGGTCATCGCGCCCAGATTGGTCACCGGCGTCCCGATGTCGCGCAACTGCACACTGCCGAGCGCCGAGCACTGGCCGCTGAACGTCCGGTCGGGCAGCAACGCGTAACGCGCGACTATGCGGTCCATCTTGGCGATGCATTGGCGCAAGGCCGCCGTGTCGGTTCCGCGCACCGGCGGCTGGGCCGGCGGCCGCTGGTATTTCGGGCCCGACATACAGGAGGCTAAGCCAAGCAAAGTCAGAAGGATAAAGCGACGCATGGCGCGGGTTTAACGACGCTTTTTCCTCGCGTCACCGCAATGCGGTTGACGGTTAACGTTTCGCCGCTATGAGCGCCCCCGGGCCACGCGGTCCCAACGCCGCGCTGCTCTCTGTGAGGAGAGAATACATGACTGAGTTATCACGTCCCGACGCCAAACCTGCGCGTCCCCACTTCAGTTCCGGACCCTGTGCCAAGCCGCCCGGCTGGGATGCCGCACGCCTTGCGACTGGTTCGCTCGGCCGTTCGCACCGCTCGAAAATCGGCAAGGCACGGCTGCA
>DDFE01000207.1:34486-37147 GCA_002336985.1 Sphingomonadales bacterium UBA1936
TTCGAAATGGCGATGTGGACGATGCTGGGCGCCAAGCCCGTCACCGCGCTCGCCTGGGAAAGCTTCGGCGAAGGCTGGGTCACGGACGCCGCCAAGCAGCTGAAGCTCGACCCGACCGTCATCCGTGCCGATTATGGTTCGGTGCCCGACTTGCATAGCGTCGACTGGTCGAACGATGTCCTGTTCACCTGGAACGGCACCACGTCCGGTGCACGCGTGCCGGACGGCGAATGGATCGCGCCCGATCGCGAAGGCCTGTCCTTCTGCGACGCGACCAGCGCGGTGTTCGCCTATGACATGCCGTGGGACAAGCTCGATGTGACAACCTTCTCTTGGCAGAAAGTGTTGGGCGGCGAGGGCGCGCATGGCGTGATTATCCTCGGGCCGCGCGCGGTCGAGCGGTTGACCAGCTACACCCCCGCATGGCCGCTGCCGAAGATATTCCGGCTCGTGTCGAAGGGCGCGCTGACCGAAGGCGTGTTCAAGGGCGAGACGATCAACACGCCGTCGATGCTGGCGGTCGAGGACGTGATCTTCGCACTCGAATGGGCGAAGTCGCTCGGTGGTCTTTCGAGCCTGATGGCGCGCAGCGACGCCAATGCGGCGGCGCTCGATGCGATCGTCGCGGCGCGGCCGTGGCTGGGGCATCTCGCAGGCGATGCGGCGACGCGGTCGAAGACCAGCGTTTGCCTGACCGTCGAAGGGGCGGATGAGGCGCTGATCAAGAAGCTCGCATCGCTCCTCGAGACGGAGGACGCGGCTTACGATATCGCCGGATACCGCGACGCGCCCCCGGGCCTGCGCATCTGGTGCGGCGCCACCGTCGACACCGCCGACGTCGAGGCGCTGGGTCCGTGGCTCGACTGGGCCTGGGCGCAGGTCAAGTAATTCTCCCTCTCCCCTTCAGGGGAGAGGGCAGGGGAGAGGGGCAGTCCGCTCCCCCACTTTTCATTCACAGGGTTGGGAAGCACTGCCCCTCTCCCCAGCCAGTTGCCGGTGGTTTTGCCCCCGGCAAAACCAGACCGTCCGGGGGACGGTCGACCGACAACTCCCCTGAAGGGGAGAGGGAGATTCAAATGCCAAAAGTCCTGATTTCCGACAAAATGTCCCCGCTCGCCGCCCAGATATTCCGTGAACGCGGGGTCGAGGTCGACGAGATCACCGGCAAGACCAAGGAAGAACTGATCGCGATGATCGATCAGTACGACGGCCTCGCCATCCGTTCCGCGACGAAAGTGACCAAGGACGTCATTGCGGCGGCCAAGAACCTGAAGGTCATCGGCCGCGCCGGTATCGGCGTCGACAATGTCGATATCCCCAGCGCATCCGCCGCCGGTATCGTCGTCATGAACACGCCGTTCGGCAATTCGATCACGACCGCCGAACATGCCATCGCGCTGATGTTCGCGCTCGCCCGCGACCTGCCCGAGGCCGACAAGTCGACGCAGGCGGGGAAGTGGGAAAAGAACCGCTTCATGGGTGTCGAGGTCACGTCGAAGACGCTCGGCCTGATCGGGGCGGGCAATATCGGCTCGATCGTCGCGGACCGTGCGCTGGGCCTGAAGATGAAGGTCGTGGCATACGACCCGTTCCTGACCCCCGAACGTGCGGTGGATCTCGGCATCGAGAAGGTCACGCTCGACGAGCTGCTGGCGCGTGCCGACTTCATCACTTTGCATACGCCGCTGACCGACCAGACGCGCAACATTTTGTCGCGCGAGAATCTCGCCAAGACCAAGAAGGGTGTGCGGATCATCAACTGCGCGCGCGGTGGCCTGATCGACGAGGCGGCGCTGAAGGAAGCGCTCGACAACGGTCAGGTGGGCGGCGCGGCGCTCGACGTGTTCGTCGAAGAACCTGCAACAGCATCGCCGCTGTTCGGCACGCCGAACTTCATTTCGACGCCGCACCTGGGCGCATCGACCAACGAAGCACAGGTCAACGTCGCGCTGCAGGTCGCCGAGCAGATGGCGGATTATCTTGTCTCGGGCGGCGTCACCAACGCGCTCAACATGCCGAGCCTGAGTGCAGAAGAAGCGCCGAAGCTGCGCCCGTACATGGGCCTTGCCGAAAAGCTGGGTTCGCTCGTCAGCCAGCTGGCGCACGACAACCTCACGCAGATCTCGATCGAGGTCGAGGGACATGCGGCAGAACTGAACATCAAGCCGATCGTGGGCGCCGTGCTCGCGGGCTTCATGCGCCGCTATTCGGACACGGTGAACATGGTCAACGCGCCCTTCATGGCGAAGGAACGCGGCCTCGATGTGCGCGAAGTGCGGCACGACCGCGAAGGCGATTACCAGACGCTGATCCGCGTCTCGGTCGCGACCGAGGCGGGTGAACGGTCGGTCGCGGGTACGCTGTTCGGCGGCAATGCTTCGGGCGGCGCCGCGCGGCTGGTCGAGATCTTCGGCATCAAGGTCGAGGCCGACTTTGCCGAGAACATGCTCTACATCGTCAACGAGGACGCTCCCGGTTTCATCGGGCGTCTCGGCTCGACGCTGGGCGAGGCAGGCATCAACATCGGCACTTTCCACCTCGGCCGTCGCGCCGCAGGCGGGGAAGCGGTGGTCCTGCTCTCCGTCGATGCGTCGATTCCCGAGCCTGTGCTGTGGGAACTCTGCCGCCTGCCCGGCGTGAAGACGGTGAAGGCGTTGAAGT
>DDFE01000209.1 GCA_002336985.1 Sphingomonadales bacterium UBA1936
CGCCCGCCGGCCTCGCGAACCGTCAATGCGCGCGTCAGGTCGGCGGCATTGTCGTCTTCGTGGAAAGTCGTGTTCGACCAGCCCTGGGCGGGACGCTGGTCCATCCGTCCGCCGGCGATCGACCTGCCATCGGGCCCGAACAGGGCGTAGCGCATGTCGCCTGTGCCGTGTTGCGTGCGGGCTGCAACGACCGACACAAGGTCCGACGCGCGCCCTTCGCGCAGCACGGCTTCCTGTTCGACGGCGATGCGCTGGTCGAGGTCGTAGCGCAGCTCGTTACGGATACCCCAATAGATCGCCGCCCCTAGGCAGACGATAAGGATCGTGAAGGCCAGGCTGTAATAGCCTGCCAGCCGGAACGCCGTGGATGACGGCAGGTCAGTCATCGATCATGTAACCCGACCCGCGCACCGTGCGGATCACGTCGCTGTCGAAACCCTCGTTGAGCTTCGACCGAAGGCGGCTGACATGCGTTTCGACGATGTTGGTCGCCGGGTCGAAATGGAAGTTCCACACCCGCTCGAGCAGCATGGTACGCGTCACGACCCGACCGGCATTGCGCATCAGGGTTTCGAGCAGCGCGAGTTCGCGCGGCTGGAGTTGCACCTTCCGACCCGCGCGCGTCACTTCGCGCTTCAGCAAATCGAGTTCGACTTCGCCCGCGCGCAACACGGTTTCCTGCGCGACATTCGCGGGACGGCGCACGAGCGCGTTCAACCGCGCGGTCAATTCCGAAAAGGCGTAGGGCTTCACCAAGTAATCGTCGGCGCCCGCTTCCAGTCCATCGACGCGGTCCTCGACGCGCGCGAGTGCGGTCAGCATCAGGACGGGCGTCGATACACCGGCGGCACGCAGCCCCCTCAGCACCGCCATGCCGTCCATTGTGGGCAACATGCGGTCGAGGATGATGGCATCGAAAGGCTCGCCGGTCGCGAGGAACAGCGCGTCACGGCCGTCGGCGACCGCGGTCACGACGTGACCCAGTTCGCGCAATCCCCGCTCGACATAATCGCGCGTGTCGGCATCGTCTTCGGCTACAAGCACGGTCAACACGCTTCTTCCTCTCTCAATTGCGCCTTTGGCAGTGTCGAGATTGGAGGCTGATTTCGCAAACTATACAATTCGCCAATCTACGTATTTTCTACATGACAGGCGATCGTCAGCTTCGTGTCAGTTTCATGAAAGGTTATTGTCAGCTTGGGTGCGCTAACTGCGTTCGCGTCCCGGCGACGGCATCAGCATGCCAGGCCGGGAAGGTTCGGGAGAGGGTTTCAAATGATCAACACATCCAGGTGGCAGCGCCATGGCGCGCTGTCAGCGCTGGCGACTGTGCTCGCACTTTCGGCGGCACCAGCGTTCGCCCAGTCCGCGTCCGACTATGCCGCGTTACGCGCCGAAGTCGAAACGCTGCGCGCCGAACAGGCAAGATCCGCCGCACGTCTTGCGCAGCTCGAGGCGGCGCTGGCCGGCGTGCAGCAGGCCCAGGCATCNNGGTTCGACGCCGTTCGTCGGCCGCTCAATCGCGACCGCCGATGCTTCTGCAGCAGCGCCGGTCAATCCGGCGGGCGGATCTGCTCCCGGTATCGCACCGGCCAGCAAGTCGAAGCTGACGTTCAACGGCGACCTTCGTGTTCGTTATGAATCGAACTCCGGCGAAAACATCGCGCGCGATCGCGATCGCCTGGTGATGCGTGGCCGCCTGCGCGCGCTCTATACCTTCAACCCGACGCTGGCGATCGGCGGCGAACTGTCGACCGGCGATCCGAACGATCCTAACAGCACCGACATCACGCTGACCGGCTTCGACAACGACCTCGATGCCACGCTGTCACAGGCCTATATCCGCCTGACGACCGGCAACCTGACCGCCTATGCCGGCAAGATCCCGCAGCCGTTCGTCCGGACGGAACTCGTCTGGGACGGCGACATCAATCCCACCGGCCTGTCGGCATCGTACAAGTTCGACCTGGGCTCGGGCACGTCGCTCAAGGCCAACGGCCTCTACTTCGCGATCGACGAAAACCCGGCCGGCGGCGACAGTTCGATGATCGGCGGCCAGCTAGCCTTCGAGACCAACGCATCGAAGGATCTCAAGCTTGAGCTTGCGGGCGGTTACTACGGCTATCGCATCAACAGCCTGGTCGGCGCTGACAGCGGCGACTGGCGCACGAACCGCTTTGCCGGTGGCAAGTACCTATCCGACTTCCGCCTGCTCGATGTGATCGGCGCGGTGCAGTACAATGGCTTCGGTGATCTGTGGCCGGTCCGCGTGGTGGGTGACTATGTCCACAACTTCGGGGCGACCGCGGGCGACGCTAACGGCTTCGGCGTCGATCTTCTGGTCGGCCGCGCCAGCAAGAAGCAGGATTGGCGCTTTGGCTATGGCTATGCGCAGGTCGGCGTGGATGCGGTGTTCGCGGCGTTCAGCCACGACAACACCAACATCGCGACCAACTATATCCAGCACACGCTTGCGGTCGACTATGTGCCGATGGACAATCTGATCCTGAACGTCACCTATTACCGCTACAAGCCGCTGGACGCCCTGTACGCAGGGACCACGCTGCCGAACGACTGGGCGAACCGCCTGCGTCTCAACATGATGGTTGCGTTCTAAGCATACGCCGGGCCTGCAAGAGCTGAGCCCGCGTCAGGGGCAGGAAGCTGTCGTCCCCCTCGACAGCGTCCTGCCCCTTTTTGCTGAGCAGATAACCGGCGAACCGCGCGACCTGCGGCGCGATCGTGCCGTCCGGACGGCGCGCGACGACCAGGTCGACCGTCCGCGACAGGGGATATCGCCCGTTCGCCACGGCATCGCGCGTCGGCATGACCGGCCGTCCTCCCGCCTTCACCATGACCGGCACGACACGCGTTCCCGGCAGGACGTGCCCGGCCCCCGTGAACGCGATCGCCAACGGGTCGCGGACCACGCGTTCGACATTGTCGGCCTCACTCCCGGTGCCGGAAGCCTCGCGCCAAGTACCAACACGATTCCCCACGCTCAAAACCCATCGCCGCACGGTTAGCGCACGTGCGGATTCTGCGCTGGCCCAGGCGTCGCCACCGACAAGACGGATCGGGCGTCCCTGCCATCCGGCCACCCCCGCCTGCCCCCAGTCGGTAATCGGCGTATAGCCACGCAGCCTGCTCGTCGAAAAGATCGCGTCGATCTGCGCGAAGCTCAGCGAACGGATCGGGTTCGCCGCGTTCACGATCATCACGACCGGATCAACATAGCCGAACCGGGTCCAGCTGCCGCCCGCAACCGGGATGACGACCGGATCGGTGCCATGCGCACGGCGAAAGCGGGCGAGATCTTCTTCCGCAATTTCTCGCGTCAGGAATGCGAAATCGCGCTTGCCGTCCAGGAACGCCGCGAGCCCGGGATCGAGCGCGCCTTGCGGCGGTCCCGGCGGCCCGGTTTCGACGGACAATCCCGTTCCGGAAAGCTCTGCCCGCCATTTGCCGAGCAATGGCGCCAGAATCGGCGGAACACTGCCGGAAATCAGCGCCTTATCCGTCGGATTACGGGCGCATAGGCCGGATGAGGGATGCCTCGCGCCCGCGCACGCGGGTATAAGAATCAACAGGAAAACGGCGGTTTTGATGGTTCTCGTCATGATCGCGCGTTTCCCTTTCGCCATCATTTATCGGGAGAGAATGATCATGACCATTTCGATTTACCGGAGCGCCGCTTTCGCGCTCGCGATTACGAGTGCCGCGCTTCCTGCGGCCGCCATTGCCCAGGCCAAGGATGAAATTCCGCGCGCTGCATCGACGCCGACTACGCCCAAGAACTGGCGTGCCCCGGCGCACAAGATGAAGGCGCAGGCCATCGTCGACAAGCTGATCGCGACGCACCCTGAAATCATGAGCATCACGATGCATGCGCTGCCCAAGGGACAGCCCGCCGATGCCTACACCATGATCGCGGGCTCGTTTCCCGACCGCATGGGCAACACCTCATCGCCCGGCGACATCATCACGGCCAAGAAGGGCGTGACGCAGGTGGAGTCGAAGTGGGGCACGCCGGATTACGGCAAGAAGGTCTCCATCGTGCTGCCGATCAAGGACAGCGCGGGCAAGTACCTGCCGGTCGCGATGGTCATCGCGTTCCACCAGTCGCCGACCTCGGGCAAGATCGACACCGATTTCATGGCCCCGGGACTCGTGATCCGAAACAAGATCGCATCGGAGATTCCCAGCGAAGCATCGCTGTACGAACCGGTCGCCTAAGCAACCCGCTTGGCAAGAATCAGCGCGCCGGGAGCGATTCCGGCGCGCTTTTCCGTGGTTTTTTCGCATCCGCCATTTGACGCATGCCCCGTCCCGTCCGCCAGATTGTGGCGCGACCCGCCGCGCTGCACAGTCCCGCCATCGACCCCGGATACGGGCGATGTCCACATGGATGATGGGAGAGGGTAACGTGGCAGCATTTTCGAAATTGGCGCTTCGCGTCGCCGGCAGCGCAACCGCGCTGGCCGCGGTTCTAGGCGTAACGACGGTGTTCACCGGAACGCCCGCAGAGGCACTTAAATACGCCAAGCGCGAGCATAATATTAAACCGGATCCGAAGATTCCGGCATGGGTTCCAGGTCCGCTTGTAACCGAACCCGAAGAAAACCTGCCGATCGTCGGTGCAGACGTCATGGACGAAATGGTCCTCGGCTGGGCAAAAATGATGCGCAAGGCCTATCCGCGCCTCAGCGTCACGATCGATCTTCGTGCCTCGGGTGCGGGCTCGCCCGGCCTGGTCAGCGGCGAGGGCGACCTGGCCCCGGTCGGCCGCGAAATGCTGCCTGCTGAAGAAGCGGCGTTCGTGGCGAAGTTCGGCTACAAGCCGACGGCGATCAAGGTCGCAACGGGAAGCGCCGGGTCGCTGGGCAAGACCGCCGCGTCGATCGTGATGGTCGACAAGGACAATCCGGTTTCGTGCCTGAGCCTGCAGCAGCTCGATTCGATCTATTCGACGACACGGAACCGCGGCGGACAGGACATCACGAACTGGGGCCAGGTCGGTGCCAAGGGCGCCTGGGCCAGCAAGCCGATCCACACTTACGGTCTGAAGTCGCCCAACGGCATCGAGTGGTTCTTCAAGATCGAAGTCATGAAGATGGGCGAGTACAAGAACAATATCCAGTTCGTGAAGGGCAAGGGCTTTACCCACGCATTCAACGTCGCGGCGGATGACATGAAGGCGAACCCCGGCGGCCTGACGTACGCGCTGCTCGCCAATGTCCAGCCTAACACCAAGGTGCTGGCGCTGTCGAACGAGACCGGCGGCAAGTGCGTGCTGCCGACGGTGCAGACCGTGTACGACCACAGCTATCCGCTGAGCCGCTACGTCTACATCTACGTCAACAAGAAGCCCGGCGAGCCTATCAAGCCGAAGATCAAGGAATTCCTGAAGGCAGTCCTCAGCCAGGAAGGCCAGCAGCAGGTTTCCAACGACGGCGTCTACATTCCCCTGCAGGCGCATGTCGTGAAGGAAGAACTCGCCAAGGTGAACGCACTCTAAGTCTTCCGCTCCCCGCGGTAGCGCACTGGGCGCGGCATTCACCCGAATGCCGCGCCCTTATTTTTGCGGTCAATGCGCGCCGAAGGCACGCTGCAGCGTGAAGCCGACATAGGGTCCCGACCTCAGGACGCGCGTTTCGACGAAGCTGACCGGAACCGTACCGCGCAAGGCAGCAGAGGTCGTGCGGATGCGCGTCGTCGGGCTGTTGGTCAGGTTCTTGGCATAGATGCGGATGTTCCACTGCGGCGTCGGCTTGTACTCGGCGAAGATACCGACCCGTGTGCCGACCTTGTCGATCTGCACCTCGTTGAACTTGAAGCTCGCCTCTTCGGTCGGTAGGCCGACATCGATGCCGAAACGCGATTTGAGCTGCGGCAGTTCGTACGTGAGGTGAGCCTCTCCTCCGATCGGCGCGTCTCCCGAAATGCGGCGTTTCTCGCCGGTCGCCGGATCGACGACATTGCTGTCGCGGACCAGCAGGTTCGCTTTCAGCAACAGTCCCTCGAGATGCAGCCGGTCGAACGGCAGGATGAGGTCGAGTTGCCCTTCGTTGCGGTACCCGCTGCCGATGTTGCCGACGGCGTCGAAGGTGCCGCCCGGGCCCGTCACGGGAATGCGGTCGACGACGTCCGAAACGTCCTCGCGCCGCGCGGTCAGAACGATCGAGCCATTGCCCCAGAAGTGGCGTTCGAATGCGACCTCATAACGCCACAGCTTGTCGGGTTCGAGATCGGGATTTCCGGCCGTGATCACGCCCGTGCTCAGGGATGCCGCTCCGAGAAAGTTTGAAAAGGTGAGCTGCCCGACAACACGTTCCGCCAGGAAACGAAGCTGGGTATCCTTGCCGGGCGCCCAACTGAGCAGTGCACGCGGCTTGGGATAGAAGAAGGTCTTGGTCAGCGAGGAATCGCCCGTCTGCGACAGCCGCGACACTTCGATCTTGCCCCCCGCCTCCAGCGACAGTGTCGGCGAGAATTTCCAGTTCGTCGTGACGAACGGTTCGGCACGGCGCTCTTCCACGCGAACATTAGCTGCGGGCAGGGGCACGGCGACGCCGTGATCGGTCAGGTTTCTTGCGCTGTCGAGCACGTTGAGGGCACCCTCGACTCCCGCCTCGATCGAAAGCAGTGAGCCGGAGCGGCGCACGACGCCACGCACGATCGTCTCGCTACCGTCCTCCTCCTTACCCGTCGTAGCATCCTCGCTCAGCGAATATTCGGTGTTGAGGGCGCTGACGTTGCTCATGCGCCGCAGGGCGAGGAATTCGATCTGCGTACGCGCACCGATTGCTCGTTCGAACCGGATCCCGATTTCGCTGTCGATCGTGCGCGCGCGTTCGGTCCCGAATTCCTCGTCGCGCGTGGGCGTGATCATGATGTTGGTGATGTCGGCGCGGAAGCGGGTCTGGCGCAACAGGCCGTTGAGGCGCAGGTTCCCGCCCAGCACATTGTCCTGGTACGCCGCCGTCGCCTCCGCGATGCGCTCTTCCTCGGGCTGGCCGTAAATGACCGACCTCAGGGGCAGGCCGGTCGGTCCGGCACGGTCGCGCGATCCGAACCCGTGTTCGTCGTCGATGTCGCGCGACATGGACGCCGCGAGTTCGATCAGCCGGTCACCCTTGCGATGCGAAAATTCAGCCGCCAGCTTCGGTGCGAATTCGTCGGTCTTGTAGAAGAACGCGCCCCCCGCCTCCAGCCGGACGCGCGTACTCGCATCCTTCTTGCGGACCACGTTCGCCAGAATGCTGCGCCCTTGCATGTCGACGCCCGCGGCACCGGGACGAAGCAGCTCGACATGATCGACGGATGCGACCGGAATCTTGCGGAGCACATCTTCCAGGGTTTCCTGCTTGCTCGCCGGACGCTGTCCGTCGATCAGGACATTGCCGGATGCGCCGGCATAACCACGCACGGTCGCATCGCCCTCTTCCAGCTTGAAGCCGGGGAGCAAGGTGACGAGGTCGTATGCGGAATAGGGCTGGAACCGTGCGAAATAATCGGGCCCGAAGGTTTCGACTTCGCGCGTCGCATGGATGGGTGGCGGGGCAGGATCGGTTGCCGTTGCTTGTGCGCTGGCTGGCTGCGCATGGGCGATCGCCAGTGTGGCCATGCTGGCCATGGCGTAAAATCTACTCATTATTGAAACTCCCCGTTTGCCGTCCCGCCCGGTGGAGTCGTGTTACAAAAATGTGACTGTTGCCGACCTGATGCCGATAGTCAGCGGAATGTCAGGCTGAGCGAAGTCGCTCGTGATTAAGCCGCGTGGGAAGCCTCGGGCACATTGCCCGAACCGGCGAGCGCCGCCGCTAGCCGCCGTCCGACCGTCTGTGGCGACGAGGTCTTGCGGCACAGTGCCTGGTACAGCACCGGCACCAGGACCAGAGTGATGAGTGTCGCGATCGACACGCCGAAGACGATGACGATGCCGATCGAATGGCGAGCGTTGGCACCGGCGCCGCTCGCGATCGCCAGCGGAACGGCGCCCATGACCGTCGCGATAGATGTCATCAGGATCGGGCGCAGGCGGCGCACGGCGGCACGGCGGATCGCTTCGCCGAACTCCACACCCTCGTCGCGCAGCTGGTTGGCGAACTCGACGATCAGGATTCCGTTCTTTGCCGCGAGTCCCACAAGCATGACGATGCCCACCTGGCTGTAGAGGTTGAGCGTCCCGCCGGTGACCGCGAGACCGATGATCCCGCCCGCGACCGCCAATGGCACCGTCGTCACGATCACGAAGGGATGGATGAAGCTTTCGAACTGCGCGGCCAGCAGCAGGTAGATGATGATGATCGTCAGCCCGAAAACGGCCCAGATGGCGTTGCCCGTCTGCTTGAACGACTGGCTTTCGCCCCGATAGCCCACGTTCAGCACCTCGGGACTCGCCTTCGCCTGTGCCTCCAGCCAGGTCAGGGCGCGGCCCAGCGAATAACCGGGCGCGAGGCCGCCGGTCAGTGTGATCGAGCGCATCTTGTTGTAGCGGCCCAGCTCGCGCGCCGACACGCCTTCGCGCGTTTTGACCAGGTTCGACAGCGGTACGAGTTCGCCGCTGCGCGCGCGGACATAGACGGACGCGAGGCGGCTTTCGTCCATGCGTCCCGCGCTCTCGGCCTGTACGATGACGTAATATTCCTTGGCATTCTGGACGAAGGTCGAGGCACGGCGCGAACCCATCAGGGTCTGAAGCGCCTGGCTGACGTCGTCGACCGACACGCCCAGGTCGCCCGCCCGTGCCGTATCGACGTCGATCAGCAATTGCGGTTTCGATTCGACATAATCGGCGTCGAGATTGACGAGACCGGGGTTGTCGCGCGCCGCCGCCAATATGCGGTCGCGTGCGCGTGACAGCGCCTCGTAGCTTTCGCCCGCCAGCACGAAATTGACCGGGTCGCCGCGCCCGCGCCCCAGCGCCGACGGGACCGACGCGTTGCCGCGCACGGCGGCGACCTCGCCAAGCGCCGCATTCGCCTTTTTCACGACATCCGACGTCGTCTGCGTCCGTTCTTCCCAGGGACGCAGGAACATCGTCATCTGGGCGCTATTGAAATCGTCACCGCCGCCGTAACGCGCGTTCCAGCCGCGCACGGCCTGTGTCTTGCCGGAGAGCGGAGCGATCTTCTGTTCGACCTGCGTGATGTAATTACCCAGCTGCGCAAAGCCGGTTCCCTCGGGTGCGGAAACGCGCAGCTGGACAAGGCCCGTGTCCTCGCCGGGCACGAGTTCGCTGTCGATCTGCAGGAACAGGCCACCCGACACGGCGAGCAGCACGGCCACGCCGCCGAGTGTCCACCAGGGTTTACCGAGCGCGCCGTTCAGCAATCGGGAATAGCCGCTTTCGATCCGTGCGAACCCGCGCTCGATGGCGCCGGTCATCCGCCCGCGCTGTTCCTGTTTCAGCAGCTTCGAACACAGCATCGGCGCCAACGTGAGCGCAAGGAATCCGGAAAACGCGACGGCGCCGATCATGGCCGCGGCAAGTTCGCGGAACAGCAGGCCGGTCTGGCCCGGAATGAACATGAT
>DDFE01000137.1 GCA_002336985.1 Sphingomonadales bacterium UBA1936
GTCTTCAGGTTGTGCACGTAGATCAAGTTGGTCGTGATCTTTGCGCTGTCGCTGATGTTCGCACGGTAGTTGAGGTTGAAGTCGATACCGCGGCGAATGCGCTTCGCGAAGTTCAGACCCGCCGTATTCAGCGAGTTACCCAGAACCTGACCCGGGATTTCGCCGAATGGCCCGCCACCTGCTGCACCACGATAACGTGTGAACAGTCCGCAGAACGGATTGGTAAGCGTCGGCGCGTCATAGCAATTGTTGACGATCGCCTGAGCCGTAAGCGACGCGATGACGTTATCGACCTGAATATCGAAATAGTCGACGCTCAACGAAAAGCCCCGCATGAATGTTGGCGTTACGACCGCACCGAGCGTAATCGACGTCGACGTTTCTTCCTTCAGGTTCGGGTTGCTGCCGCTGAGAATTGCCAGCGACGGCGCGCCGAGCGTTGCAAGGTTCGGAAGCAGCGATCCCAAGTCCGCCGCGCAGTTGGCTGCACGCGTTGCGGAACCTGAACCGAGCTGCGAACCGGAGCACGGGTCTGCAAAATTCGGCGCAAAGTTCGGCACGACCGGGAAACCGGTTTCCGAAAGGTTCGGCGCACGGATCGAGCGACCGTAGTTCCCGCGGAAACGGATATCACGGACCGGCGCCCATTCGGCACCGGCGTTCCAGGTAAACACCGTACCGACTGCGCTCCGGTAATCGGAAACGCGGCCTGCAGCCGTTGCCGTCAGTTCCTGGAAGAAGGGTGTATCCTTCAACAGCGGGATCTGGATTTCGCCATAGGCTTCCTTCACCTCGAAAGGGTCTGTCGGATTGAAAATGCCTACGACGACAGCGTTGGTAAGACCGTTCACCGTACCTGCGTCGTTGATGTAGAGCGCCTTTTCGCGACGGTATTCTGCGCCCAGGGCGAAGCGGATCGGACCGCCGGGAAGTTCGAAGATCTGGCTGGAATCGCCCGAAACGAAGCCCGAAATGTCGATCTGCTCAAGTTCCGCGTGGTTGCGCGCATTGTAGCTGAAGTACTGCGCCGCAGCTGCGTTGGAGGCGCCGCCCGCACCGAACGCGTTATAAGGAACGCATGAAGCGACGTCGTTCGCCAAACGTGCTGCTACGATCGCATTCTGAGCTGCACTCAGCCCTGCTGACTGATAGGCATAGCGAGCTGCCGGATCGAACTTCGCACGACACTGGATGCCGGCTGCCGGGTTCGCCGGATCGATACCCGCGTCGAGCGAGAGCAAGAAACGCTGACGATCGACATAGCCGTATTGGACGGTATCTTCCCAGAACTTGCCGTAGTTCGCCGAGATTTCGTATGTCCAGTCATCGTTGAACTTGCCACGCAGTCCGACGACGGCCCGGAAGGTGTCGCGCTGGAACGCCTCGTCACGGATACCGATGTCGAGGAAGCGCTTCCCGATAACGAAACGATAGGTTCCCGCGGCGATCTGGGCCTGTTCGGCTGCCGAAAGGCGCGTGCTGTCCGTCGGAGTCGCCGAACACGCGCTGCCCGTGATCGTGTTGTCACAATTCGAAGCCAGCAGCAGGTTCGAGATCAGCGTGCGGTCAGCCGGATTCAAATAAGGGTTGTCGATACGGAAACGTTCGCGCTGCTCGTTGGCGGGCCGGCCCGATTCAGTGAACGAGCCACCCTGTGTGAAGGTCGGTGCCGCGTTCGATCCGCGTGCGTTGACCCGACCCCACTTTGCTTCGAAAAAGAGGTCGAGCGCCGGCGCGAACTCATAATGGCCGAGCGCGTTGAAGGTGTAGCGTTCCAGTTTCGGCATGACCGACAGCTGGGTGCCTTCACGGCCGGTTTCGCCGTTGCCGCCGATGAACGACCCGTTGATCGTGGTACCAACGCGCGAACCCGTCTGCGGAACAAGGCGTCCGTCAGTCGTGAAGATATAACTGCAGTTGAACGGAACGTTGGGCGTTGTCGCCAGGTTCGGGGAGCTCGTGCTCAGGCCACACGGTGCGCTGCCGCCGATGAACTGTGTGAAAGGCACGACGCCTGTGGTTGAAATCGTGGCACTGCGAACATCGCGGAAATAGGTCCGGTCCGGAATTCCGTTGCTGCCGTTCGTCAAGCCAGCCGGATCGACCTGAACTGTGAGCAGGCCGTCGACCTGGCGGTAGGCCGGAATGTCGGAGCCATAGATACGGTCCTGATTGGAGTACTCGGCGTGCAGGGTAAGGTTGCCGCGGCCCTCATCGAGATTCACACCGTACATGCCGGAAAGATATTGTTGGCCGCCGTAGCCCTGCTCGGCAACCGATGCGTTGCCGCGGAATTGCAGGCCTTCGAAGTTCTGGCGAAGAACGAAGTTGACGACACCGGCGACCGCGTCCGAACCGTAAACTGACGATTGTGCGCCGGTAACGATATCGACGCGTTCAACGAGATCGTTCGGGATGCTGTTGATGTCGGGCGAAACCGCGTTGCTGAGAATATCCGCAGCGACGTGACGGCGGCCGTTGACCAGCACCAGCGTACGGGCAGTGCCAAGGCCACGAAGGTCGAGCAGGTTCAGACCAGCAATGCCGACGCCGAGACCCGGGTTCGCCTGCGCGAACGTGCTGCGGAGCTGCGGCAATTGGTTGAGCGCGTCACCCAGGTTGGTGTTGCCCTGCTGAATGAACTGTTCGCCCGAAACCGAGGTGAGCGGCACGGCTGAGTCGAGTTCAGGGCGACGGATGCGCGAGCCCGTCACAACAATTGCTTCGCCTTCATCGGTTTCTGCAGCTGCAGCCTGCGGCGCGGATGTCGATTGTGCGGCGGCGAAGCCGGGAATCGCGAGCGCAGCCGAGGCGAGCGCCGTCGCGCTCAGGAAACGAATAGCCTTCATGGTAGTACCCCTGTTCAATCAATCGTGCGCAAAACGGTGCGCTATGTCCCCTTTGGAGAGGGGATGACTGCTATCTGCAAGGGACTTCGTTCATGTAAGGTTAAAATTAGCGAGAGGGTGTCGCTCAAATGCAACAGATCGTTTCAGGAACGTTCCACTGCAAGCGCGATTCCCATGCCGCCGCCGATGCACAATGTGGCAAGTCCTTTACGGACGTTACGCTTGCCCATCTCGTGCAACAACGTCGTCAGGACACGAGCACCCGACGCGCCGATGGGGTGGCCGATCGCGATCGCGCCGCCGTTGACGTTGACCTTCTCCGGATCCCAGCCAAGCTCCTTGCCGACCGATAGCGCCTGCGCGGCAAACGCTTCGTTCGCTTCGATCAGGTCGAGGTCGGCAATGCTCCACCCGGCACGCTCGAGCGCACGGCGTGTGGCGGGGACGGGGCCGATGCCCATGATCGACGGGTCGACGCCCGAAGTCGCCCAGCCTGCGATGCGGCCCAAAATGGGCGCGCCGCGCTTCGCAGCTTCATCGGCGGACATGAGTACAAGTGCCGCCGCACCGTCGTTCAAGCCGCTCGCATTGGCGGCGGTGACGGTGCCATCCTTCTTGAACGCGGGGCGGAGCCCGGCAAGCGATTCAGCAGTTACGCCGTCGCGGATGAACTCGTCGGTATCGACGATGGTGTCGCCCTTGCGGCCCTTGACGGTCACGGCTGCAATCTCATCCTTGAAACGGCCCGACGAGCGCGCGGCGCTCGCCAGATTTTGCGACCGTGCGGCAAAAGCGTCCTGCATCTCGCGCGTAATCTGATGCTGCTCGGCGAGATTTTCGGCGGTGATGCCCATGTGATAGCCGTTGAACACGTCCGTCAGGCCGTCCTTGATCATCGTGTCGACCAGTTCGAGCGCGCCCATCTTGGTCCCGGCGCGAAGAGCCTGCGCATGAACGCTCAGCGACATGCTCTCCTGTCCACCCGCAACGACGATAGAAGCATCGCCCGCCTGGATGGCCTGACTGGCGAGCGCGACTGCACGCAGGCCGGATCCGCAAACCTGGTTGATACCGAAGGCAGGCACTTCCTTGGGAATACCGGCAGCCATGGATGCCTGGCGCGCGGGGTTCTGGCCCTGCGCCGCCGTCAGCACTTGTCCCAGGATGACGTCGGAAACTTCCTCCGGGGCAACGCCGGCCGATTCGAGCGCCGCCACGATCGCCGTTCGTCCCAACTCATGCGCGGGAACCGCAGCAAAACTGCCGAGGAAACTTCCGACAGGTGTGCGGCGTGCGGCGGTGATGACGACGTCAGTCATGGCATATCTCCTGCTCGTTCGAGCGGCCCCTTACGTCCATCCCGAACGGCGGACCAGCCAATTTTGCGGCGCAACACCGATCTTGTTGCGGTGCGGTATCTGCCAGTGTAGCATTGCTTCATTCTGCGCACGGGGGTGTATTCGACTTATGGCCAAGACAGCATCGGTCGGCGAGAATGGCGAAATTCCGCCGGTCATCGTCAAGAAATATGCGAACCGGCGTCTCTATAACACTGAAACGTCGAGCTATATTACGCTCGACCATCTGGCCCAGCTCACGCGCGAAGGGCGCGAGTTCAAGGTGCTTGATGCGAAGACCGACGACGACATCACGCATTCGGTCCTGACGCAGATCATTATGGATGAAGAGGGCAAGGGCACGACGATGCTGCCCGCCAATTTCCTGCGCCAGATCATCTCTATGTACGGTGATTCGATGCAGGCGATGGTGCCGCAGTATCTGGAAGCCTCGATGGAGGCGTTCCGCAGCAATCAGGCCAAGTTCCACGAAGCGATGAAGGGTGCCTTTACCGGCGGGCCGCTCGCCGAGATCGCAAAGCGCAACATGGCGATGTTCGAGGCTGCGACGAATGCGTTCACGCCGAAAAAGGCGGGGGAGTCGTCGAAGGACGACGAGATCGCGGCGCTGAAGGCCCAGCTTGCCGAACTTCACGCGAAGGTCGACAAGCTAGGCTAGGGGCATCCCGCGCTATTTGCGGGGTTTGACAAAGCGCAAGGTCATGCGGTCGCTCTCACCGATCGCCGCATATTTCGCGCGGTCCGCGTCCTTTTCCGCGAAGGTCGGCGGCAGCGTCCAGACGCCCTTGGGGTAATCGTGCGTGTCGCGCGCGTTGGCGTTGACCTGGCTTTCGCCCGCGAACTGGAAACCGACCTTTGCGGCGAGCGCCTTGATGGTCGAAACCTTGATATAACCGCTCGATGCCTCGCGTGCCGTGTCCATGTTTTCTGGCAGGCGGTGATCCTCGATGCCCAGCACGCCGCCCGGTTTCAGCATGGCGTAGATCTCACGGAACGCCGCTTCGCTATAGTCTGCCTTGTCGGTAGTGAGGTATCCCATGCGCCAGTTGTGAACGTTGCGAAACGTAAGCACGACGTCCGCGCTGCCCGGCGCGACTGGAGTTCCGCCGAGATTGCTTGGGAAATTTGCGCGCAGAACCTTTCCATAAGCTGCCGGGGTGGCATCGAGCTTTTTGGCGATGCCTTCGCTCGGCTTGCCCGCCGGCGCGACGATCGTCAGTTGCCCTTTCTCTGCCAGATAAGGCGCGAGGATTTCGGTGTACCAACCACCGCCCGGCCAGATCTCGACCACCTTGTCCGTCGGCTTCACACCGAAAAAGGCCAGCGTTTCCGCGGGGTGGCGGTATTTGTCGCGTTCGACATTCGTGGCGGTACGCGTCGGCGCCGCAACTGCGGCGGCCAACTCGGTCTTGGCCGTAGGCGTTCCGGTTCTCGCCGAGAGGCCCGTCGTGAGCGCCAATGCCGACAATGTACCGATGATCAGGAACGCGCGCTTCGCCATGGTTTCTCTCCCCAAGTGATGCGTGACAGTCGGGGTTGGGCGCGATGGAATCAACCCCCGCATCTGCAGACGGCATATGGAGTTCGAGCAATAGCTGCTTGCCCGCCATGCCTCACCGGGCGTACGTTAACCATAAGCACCAATGGGTGCACAGGTCGCATATCGTCCACGATGAGGGAGACGGACATGGCTCGCCTGACTATCCGGAATTTCGCCGTTGCCGCGGTGCTGTGCAGCGGAACGATGCTCGCATCGTGCATGGAAAACATGCCAGGACCGAACCGCCCCGGCGGCATGTGCCCTGCGGTTCATGCACCCGTTTGCGCGGCCAAGGGCAGGCAACATCGCACGTTCGACAACAGCTGTCTTGCTCAGCGCAGGGGCTGGTCCGTCGTCTCCGAGGGCAGCTGCATGCGGCCGATGGGGCGGTAAGGCGGCGTTACAGGCAGGCGTCGAGGAACGGCTGGTCGAACCCGTATTGCTTGGCCTTGTCGAGCGTATACGGGCGCAGGCCCATGGCGCGATACTCGCCGACGATCTTGCCGTCGGCGGTTTCGTCCAGATACTCGAACTTGAACAACTGCTGCGTCACGATGACCGGGCCTTCCATGCCGACCACTTCGGTCACGTCGGTCACGCGACGTGAACCGTCGCGCAGGCGTTTCACCTGGACGATCAGGTCGACCGAGTCGGCGATCTGGCGGCTGATGGCTTCCTTCGGGATCTTGATGTCGCCCATCATGACCATGTTCTCCATACGGCCGAGCGCTTCGCGCGGGCTGTTGGAGTGGAGCGTACACATCGAGCCATCGTGGCCGGTGTTCATCGCGGCCAGAAGGTCGAAACACTCCTGACCACGAATTTCGCCGAGGATGATGCGGTCAGGGCGCATACGCAGGGCGTTCTTCACGAGATCGCGGATCGAGATTTCGCCCTGGCCTTCGAGGTTGGCCGGACGCGTTTCGAGCGGCAGCCAGTGCGGCTGCTGCAGGCGGAGTTCGGCCGCGTCTTCGATCGTCAGCACACGTTCGCCCGGGTCGATCATCTTCGACAGGGCGTTCAGCATCGTCGTCTTACCCGAGCCGGTGCCGCCCGAGATGACGATGTTGAAACGACAGGCGCCCGCGATCTTCAGCGCGGTCGCCATCTTGTCCGACATCGATCCGCCCTTGGCCATCATGTCGAGCGTAATCGGCTTGGCGGAGAATTTACGAATCGAGATCGCGGTGCCGCGCAGCGACAGCGGCGGTACGATCACGTTGACGCGGCTGCCGTCCTTCAGGCGGGCGTCGGCGAGGGGAGTGGTTTGGTCGACGCGGCGGCCGACCGAGTTGCAGATCCGCTGCGCGATCTGGAACAGATGTTCCTCGTCGCGGAACTGGATCGGCGCGATCTCCAGCTTGCCCTTCTTTTCGATGTAGGTCTGCTCTGGGCCGTTGACCATGATATCGCTGATCAGCGGATCGTTGAGCAGTTCTTCGAGCGGCCCGAGGCCCAGCAGTTCGTCGACGAGCACCTTTTCCAGCGCGAACTGTTCGCGCCGGTTGAGGGTGAATTTCAGTTCGGCGAGCACTTCGCCGATGATCGGACGGAATTCCTCGGCCAGCTCGTCCTTGTCGAGTGTCGCTGCGGCTTCAGGGTCGATACGCTCGAGCAGGCGCGGCAGCACCTGTTCCTTGATCTTGTGGACACTTGCCTCGAACCCTTCGGCCTTCGGCGCGACTTCCATTTCGGCGGTCTGTCGGTCGTTGAGGCGCGACATCGCATCGGCATGGTTGGGCGGTGCGCCCGGAAGATCGCGCTCGGGAAGCGGCGCGGATTCGATCGGTGGGAACTGGCTTCCGCCCTCGGGCGTGGCAGGAGCGGGGGACGCGCCGGGGCCCTGCATCGGACGTGCAACGCCGAACGCGGGGCGCGAAGGGCCCGATCCAATTCCGCCGCGTTTACCGAATGCGCTCATAAAACCTTGCCCACACAGAGGGAAACCACCTCAACACATGGTGGCAGGATAGGGTGAATAGGGCGTAAACTTTGACGAATTCCTAATCCGTGCGCAGTCTGGCCGGTGTCAGGGGAGGGCATATGCGCTGGTCGTTAATTTTCATTCCGATTGTGGTGGCAACTTCTGCGGTGGCGGCCGACCGGGCGCCATTGCCCGCATGGATGACGGGCGCCTGGCAGATGGGCGAGGGCGAGCGGTGGGGCGATGAATATTGGACCCCGCCGCGGGGCGGCATGATGATCGGTGCGGCGCGCATCGGGCGGGGCGAAGTGCTGAAGGAGTGGGAATCGACGCGGATCGCCTATGACGAGGCGGGCAAGCTAGCCTATTGGGCGATGCCGAAGGGCGCTCCGGCGACGAAATTCTCCGTGACGGAGCAGACGCCGACCTCGATAACCTTCGTGAACGCTGGCCATGATTATCCGCAACGCGTGCGGTACTGGCGTGAGGGAGCGTCGCTGAAGGCCGAAATCGCCCTTGCGGACGGGAGCAAGCCCGTTCGTTTCGACTACCGGCCGATGGGCCGGTAGGAAATCCTCAGTTCAGGATGGTCGCGCGTTCGGCGAGAACGGTGACGCCCGCGTCGCCGATCTCGGCAAAGCCGCCCTCGACGCTGATCCGCTGAGGCGTCGCGCCCGCGCTTGCGTAAACGCGGACTTCGCCGTCGCGGATCGTGGTCATGACCGGCGCATGGCCGGCGAGGACGCCCATGTCGCCCTCGCTGCCGGGGATTTCGACCATATAGGCCGTCGTCGACAGCACGGCCTTTTCGGGCGTGACCAGTTCGAAGGTGAGCGTCGCCACTTAGGCTTCCGCCGCCAGCTTCTGCGCCTTGGCAACGGCTTCTTCAATGCCGCCGACCATGTAGAATGCCGCCTCGGGCAGGTGGTCGTACTCACCGTCGACGACGGCCTTGAACGACTTCACCGTGTCTTCGACCTGCACGAACTTGCCGCTGATGCCCGTGAAGACTTCGGCGACGTGGAACGGCTGCGACAGGAACTTCTGGATCTTGCGCGCGCGGCTGACGATCAGCTTATCTTCTTCCGAAAGCTCGTCCATGCCCAGGATGGCGATGATGTCCTGCAGCGACTTGTACTTCTGCAGCGTTTCCTGGACGCGGCGGGCCGTGTCGTAATGCTCCTGGCCGACGACGGCCGGGGTCAGAACGCGGCTGGTCGAGTCGAGCGGATCGACCGCCGGATAGATGCCGAGTTCGGAAATTGCGCGGTTCAGCGTGGTCGTCGCGTCCAAGTGGGCGAACGACGTCGCAGGCGCCGGATCGGTCAAATCGTCCGCGGGAACGTAGATCGCCTGCACCGAGGTGATCGAACCCTTGTTGGTCGAGGTGATGCGTTCCTGCAGCGCGCCCATGTCGGTCGAGAGCGTCGGCTGGTAACCCACGGCCGAAGGAATACGACCGAGCAGCGCCGACACTTCCGAACCCGCCTGGGTAAAGCGGAAGATGTTGTCGACGAAGAACAGCACGTCCTGACCTTCGGTGTCGCGGAAATATTCGGCGATCGTGAGACCCGAGAGTGCCACGCGTGCGCGTGCGCCCGGGGGCTCGTTCATCTGGCCGAACACCAGCGCAACCTTCGAACCCTCAGGGGTCGGGTTGCCGTCGGCGTCCTTGGCGATGACGCCCGCGTCGAGGAATTCGTGATAAAGATCGTTGCCTTCGCGGGTGCGCTCACCGACGCCGGCGAACACCGACACGCCGCCGTGGCCCTTGGCGATGTTGTTGATCAGTTCCTGGATGAGCACGGTCTTGCCGACGCCNNGAACAGGCCGATCTTGCCGCCGCGCGCATAGGGCGCGAGCAGGTCGATCACCTTGATGCCGGTGACCAGGATCGCGCTCTCCGTCGACTGGTCGACGAATTCGGGGGCCTTGGCGTGGATCGGGGCGGTCTGCGTAGCGCCGATGGGGCCGCGCTCGTCGATCGGCTCTCCGATGACGTTCATGATGCGGCCCAGAGTCTGCGGGCCGACGGGCATGCGGATCTGCGAACCGGTGTCGACGACGCGCTGGCCGCGGGTCAGGCCCTCGGTCGCGTCCATCGCGATGGTGCGAACGGTATTTTCGCCCAGGTGCTGCGCAACTTCCAGGATGATGCGCTGGCCGTTGTTCTCGGTTTCGAGCGCCGAAAGAATCGCGGGCAGCTGGTCTTCGAAGGTCACGTCGACGACGGCGCCGATGACCTGAGAGATCGCGCCGACGTTGTTCGTCGTCTGGAGCGGAGCCGATGCCTTGGTCGCGGCAGCTTTTGGCGCAGCGGCCTTGGTGGCTGCGGGCTTTTTCGCGGCGGGCTTCTTGGGGGCTGCGGTTGCCATGCTAGTTTCCTGCTTTCAGTCTAATTACAGCGCTTCGGCGCCAGCGATGATTTCAATCAGTTCGGTCGTGATCGCGGCCTGGCGGGTGCGGTTGTACAGCACCGTCAGCTTGTTGATCATGTCGCCCGCGTTGCGCGTCGCATTGTCCATCGCGGTCATGCGGCTGCCCTGTTCGGACGCGGCGTTTTCCAGCATCGCGCGGAAGATCTGGATCGCGACGTTACGCGGCAACAGGTCGGCGAGGATGGTTTCCTCGTCGGGTTCGTACTCCATGACGGCCGGAGCGGCACCCGAAGTTGACACGGTCCCAATGTCGGTTTTTGCGTCCGTTTTGATCGCCACGGGAATGATCTGGATACCCGTCGGCTCCTGCACAAGTGCCGAACGGAACTTGGCGAAGAACAGGTGCGCGACATCGAACTCGCCTGCTTCGAACCGTGCGATCAGGTCTTGCGCCACGATCTGTGCATCGCTGAACGCGACGTTCTTGATGTGGCCGACTTCCTGATCGTGGTGAATCTGGTTCGGATAGAAACGTCGCAGCACGCGGCCTTTCTTGCCGGCAATGTAGAAGCGCACGGTCTTGCCCGCTGCTTCCAGCTCGACGGCCTTGGCGCGCGCCGCACGGACGATGTTCGTGTTGAATGCGCCCGCGAGACCCCGTTCCGAAGTCGCGACGACGATCAGGTGAACCTGGTCCTTGCCGGTGCCCGCCAGCAGCTTGGGGCTGCTTTCGCTGATCGTCACCTTCGACGCCAGGCTCGACATCACGGCTTCGAGGCGCTCGGCATACGGACGGCCCTGAACCGCCGCTTCCTGCGCACGGCGCAGCTTCGCGGCGGCGACCATCTTCATCGCCTTGGTGATCTTCTGCGTCGACTTCACCGAGCCGATGCGGATCTTGAGGGCCTTGAGGCTGGCCATCTACTTAGGCGAACGTCTTTGCGAAGGCGTCGAGCGCGGCGACCAGGCCCTTCTTGGCATCGTCGCCAAGATCCTTGGTCTCGCGGATCGTCTTCAGCACGTCCTTGTGGTTCGCGCGGAGGTCGGCGAGCATCGCTTCCTCGTAACGGGTCACGTCGGAAACCGGGATGCCGTCGAGGTAACCGTTGGTGCCGGCGAAGATCGACGCGGTCTGCTCTTCGAACGGCATCGGCGCGTACTGCTTCTGCTTCAGCAGTTCGGTCAGGCGCGCACCGCGGTTCAGCAGCTTCTGCGTGGAGGCGTCGAGGTCCGAACCGAACTGCGCGAACGCGGCCATTTCGCGGTACTGCGCGAGTTCGAGTTTGATCGAGCCCGAAACCTTCTTCATCGCCTTCGTCTGTGCCGACGAACCGACACGCGAGACCGAGAGGCCGACGTTAATCGCCGGACGGACACCCTGGTAGAACAGGTCGGTTTCGAGGAAGATCTGCCCGTCGGTGATCGAGATCACATTGGTCGGGATGTAGGCCGACACGTCGCCCGCCTGCGTTTCGATGATCGGCAGCGCGGTCAGCGACCCGTTGCCGTTTTCGTCGTTCAGCTTCGCGGCACGCTCGAGCAGGCGGCTGTGGAGATAGAA
>DDFE01000182.1:0-1059 GCA_002336985.1 Sphingomonadales bacterium UBA1936
AGCTGCGGTTGTAGTTGCGGTCGTCATAGCCGCGACGGTCGTAGTAACCACCCCGGTCGTCGTTATAGCCGCGACGATCGTCATAGCCGTGACGGACCTGCTCATAACCATAGCGGTCCTGCGGGTAATAGCTCTGCGCCATGGCAGGGGTTGCAGCGAGGCCGACAGTTGCGACGCTCGCCAGGGCGGCGGTGTGAATCAGTTTCTTCATCGTCGGTCTCCTTGCTCGATGATGGAACCGTTCTAGGTGATTCGATGTGCAACGATGCTGAATGCAGTCGTTAGCGTTGGTTAATGTTGGTTTGTCCGCGCGGGCCGCTATTGACGCGCACGAATGCGCTGGCTCGGCTTCTTCCTCGCGGTCCTGTTACCGATCGTCATCGGCGGTCCGCGCAGCAAGCAGCACACGCCCAATTATGCCGAGCGTATAGTCGTCCGTTCGGTCCCGGTCACGCTCGATGTGTCGGATGCGACACGCACGCGCGTTGGCGCGTTCACCCTGCTCGGCGGCTGGCGCTTGTCGGGTGTGTCACCCCAGTTCGGCGGCTGGTCTGCGCTCCATGTCGATGGCGACCGTGTGACTTCCATCGGCGATGCGGGAACGGTCCTGCGCTTTCGACTGACCCCGTTCGGCCGCGCGGTCGATGCCCGGATCGATTCCTTGCCAACGTCATGCGGGCAGGATGACGACAATCGCACGCGGGATTCCGAATCTCTGACCGGTGACGGCCGCAATTGGTGGGTCGGCTATGAATCGGAAACGCGCATCTGCCGCATCGGTGCAGACTTCCGGCGCGGCGAGGCCGTCTACCAGCCGCGCCTGATGGCCAACTGGCTCAGGACGCGTGGGCCGGAAGCAATGGTGCGCCTGCGCGACGGCCGCTTCCTGGTGTTTGCCGAGATGGCACCGGCCGGGGTCGACGAGCGCCCGCTGCTTGTCTTCTCCGGCGATCCCACTGACCCCCGCACGCCTGTAACCGCGCTCAGCTACCGGCCGCCTGAAGGATTCAGCCCCACCGACGCTGCCGAACTTCCTGACGGGCGCATCATGGTGCTCAA
>DDFE01000182.1:1072-12311 GCA_002336985.1 Sphingomonadales bacterium UBA1936
GGTTGCGACGGGCCCGGTTGTCGCCCGATTCGAACGTCCGCTGATCAGCGACAATTTCGAAGGGCTGGCGATCACGCAGGAAGGCGACCAGACCATCGCCTGGATCATTTCCGACGACAATCAGATGACGTGGCAGGCAACATACCTGCTCAAATTCGCGCTGGATAAGAACGCGGGGATTATCCCCGCGTCAAAGCCTTAGGCTGCGGCCGGAACCGTCTTTGCCTTGGCGATCTTGCGCTTCAGGCGCTGCACCTTCAGGCTCAGCTTGTCGTCGCTGGTCTTGGCGAGCCAGTTGTCGAGACCGCCGTTATGTTCGACCGAACGCAGGCCATGCGTCGAAACGCGCAGCTTCACGCCTTCGCCCAGCGTATCGCTGATCAGCGTGACGTTCTGCAGGTTGGGCAGGAAGGTCCGCTTGGTCTTGTTGTTGGCGTGGCTCACATTGTGTCCCACCTGGCGACCCTTGCCGGTCAGTTCGCAAACGCGTGCCATCGCTCGTAAATCCTGAAATTCGTTGTTGCTCGGAAAGGCGGCGCGCATATCGGCAAAGCCTTGCCGCGTCAACCGAGTCGCGCTTAATCGCGGTACATGGCCTTCCCGCTTCCCGACCCGATGCGCCGCGCGCTTGCCCTAGCAGAGCAGGCTGCCCGCGACGGTGAAGTGCCTGTCGGCGCTGTCGTTATAGTGAACGGCGCAGTTGTGGGAGAGGGCGTAAACCGAACCCGCCGCGACAACGATCCGACCGCCCACGCCGAAATCGTCGCGATTCGCGCCGCCTGCGCGGCAATCGGCACGGACCGCCTGCCGGGCGCCGAACTCTGGGTGACACTCGAACCCTGCGCTATGTGTGCGGGCGCCATCGCTCACGCCCGCATCGCGCGCCTTGTCTATGCAGCGCCCGACCCAAAGGGCGGCGGTGTCGCACACGGGCCACGCGTATTCGCGCAGCCGACCTGCCATCATCGGCCCGAGGTAGTAGACGGCGTGGGTGAGGGGTCGGCTGCGATACTGTTGCGGGAGTTCTTTGCGGAGCGGCGATAAGGCTTCCCACTAGCGACCGGGATAGCGATCGATACCGAAACGCTTCGATCTCACGAGAAGCTTGTTCTTTTCCCAGGTCCAGTCTGGGCGAATGCCGCGCTCGAAGAACGCTTCAATTTTTTCCGCGACATCGTTGAGAAGACATGCCCAGAAACATGGGACGATCAGTGCATGTTCGATGTCGTTGAGCGGGGATATCTCTTGATAACCCTGAATTATTTCATCGCGGTCGCCCCGCCAGGCCATTGCGAAGTCAGAAATTCTGAACCCGCGATGCGTAAATTCGAAATCCAGGAGGCCGCTGAAGCCACTCTCGTCGAACAAGAGATTCCATGACGCGAAATCGCCGTGGAGGATAACGGAACCGAGACCTGTCGTATCCAGGCCGTCGATCACCTCTAACGCGCAATCCAGATGCCATCTCAGTAGGTGCGCCGTGTCAGCGTCGATCCGTTCATATCGGGCAAGCGCGGCAACGAGACCCGGATTCCGTAATATTTCGTCGGCACGGCACGAGCCTTCTTTTTGTCCGATGTCGAGCAGCGCGGCGCTGTCTCGATGAAAACGGGCCAACAATTGCCCTTGTATCCTCCGTGCTTCAGGCGAATCATCGGTACGTGGCGCTCCGGGCAAGTGCGTGAACAGGCACCACCGGTGATCCGTTGTCAGTTGGTCGATCGGTATCGGAACAGGCCATCCCATGGCCGCCATTCGCTGCAGGACGTTTAACTCGTAATCGACGACATTCGCCGATGCGTATCCATAATGTCGGAGAACATATTGGCGCCCCTTGCGCCCAACCAGCCAATGACGGTTCACCCGGCCGCCAAGGTAGCCGATTGGTTCGATGCTCAGCTCCGTGATGCAGCTTTGAGGTATCCGGGTGTTTTCCACGGTCGCGAAAGTTCCAACAGTCGTTGCCAAGTTGACATCCGACTTCCTCAAACCCGACGATCGATGTCCTAACTATAACGATCCAACTGCACTCCCGCATTGCCCCCCGCCCGCAAAACCGGCATTGCTTGATCGCAACAGGCCATGCCCACCCCGACACTGTCTCCCTTTCCCTGGATCGACGTCGCGATCATCGTCGCGCTGATTGCCCTGAACGGCGTGTTCGCCATGTCCGAACTCGCGATCGTTTCCGCGCGCCGTCCGCGCCTGGAGGCGCTGGCGCGCAAGGGGAACAGTGGGGCTCGTGTCGCCATCGACCTTGCGGCCGACCCGGGCAAACTGCTCTCCACGGTACAGATCGGCATCACGCTGATCGGCGTGCTCACGGGCGCTTATTCGGGGGCCAGTCTCGGCGGTCCAATGGGCGAGCGGCTGGAAATGCTGGGCGTCCCGGCGAGTTCGGCCGACGATGTCGGTTTCGGGATCGTTATCGCCATTACGACCTTCGTCTCGCTGGTGATCGGCGAACTGGTGCCCAAGCAATTCGCGCTCCGGTCGCCGGAGCCGATCGCGGCACTTGTCGCGCGGCCNNGCGCATGTGACGGCGGAGGAGCTTCACCTGATCGTCGCCGAAGCGTCGAAATCGGGCGTGATCGAGGAATCGGAGCGTGCGTTTATTTCGGGTGTCGTGCGTCTTGCGGACCGGCCGGTGCGTGAAGTCATGACGCCGCGGACCGAAATCGACTGGATCGATGCGGACGCGGACCGCGATGCCATCCGCACCATGCTCGCTGAACTGCCGCACAGCCGTGTGCCGGTCGCGACCGGATCGGTCGACAACATCCTGGGCATCGTCCAGGCACGCGACATTGTCCGCACGCTGATCGCGGGCGAGGAAGTGAACCTGCGCAATCTGATGCGCACCGCGCCCGTCGTCCCGGACCAGGTGGATGCGATGGACGTGCTGGAGGCGCTGCGCCGCGCGGATGTGCCGATGGCGCTGGTTCATGACGAATACGGCCATCTGGAAGGGATCGTCACGCCCGCCGACCTGTTGTCGTCGATCGCGGGCGAGTTCGTGTCGGACCAGGACGAGGGCGACGATCCGCCGGTGTTCGAACGCGAGGACGGCAGCCTGCTCGTTTCCGGCTGGTGGGCGGCGGACCTGCTCGCCGAAAAGATCGGCCTGACGCTGCCCGAGGACCGCGATTATGCGACCGTCGCGGGGCTGGCGCTTGCCGAATTGAAACGCATCCCAGCCGTGGGCGATCATTTCGATTTCGGCGGATATCGCTTCGAAATCGTCGATATCGACGGCCGCAAGATCGACAAGCTTCTGGTCGCGAGCCTCTAGCCATGCAGCAGTACCAGGATCTTCTCCGCCGCATCCTCGACACCGGCGTACCGCAGGCCGACCGTACGGGTGTGGGAACGCTGAGCGTGTTCGGGCACCAGATGCGCTTCGACCTGCAGGCCGGTTTCCCGCTGGTCACGACCAAGAAGCTGCACGTCCGCTCGATCTTCATCGAACTGCTGTGGTTCCTGCGCGGCGAGACGAACAACAACTGGCTGAAGGACCGCAAGGTCGGCATCTGGGACGAATGGGCGGGCGAGGACGGCGAACTCGGCCCCATCTACGGCAAGCAATGGCGCGACTGGGTGGCGGCCGACGGGCGTCACATCGACCAGATCAAGCTGCTGGTCGACCAGATCAAGAATAACCCGGCCAGCCGCCGGCAGATCGTTACCGCCTGGAACCCCGGCGAGATCGACCAGATGGCGCTGGCGCCGTGCCATTGCCTGTTCCAGACGCATGTCGCGAACGGGAAGCTGTCGCTGCAGCTTTACCAGCGCTCCGCGGATGTGTTCCTGGGCGTGCCCTTCAACATTGCGAGTTACGCGTTGCTGACGCACCTGCTGGCCGACCAGTGCGGGCTGGAGGTCGGCGAGTTCGTGTGGACGGGCGGTGATACGCACCTCTACACCAACCACCTCGACCAGGCGCGGCTTCAACTGACCCGCGATCCCAAGCCGTTGCCGAAACTGGTGCTGAAGCGCCGCCCGGCCAATATCGACGAATACGAATACGAGGATTTCGCGGTCGAGGGTTACGAAGCGCACCCGCACATCAAGGGCGAGGTCGCGGTTTGATCACGCTGGTGATGGCTCGCGCGCGAAATGGCGTGATCGGACGCAGCGGCAAGATGCCTTGGCACATCCCTGGTGAGCAGAAGCGTTTCAAGGCGCTTACGATGGGCAAGCCAATGATCATGGGCCGAAAGACCTTCGAAAGTCTGCCCGGGCTGCTTCCTGGACGGCGGCATATCGTCCTTACGCGAGACGGTGACTGGTCGGCATCAGGAGCAGAGGTAGCGACCAGCGTTATCGACGCGCTTGCTCTCGCCGGACCGGACGCGGCGGTCATCGGCGGCGCGGAAATCCTGACGCTATTTGCCCCGCATATAGATCGCTGGGAACTGACCGAGGTCCACGACGATCCACTAGGCGACGCGGTCATGCCGGCGCCCGATCCGGACGTATGGAAAGAAATCGCGCGTGAGGATCACGAGGGCTATAGCTTCGTCACCTTGGAGAGGGTGTAGATGAAGAAGTTTTTCGCCTGGGCCGCGTTGCTGCTCGGCATCGCGTCGATCGTGTTCTTCGGCGTCCTGCCACCGATCGTCGAGGGACGGATGAACGTCGTTGCCGGACCGCAACCGCCCGCCGCGACGGCGCGTGCGGCGGCGCTCCACAAGACGCTGCAGGTCGCCGACATGCATGCCGACACACTGATGTGGAAACGCGACTTCATGGAACGTGGAACGCGGGGGCAGGTCGACTTTCCGCGCCTGACCGAAGGCAATGTCGCGCTGCAGATCCTTTCGTCGGTCACCAAGACGCCGAAGAACCAGAATTACGATTCGAACAGTGGCGACACCGACAACATCACCCTGCTGACCATCGCCCAGGGCCAGCCGCCACGGACATGGACGTCGCTTGTCGAGCGCTCGCTGTGGCATGCGGAGAAGTTGAACCGAGCTGTGGCGGCTGCGGGGCAGCGGCCATGCCTTCGGATCATTAGAACCAAGGCAGATCTGGCGGCGCTCATCCGTGATCGCACAAGCGAATATGCCTGCGCAATCGAGTCGCCCTATGCGACCTCGGCTGCTGCCAAGCCAATGGGCACGATGCTTTCGATCGAAGGCCTTCAGGACATCGAGGGCAAGCGCGCCAATCTCGACCGACTGTTCGATGCCGGGTTCCGCATGGCCGGTCTTGCGCATTTCTTCGACAATGAAGTCGCGGGCTCGATGCACGGCGTTCGCAAGGGTGGCCTGACGCCGTTTGGCGTGGAGATCGTCCGCGCGATGGAGGCCAAGGGCATGGTCGTCGACATCGCGCATTGCAGCCACACCTGCGTCGCGCAGGTATTGGCCATGGCGAAGCGCCCAGTCGTTTCGTCGCACGGCGGCGTGCAGGCGACGTGCAAGGTCAACCGCAACCTGACCGACGAAGAAATCCGTGGTGTCGCCAAGACCGGTGGCGTGGTGGGCATCGGATATTGGGACGCGGCAGTGTGCGACACGTCGCCTGCCGGCATCGTCCGCGCCATCGCACATGTCCGCGATCTGGTCGGCATCGATTACGTCGGCCTCGGCAGCGATTTCGACGGTGCGGTCACGACGCGGTTCGACACGACGCGGCTCGATGCGATCACGCAAGGGCTGATCGACGCGGGGTTCAGCGACACCGACATCGCGAAGGTGATGGGCGGCAACGTGTTCCGCGTGCTGGCGCAAGTTTTGCCGAATTGACCCGATGAGCAGCGACCGCCCGATCTTCTACGACGCCAGCGGCCAGCGGAACCGCTGGTCGAAGCGCGTCGTGGCGATGCTGCTTGCGCTGATCGTCATTGCGGCACTGGGTTTTGCATGGACCATCGCTGCCGTACCCGCAGGCTCGGCGCTTCACCCCATCGGCGAACGCAAGCAGACGCGGCCTCTGGTCGAACAGGTGTCGCGGTTGCGCAAACAGGCGGGGCAGTGGCTGCCCCCCTCCAAACCGGGCGTCCGGGCCGGCAAGCAGGTCTCGGCGGCATTCTATGTGCCCTGGGATCCGGACAGCGCGGCCTCGCTCGCGCGGCACATCGACGAGATCGACTGGGTCGTCCCGACGCTTGCGTTCGTAACGGATGGCGGGCGCACAAGAAGTTACAACCGCGACGTGAATTTCCAGCGGATCGTGCGCCGCGCGACCAGTTCTACCCGTGTCATGCCGATGATCCAGAATGCGGCGAACGACAAATGGGATGGCGCCGGGATGGCCGCGATCCTGCGCGATCCGGCGCGGCGCAAGGCGCTGCTCGACTGGGCAGAGCAGATCGTCACCGACCAGCGCGGCAGCGGCGTCGTCTTCGACCTCGAAGAACTGCCCGATGCGGCGCTTCCCCATTATATCCAGTTCCTGAAAGAGGCGCGGGCGCGTTTTTCCGCCAAGCACTGGTCGGTTGCGCTGGCAGTGCCGATCGACAATCCGGCGTGGAACCTGCGCGCTTTTGCCGACGCCGCCGATTTCCTGTTCCTGATGAACTACGACGAACACGCCCCCGGCCAGCCGCCGGGTCCGATCGCGTCGCAGTCGTGGTTCGTCGCCAACCTGAAGCGCGCGCTGGCGCAGGTTCCGCCGTCGAAGGCGATCGTGGCCATCGGCAACTATGCCTATGACTGGCACGGCGACACCGCCGACAACATGACGGATGAAGAAGCGTGGCTCGCCGCCGACGACAGCGAAGCAACGCCGACCTTCGATCCCGTCAGCGGTAATTCCTATTTCGCGTACGAAGAGGATGGCGTCACCCATACCATCTGGATGCTCGATGCAGCGAGCGCCTGGAACCAGTTGCGCGCTAACCAGGCATTGGGAACGGCCGGCTTCGCGCTGTGGCGGCTGGGCAGCGAAGACGTCGGCTACTGGTCGGCCGCAAAGGCGCTAACGAGTAACCGTACACCCGACCTCGCGCGGTTTACGCCGGTCGGCAACGTCAGCGTCGAGGGTGCGGGCGAACTGCTGCGGATCGAGGCGACACCGCGCGACGGCATCCGCACCGTGACGTTCGACAAGTCAGGGTTGATACGTAACCAGCAGTTTACCCAATTGCCGACGCCGTTCCAGGTGCGCCGCGGCGGCAACCGCCCCGGAATGGTCGCCCTGACGTTCGACGACGGGCCGGACCCCACCTGGACGCCGAAGATTCTTGATGTGCTGGAGGCAAAAAATGCTCCAGCGACATTCTTCGTCATCGGCGAGAATGCGATTTCGAACCCCGGACTGCTCAACCGCATCATTCGCGGCGGCAGCGAGTTGGGCAACCACAGCTACACCCACCCGAACATGGCGCAGGTGTCCGACACCGGGATCCGCGTAGAACTGAACACCACGCGCAGGCTGGTAGAGGCCTATACGGGCCGCTCACTGCGCCTGTTCCGCGCGCCCTATTTCGGGGATGCCGAACCGACGACCACAGACGAACTCGAACCGGCATGGGTCGCGCAGCAGCGCGGTTATCTGAATGTCGGCCTGCATGTCGATCCGGATGACTGGCAACGGCCGGGCGTCGCACAGATCGTCGCCAATACGCTCGCCAAGGTCGACCGCGGCACCGACGAAAACCCCACGCGCGTCGTGCTGCTCCACGATGGCGGCGGCGACCGTTCGCAGACTGTCGCCGCCCTGCCGCAGATCATCGATGGCCTGCGTGCCAAGGGCTACACGCTGGTAACGATCTCGACCCTCGCAGGCGTATCGCGCGATACCGTGATGCCCGAGGTCAAGGGGTGGGACCTGGTCGCGGTGCGTGCCGATGTCGCCATCTTCCTGATCATCGCGGGCTTCCTGTGGACGATCAAATGGCTGTTCTTCGTTGCGATCGCGCTGGGCATCGCGCGGGCGTTGCTCATGGCCGGGTTGGCCCTGCGCGACCGGTACCGCCGCGATCGCCCGGTGCCGCCGCCGATCGATCCGGCGCGGTTCGTGTCGGTCCTGATCCCGGCGTTCAACGAAGAGCGCGTGATCGTCGATTCGATCCGCCGCGTTCTTGCGAGCGAGGATGTGCAGCTGGAGATCCTCGTGATCGACGACGGGTCGAAGGACGCCACCAGCGCCGTCGTCACCGAGGCCTATCGCGATGAGCCGCGAGTACACCTGCTCACGCTCGAAAACGGCGGCAAGGCGCGGGCGCTGAACGAAGGGCTGAAACTGGCCAAGGGCGACGTCATCATCGCACTCGACGCCGACACGCGTTTCCAGCCGCAGACCGTCGCCAGCCTCGCACGCTGGTTCGCCGATCCGGAAATCGGTGCGGTCGCCGGCAATGCGAAGGTCGGCAACCGGTTCAACCTCGTCACCCGCTGGCAGTCGGTCGAATATGTGACCGCGCAAAACCTGGAACGCCGCGCATTGACGCAATTCGACGCGATCACGGTGGTGCCGGGCGCGGTCGGCGCGTGGCGGCGTGCGGCGCTCGATTCGGTCGGCGGCTATCCCACCGACACGCTGGCCGAGGATCAGGATCTGACCATCGCCATACAGCGGCAAGGCTGGCGGGTCGGTTACGATATCGACGCTATCGCCTGGACCGAGGCGCCGGAGACGTTCCGGTCGCTCGCCAAGCAACGGTTCCGCTGGTCCTACGGCACGCTGCAATGCCTGTGGAAGCACGGCAGCATCATGCGTACCCGCAAGCCCGCCGGGCTCGCACTCGTCGGCCTGCCGCAGGCATGGCTGTTCCAGATCGCATTCGCCGTCATTTCGCCGATCATCGATTTCGCGCTGGTCGTCAGCCTGGTCGAAACCTTTATCCGCGTCGAACAACATGGTTGGGCACAGACGCAGTCCGATGTGCTGACGATGGGCATCTACTGGATCGCGTTCACGTCGATCGACATTTTCTGCGGTGCGGTCGCCTATTGGCTCGATCCCAAGGAGAAACGCTACCCCGTCCACCTGCTCGTGGCGCAGCGTTTCATCTATCGCCAGCTGATGTACTGGGTCGTAATTCGCGCCGTCGGTGCTGCCCTTCGAGGACCGAGCGTGGGCTGGGGCAAGCTGGAACGTTCCGGACGTGTGACAAATACAGCGCAATGAAGGGTTGCCATCAGCAACACCGCACCCCCATCATGGGGGCTGAATGCTTCGACAGTACGAACTCGTAGAGCGGGTCAAATCCTATGATCCGGACGCCGACGAGGCGCTGATCAACCGCGCCTATGTGTTTTCGATGGCGGCGCACGGGTCTCAGAAGCGCGCTTCGGGCGATCCCTACTATTCGCACCCCATCGAGGTTGCGGGCATCCTGACCGATCTGAAGCTCGACGACGAGACGATCGCGACCGCGATCCTGCACGACACGATCGAGGACACGGTCGCGACGCAGGAAGAGATCGCCGCGAAATTCGGTCCCGCGGTCGCGCGCATGGTCGATGGCGTCACCAAGCTGTCGAAGATCGAGGCACAGTCCGCGACGGAGCGCGCGGCGGAGAATTTGCGCAAATTCCTGCTCGCGATGTCCGACGACATCCGCGTGCTGCTGGTGAAGCTTGCCGACCGGCTGCACAACATGCGCACGCTGCACTTCATTCCCGATCCGGAAAAGCGCCGCCGGATCGCGAAAGAAACGATGGATATCTATGCCCCGCTCGCCGAGCGGATCGGCATGTACGAGTTCATGAAGGAGATGCAGACGCTCGCCTTCCGCGAGCTCGAGCCCGAAGCCTATGAATCGATCGAGAAGCGGCTCGACAGCCTGAAGATCGAGGGCGAGGACCGCATCGCCAAGATCGCCTCGGGCCTGAAGCTCCTCCTTTCGCGCGGCGGCATCGACGCCGAGATCACCGGGCGCGAAAAGCATCCCTATTCGATCTGGAAGAAGATGTCGGAGCGCCACGTCTCGCTCGAGCAGTTGAGCGACATCATGGCCTTTCGCGCGATCGTCGACACCGAGGAGGAATGCTACCGCGCGCTCGGCGTGATCCACCGGCGCTGGCCGATGGTGCCGGGCCGGTTCAAGGACTATATCTCCACGCCCAAGCGCAACGGCTATCGCTCGCTCCACACCAGCATCATCCATGCCGGCGACACGCGCATCGAGATCCAGATCCGCACGCGCGACATGCATGCCCAGGCCGAATATGGCCTCGCCGCCCATTGGGCCTACAAGGCCAGCAACGTCCGGCCCGATACCCAGGTCAGCTGGATCAAGGATCTCATCGAGATTCTGGAGCATGCCGAGAGCCCCGAGGAGCTGCTCGAGCATACCCGCATGGCGATGTACCAGGATCGCATCTTCGCCTTCACTCCCAAGGGCGAGCTGATCCAGCTGCCCAAGGGCGCGACGCCGATCGACTTCGCCTATGCGGTCCATTCGAACCTGGGCGACCAAGCGGTGGGCGCGAAGATCAACGGCCGCGTCGTGCCGCTGCGCACCGAGATCGAGCAGGGCGACCAGGTCCAGATCCTGCGCTCCAAGGCGCAGGAGCCCCAGGCCAACTGGCTCAACTTCGCGATCACCGGCAAGGCGCGCGCGGCGATCCGCCGCCATATCCGCTACAAGGAGCGCGAGGAGACGATCGCGCTCGGCCACAAGCTCTATGACGAGATCGTGCTGCGGCTGCCGACGCCGCCGGGCGAGGGCGCGATCCCCGATGCGCTCAAGCGCCTCAAGCTGCAGGACGAGGCCTCGCTGATGGAAGCGATCGCCCGCCGCCAGTTCACCGATTTCCAGGTGATGGAAGCGCTGATGCCCGGCTCGACCGAGGGCGAGGACGAGCACGACCTGCCGCCGCAGCAGCATGCGATCGAGATCAAGGGCCTCACCCCGGGCGTCGCCTTCCACTTCTCGGTCGATTGCCGGCCGGTGCCGGGCGATCGCATCGTCGGTATCCGCCGGCCCGGCGAGCCGATCGAAGTGCACCGGATCGATTGCCCCAGCCTGGCCGATACCACCGAGGAGGATTGGGTCGACCTCACCTGGGGCGACAAGGCGGAGGGCGGCATCGCCCAGATCGAGATCACGCTGAAGAACGAGCCGGGCGCGCTGGGCGCCGTCGCCACGCTGATCGGCCAGCACAAGGCCAATATCCTGGGCCTGCGCATGGACAATCGCGACACCACTTTCCACACCAACACGATGGACCTGGAGGTGCGCAACGCCGCGCACCTGATGCGCCTGCTCGCGGCGCTGCGCGCGGCCGACGCGGTCAGCTCGGCGGAGCGGGCCTAGGACGGATCGACATTCAGCTCTGTC
>DDFE01000182.1:12419-13210 GCA_002336985.1 Sphingomonadales bacterium UBA1936
CAGGGTGACGATGAAATTCAGTTCGAGGCGCTCCGGCCCGCCAAGCCACATCCTTGGCCTGGATGTCGATCCGTCCTGGGGTGAGGATTCATATAAGTCATTGATTTGCCTGGTTATCGGACTCTCATTTCGTCATCCCCGTGACGGCGGGGGCCCATCTCCCGGACGTACCCCGCAAGCTTCACCGGCGTATTCGCGGAGAACGCACGAGATGGATCCCCGCCTGCGCGGGGATGACGGAGTTTGCTGATTGGGCTTTGACCCTAGCGCGCCGTGCTCATGGAATAGGGCCGCGCCGCCTTGCCCGTCGCCCAGCTCTTGTTCGGCGTCGCCTGCATGGTGAAGCGCAGCTCGCCGCCCGCGACGATCTCCTCGTGCTTCAGATAGCTACGCGCCAGCGGCTTGCCGTTGAGCATGGCCTCGCCGATGTACTTGTTCGTGTTCGACAGCCCGTCCGCGACGATGGTGAAACGCTTGCCGTTCGGCAGGTTGAGCGCCGCGCGGTCCAGGAAGGGCCGGCCGATCACATATTCGTTCGAGCCCGGTGCCACGGGATAGAAGCCGAGCGCGGTGAACACGAGCCAGGCGGACATCTGGCCGAGATCGTCATTGCCCGAGAGCCCGTCCGGCGCCGGCTTGTACTGGCTTTCGACGATCTGCGTCAGCCGTTCCTGCGTCCGCCAGGGCTGGCCGGCATAGGCGTAGAGATAGGCGACATGGTGGCTCGGCTCGTTGCCATGGATATACTGGCCGATCAGGCCGGCAATGTCCTCGGCATGGCTGTAGTCGAG
>DDFE01000026.1 GCA_002336985.1 Sphingomonadales bacterium UBA1936
CCGGCAAGATGTTTCCCGAACTGCACCGCTGCGCCGAACTGGGCCGGATGCATGTACATAACGGGCAACTGCCCTTCCCCGAGCTTCCGCGCTTCTGATGCTGCGTCCGGGAACGATCGAGGAATTGTGCGACATCGTCATGCGTGGCGGCCCCGTTCGCCTCCGCGGCGGTGGGAGCAAGGACGCGATCGGCGCGCCTACACCCGATGCGACTGTCGTCGACATGCGCGGTTTTGCGGGGGTCATCGATTATGATCCCCCGGAACTGGTGCTGACGGTCGGCGCCGGAACGCCGCTTGCGGAAGTGCAGGCGCTGGTCGCGAGCGAAGGCCAGATGCTGGCATTCGATCCCTTCGATCACGCCGCCATTCTTGGTGGCGAGCCGGGCCAGGCGACCATCGGCGGTATCATTGCGGCCGGTATTGCGGGACCGGCTCGACTGAGCCGCGGCGGAGCACGCGATCACCTGCTGGGATTCACCGCAGTATCGGGACGCGGCGAACGCTTCGTCGCTGGCGCCAAGGTGGTCAAGAACGTCACGGGTTACGACCTGTCTAAGCTGGTCACCGGCAGCTGGGGCCGGATCGTTGCGTTGACAGAGTTGACCCTAAAGGTCCTGCCAGCACCGCGCGAACAGGAGACATGGGTGGCGCGAGGTCTTTCGCCCGCCGCTGCTGTAGCGGCGATGGCGACGGCGCTCGGATCGGCGGCCGAGGTTTCCGCAGCGGCACATTTACCGTCGTGGGATGGTGGGGCGGTTACTGCGCTCAGGCTCGACGGCTTTTCACATTCGATTGAGGCGCGCGCGAAACGTCTTGCCGGATTGATCGACGGCCTTTCGCACTATCCCGGCGGTGACCAATTGTGGAACGCGGCACGTCATGCGTCGACATTGCCTGCCGACGTGCCGTTATGGCGGGTAATAATTTCTGCGGGAAAGGCGCCGGCGTTCGTCGAAACTATTCCCGATGCACAATGGCTGTTCGACTGGGCCGGGGGCTTGGTGTGGCTGGCCAGCAAAGTCGATCCGCAGGTTATTCGCCGCGCAGCTGAAATTGCTGGCGGTCACGCCACCCTGATTCGGGCCGACGCCGCAACGCGCGCTGAAGTACCGGCGCTTCACCCCCAGACGAAGCAGGTGGCAGCCCTCGAAGAAAGCGTGCGCCGCGCGTTCGATCCTGCGGGCGTGTTCGAGACGGGACGATTCAACTAATGCAGACGCAATTCTCGCCCACTCAACTTGCCGACCCGGCGATGGCCTCGTCCGAAGGCGTTATCCGCAAGTGCGTGCACTGCGGTTTCTGCACGGCGACCTGCCCTACCTACGTGCTGCTCGGCGACGAGCTCGATAGCCCGCGCGGCCGAATCTACCTGATCAAGGACATGCTTGAGAACGACCGGAAGCCCAGCGCCGAGGTCGTGAAACATGTGGATCGCTGCCTGTCATGCCTGTCGTGCATGACGACCTGTCCATCCGGCGTGAACTACATGCACCTGGTCGACCATGCACGCGCTTACATCCACGACCATTACGACCGGCCATGGCACGAACGCCTATTGCGCAACATATTAGCCTGGGTGCTGCCCGATCCGGGCCGCTTCCGGCTCGCACTGACCGCGGCCAAGCTGGCGCGGCCGGTCGCACCCCTTTTCGCCCGGGTCACCATGTTGAAGCCCCTCGTCGCGATGCTGGCGCTGGCTCCACGCAACCTGCCCAAGCGTGCCCGCCAGCGGTCATCGTCTGTGCCCGGCGCCAAGGGCCGTGTCGCATTGCTTCAGGGCTGCGCCGAACCCGTGTTGCGGCCCGAGTTCCAGGCCGCAACGGTGCGCCTCCTCAATCGCTCCGGCTACGACGTTGTCTTTGCGAATGGCGAAGGCTGTTGCGGCTCACTCGTCCATCACATGGGCCGGGAGGATGAAGGTCGTGCGGCGGCGCGTCGCAATGTCGATGCCTGGACCCGAGAGATCGAGGCAGGCGGGCTCACGGCCATCATCGTCACGACCTCGGGGTGTGGCACGACCATCAAGGATTATGGCTTCATGCTGCGCGATGAAGAGGCCTATGCCGAAAAGGCGGCCCGTGTGTCAGCATTGGCACAAGACATCAGCGAGTTTCTGGCCGAAGCCGATTTACCCACGGGCGACGGACGTGGCCTTACCGTCGCTTACCACTCTGCATGTTCGCTGCAGCACGGCCAAAAGGTGACGGACGCACCGAAGCGTCTCCTGGGTGGCGCAGGCTATGTCGTACGGACGCCGGTCGAAGCACATTTATGCTGCGGATCGGCAGGAACTTATAACATCCTTCAGCCCGAGATCGCCGGACAGCTGGGCGACCGCAAAGCAGCCAATCTCGCACGACTCGATGCCGATGTGATCGCGACCGGCAATATCGGCTGCGCGATGCAGATCGGATCGCGCATCGGCGTACCGGTGGTCCATACGGTCGAACTGCTCGACTGGGCAACAGGCGGTCCTGTTCCGCCCCAGCTGGCGGGCAGGTTCGCAAACAACCACGGTTGACTTAATTAATACTATTATACAATGAAGCGACCACAATGTGGGCGCGGAAACGTCCGCGAATTCAAAGGAAGGACGTCCGAGGATGAAAGCCGGCTCGATCCTGCTGACCGCGCTCGCGGCAGCGGCGGCGACGCCCGCATCAGCGCAGACTCCAGAACTCACCGTCGCTCCCAATGGCCATTATTTGCTCGCGGGTGGTAAGCCGTTTTTCTGGTTGGGCGATACCGCCTGGCTGTTGCTGAGCCGGGTCGATCGTGATCAGACCGAGACTTATCTTCAGACGCGTAAACGCCAGGGTTTCAACGTCATCCAGGTAATGGTGCTGCACACGCCCAAGATGACGAGCCCGGCTACAGGCCCTGCGCTCGTCGACGGTGACCCGGCACGGCCACGCACGACGCCCGGCAGCGATCCAGCGAAGCCCGGCGAATATGATTTTTGGGATCACCTCGATTGGGTTGCGTCGCGAGCGGAGCAACTCGGCATGTATCTCGCGCTCGTGCCCGCCTGGGGCGACATCGCGATGAACAAGGTGCTGACCAGCGAGAACGCACCAATCTACGGCCGTTTCATTGCCGAGCGCTATGGCAAGCGGCCGAACGTCATCTGGCTCAACGGCGGCGACACGCGCTCGGAAGCCAACACCGCCGTCTGGGACGCGCTCGGAACCACCATCAAGGGTATCGCGCCCAGACAGCTGATGACGTTTCATCCCATCGGCCGCACCGATTCATCCTGGCAATGGCACGACGCGAAGTGGCTCGACTTCAACATGTTTCAGTCGGGGCATCGATCCTACGCCCAGGAAGGGCCGAACGCGAAAGGCGAGGACAACTGGCGCTACATCGCTGAGGATTGGGTGCGCCTGCCGGCCAAGCCGACGATCGACGGGGAACCGTCGTACGAGAACATCCCGCACGGCTTGCATGAAAAGGCTCCGCAACCGCGCTGGCTGGCAGCCGATGCCCGGCGTTACGCCTGGTGGGCCGTGATGGCCGGAGCGTTCGGCCACACCTATGGCGAAAACAGCATCATGCAGTTCTTCCTGCCGGGTGCCGACACACGGAATTTCGAAGCTGACATACCATGGCCGGATGCGATGAAGGCGCCGCGCGCTCCCGGCGCCGACCAGATGCACTATGTCCGTTCGCTGATCGAAGCGCGCCCAATGCTGGAGCGGGTGCCGGACCAAGACCTGATCGTCGATAACGGCACCCGTTACGACCGCGTGATGGCCAGTCGCGGCAAGGCTTATGCCTTTGCTTACAGCTACACCGGCGCTCCATTCACGATGCGGCTCGGCAAAATTGCCGGAAAGCAACTCCGGGCAAGCTGGTATTCGCCGCGCGACGGCAAAACGACCGATGCAGGCCGTTTCGCCAACAGCGGTACACGTCGTTTCGATCCGCCGGGCGACACCGCCCCCGGCAATGACTGGGTGCTGGTGCTCGACGGCGCGGCGCGCGCGGCGCCCGGATCTCGGGTTCAATGAGGAGTTTCGGGTGAGCCTGCCAAAAATCAAGCATGTCCGCGCGTTCACCGTTCGCGGCGGCGGTGCGGACTATCATGACCAGGGCGACGGGCACTGGATCGACAATCACATCGCGACGCCGATGGCCCGCTATCCGGACTATCGCCAGTCGCGGCAGAGCTTCGGTATCAACGTGCTCGGCACTCTGGTGGTCGAACTCGAAGCCGAGGACGGTACGGTCGGTTTTGCGGTCACGACAGGGGGTGAGCCGGCGGCCTTCATTGTCGAAAAACATCTCAGCCGGTTCCTGATCGGCCGCAGCCCGGCCGAGTACGAGCTGATCTGGGATCAGATGTATTTCTCCACCCAATATTACGGCCGCAAGGGGCTGGTGGTGAATGCCATCTCGGGCGTCGATCTGGCAATCTGGGACTTGCTCGGCAAGCTGCGCGATGAGCCGGTTTATCACATGCTCGGCGGCGCGGTGCGCGAGGAGCTGCAGTTCTATGCGACCGGCGCACGTCCGGACATTGCCAAGGAACTGGGTTTCATCGGTGGCAAGCTGCCGCTCCATCACGGTCCCGCCGAGGGGATCGAGGGGTTGCACAAGAACATCGCCGATCTTGCCGAGATGCGCAGCCGGTGCGGCGACGATTTCTGGCTGATGCTCGACTGCTGGATGAGCCTCGACATCGATTATGCGACGCGCCTCGCTCACCGCGCATGGGACGAGTGCGGGCTCAAGTGGATCGAGGAAGCGCTCAGCCCCGACGATTATTGGGGCTATGCCCAGCTCAAGAAGAACGCGCCCAAGGGACTGCTGGTCACGACCGGCGAGCATGAGGCGACTCGCTGGGGTTTCCGAATGCTGATGGACATGGAATGCTGCGACATCATCCAGCCCGACGTTGGCTGGTGCGGTGGCGTGACCGAATTGCTCAAGATCGCCAATTACGCCGACAGCAAGGGCGTGATGATGGTCCCTCACGGATCGTCGGTCTACAGCTATCACTTCGTCATAACGCGCCATAATTCGCCGTTCGCTGAGTTCCTGATGATGCATCCGGGACCGACGGAAGTGGTGCCGATGTTCGCACCCCAACTGCTGGGCGAGCCGGTACCGGTAAACGGCAAGATCCGCGCGAGCGAACTCGACAAGCCCGGTTTCGGTGTCGAATTGAACCGCGACATCGCTCTCCATCGTCCCTACCCGAACTGAGGAATTCCAATGAAGCTCTGCCGCTATGGCGCCCCCGGCGCCGAAAAGCCCGGTGTGATCGATGCCGACGGCCGCATTCGTGACCTGTCGACCCACGTCACCGATATCGGTCCCGACGCGCTGTCCAAGGCCAGCTTGGCGAGGCTCGCCGCGATCGACCCTGCTTCGCTGCCTTTGGTCGAAGACGGCGTGCGCTATGGCGCGTGCGTATGCGGCACCCGCCAGTTCATCGCAATCGGCACCAATTTTGCCGACCATGCGGCGGAATCGAACCTGCCGGTGCCCGAGGAACCTGTCGTCTTCCAGAAATGGATCAGTTGCATCCAGGGGCCGAACGACCCTGTCACTATCCCCCGGGATTCGAAGAAGACCGATTGGGAAGTCGAACTGGGCGTCGTGATCGGCACCGAAGCAAACTACGTCTCAGAGGCCGATGCGCTCGACCATGTCGCCGGCTATTGTGTGATCAATGACGTGTCCGAACGCCACTGGCAGACCGAGCGCGGCCTGACGTGGGACAAGGGCAAGGGGTTTCCGACGTTCGGCCCGATCGGCCCTTGGATGGTCACTGCCGACGAGGTCGGCGACCCGCAGAACCTGGGCATGTGGCTGTCGGTCAATGGCAGGAAGATGCAGAACGGCAGCAGCAAGACGATGATCTTTACCGTGGCGCAGATCGTCGCCTATTGCTCACAGTTCATGAAACTGTTGCCGGGTGACGTGATCACCACCGGCACTCCCCCGGGCGTCGGTCTCGGCCAGAAGCCCGAGCCTTGGTATCTCAAGGCCGGCGACGTGGTCGAACTCGGAATCGAGAAGCTCGGCAAGCAGCGTCAGGAATTCGTTGCGTGGAGCGCAGCCAAGTGAGCGGGTCTTACAAAGGCCGTTTCGAAGGCCAGGTCGCAGTTGTCACGGGCGGCGCGGCCGGGATCGGCCGCGCAACGGCCGAGCGCATGGCAGCGGAGGGCGCGCTGGTCAGTGTATGGGATATCTCGGAAGCCGCCCTCGCCGATTGTAGCTTTGCCGCGCACACCGCACGCGTCGATCAGTCGAACGAAGCACAAGTGATCGCCGCGGCCGCTGACGTCGTTTCCCAGCTTGGCCGGCTCGACATCCTCGTCGTATCGGCCGGGATCACCGGGCCGAATACCACGGTCGAAACTTACCCTTCCGACGCGTGGCAACAGGTCATGGCGATCAACGTCAACGGCACCTTCTACTGCGACAAGGCAGCGATCCCGCACATGAAAGCAAACGGCTATGGCCGGATCGTCAACATCGCATCGATCGCCGGCAAGGAAGGCAACCCCAATGCGTCGGCCTATTCGACGTCGAAGGCTGCAGTCATCGGCCTAACCAAATCACTCGGAAAAGAGCTGTCCAAGGACAACATCACCGTCAATGCCGTAACGCCTGCAGCTGTGAAAACGGCGATCTTCGACCAGATGACGCAGGAGCACATCGACTTCATGCTGTCGAAGATTCCCATCGGGCGTTTCGGCACCGTGGATGAAAATGCCGCGATGATCTGTTTCCTCGCAAGCAGGGAGGCGAGCTTCTCGACCGGTGCAGTGTTCGATACTTCGGGCGGACGGGCGACCTATTGAGATGACGCCACGCCCGGCCTTCGTCGATCCGCACGTCCATCTCTGGGATCTGGACCATGTCCGATATCCCTGGCTCGCACCGCCGTTCAGCGACGACGGTCCGAACGGCAGCGTAGAAGCGATCGCGAGAAATTACGGGCTCGACGACTATCTCGCCGATACCGGGAACTGGGACGTGCGCGGCATAGTCCACATCGATGCTGGCGCACATCCCGACGATGCGCTCAAGGAGACTGACTGGCTTCAGTCGATGGCCGACGCACGCGGCATGCCGAACGCAATTATCGGTTTCGCGAACCTCAGCGATCCCGATGTCGAGGCGCTGCTCGCCGCACATGCCGAGCGCAAAAACGTCCGTGGCATCCGCCACATCGTAAACTGGCACGTCGACCCGAAGCGTACCTATAGCGAACGCG
>DDFE01000091.1:0-144 GCA_002336985.1 Sphingomonadales bacterium UBA1936
ACCGGCTGTCGTCCGTGTTCATTTCAAACACCAATCACGAGGAAGATCAGCCCGTCCACCTGACACTAAAGGACGCCAGTGTGCCGACCGGCATCAACCTGCCGATGTTCGACGGCCCGGAGCAGCGTTACTGCCCCGCGGGCG
>DDFE01000091.1:254-5957 GCA_002336985.1 Sphingomonadales bacterium UBA1936
ATCGTGCGGGAGTCGATGCCGGCGACTACCCGCTCGCACTACGTGCCGCCCGTACGTTGCAACAGGCCGATATCCTTCCGCCCGACGCGCGCGTCCTGCTCTACATCGGTGCGGTGCGCGAGCAGAACTGGAACGAGGCGCGCGTGCTGCTCGACCGGATCGGGAAGGAGGACGGCTTCACCTTCCTTGCGCCGTTGTTCGACGGATGGCTGTCGCTCGCCACGGGCAAGATAGCGACGTCGGACAAGACCCGCGCGTTCGCCTATGTTCCCGAAAGCGCCGCGCTCCTGGCGATCGCGCGCGGCGATTATGCGGCGGGAAAACAGGCGGTCGAAGGCATTGTGGGCGCCGACACCTACCGCACCAGCACGCTGCATCTTGCAGCAGCAGCAACCCTGGCATCGCGTAAGCAGGATGCCCTTGCGCTTGCGCTGCTGAAGGGCGACGATCCAAGCGTCGCTGCTGCCCGCCATATGATCACGACTGGCGGAAAGGTGGCGGGCGCAATCGATTCCCCCGCGCGTGGCACGTCCTTCATCTTGCAGCGCATGGCGCTCGACCTGATGACAGAGCGGTCGGCGCGATCGGCGGTCACGCTTGCCCGTTTTGCGACGTTTGCCGATCCAGAGAGTGTGCAGGCAAGGCTTGTTGCGGCTGCGACCCTGAACTTTGCCGATCGCCATGCGGAAGCGTTGCGGCTGGTCGACACCGCAACGTCGGACCCGATCCTGGCGGATGTGGCCATCTCGACGCGGATCGATCTGCTCGAGGATCTCGGTCGCACTGACGAGGCTTACGCGCTGGCATCGGCGCGCGCCGGCCGGTCGACCAACGACTTGACGCGGCTGGGCGATATCGAGGCCCGTCGGGGTAATTTTGCCAAGGCGGCAACTCATTATCGCCGCGCCGTAGAGACGCTTGGCGACAAGAATGTCGGGGCGCAGTTGTGGCTCGCCCTAGGAAATGTGCTGGACCAGGGCGGCGACTGGAAAAATGCACGCCCCGCACTGGAACGTGCGCTTGCGCTATCACCCGACGACCCGCGACTGCTCAACCAACTCGGGTTCGGAATGGCGGATCGCGGCGAGGATCTCGATCGCGCGCTCGTGCTGTTGAAAAAAGCGTCGGCCGCACAGCCCGAAAATGCGGCGATTACCGATTCGATCGGCTGGGCGCATTTCCGCGCGGGAAATCTGGATACTGCCATCGAAACGCTCGAGCGTGCCCGGGGTCTAGACCCGGCCGAAGTCGAGATCACCGAACATCTGGGTGATGCCTATTGGGCGGCGGGGCGCAGGATCGAGGCGCGCTATGCGTGGATAGCGGCACGCGAAGCGGCAAAAGAGCCCGTGATTGCAAGGCTGAACGGCAAGCTGGGGCAGCGCTGACCGGTGCTTACCGAAACGGCTTATGCGAAGATCAACCTTGCCCTGCACGTCCGGCGACGGCGGCCGGATGGCTATCACGATCTGGAAACGGTCTTCGCCTTTTGCGCCGACGGCGACGCACTGGCTGCGGAGAAAGCCGGACACACCAGTCTCACCATCGACGGGCCGTTCGCGGAAGGACTGTCGACGACCGACAACCTCGTCGTGCGCGCTGCCGAGGCGACAGGATGCCCGGCGCGACTGCATTTGACCAAAACCCTGCCGGTCGCGAGCGGTATCGGCGGAGGGTCGGCGGACGCGGCGGCGGCGTTGCGGCTGATTGCAGAACTGTACGATCGTCCGTTGCCATCGTTCGATGTGCAGCGCGGGCTTGGCGCGGATGTCCCTGCCTGTGTCGTTTCGCAGACGCTCCGTGGCGAGGGCGTGGGTGAACGGCTGATCGAGGTTGGGTCGGTGACCGGGATACCGATCCTCTTGGTCAATCCGCAGGTGCCGCTGTCGACGGGGGCAGTGTTCGGCGCCTGGGACGGGGTGGACCGGGGCCCGCTCGGGGACTGGCAGGCGGGGCGTAATGACCTTGAGGCCCCGGCGCGGACGCTGGTGCCCGAAATCGGGACTGTCCTCGACTGGCTTTCCAGCCGTCATGACGTCATTGTCGCGCGGATGTCCGGATCGGGGGCGACATGCTTTGCGCTTTTCGAAAGCGAAGAGATGCGATCGCGTGCCGCGTCTGAAACGATGCGGGCACACCCCGGTTGGTGGGTGATGGAGTCGGTGCTGCGATGAGTGAGAATTGGCACAGGGTCGGCTTCCAGCCGCTCAGCAATGTCCTGATCGTTGCCGATCACGCCTCGAACCGTGTGCCGCCCGACATCGACCTGGGTATCGAGCGCAGCCTGCTTTCGACGCACATCGGCTGGGACATCGGTGTGGCATCGCTTGCCCATGGCCTGCAGGCGCCGTCGTTCCTGGGGAACGTCTCGCGGCTCGTGATCGATCTCAACCGCGATCTCGACGATCCGGGGCTGATCCCCGAGACCAGCGACGGACACGAAATTCCTGGCAATCCGGGCAATGTCGAAGACCGGATCGCGCGCTTCTGGCAACCGTATCACGATGAACTCGCCACCTATATCGCGCATCATGAGGTCGGGATGCTCCTGTCGCTGCACAGTTTTACGCCGAACCTTGCGACACGGCCCGATGAAGAACGGCCATGGGAAGTCGGCGTTCTCTACAACAAGGACGAACGTGCAGCGCATATCGCGATCCCGCTGCTGGAGGCGGCAGGGATCATCACCGGAGACCAGCAGCCCTATTCGGGCAAGCATCTCAACGCGACGATGAACAGGCATGGCGAAGGGACGGGAACGCCCTATCTGGGTCTCGAAATCCGGCAGGACCTGATCGGTGACGACGAGGGTGTCGAACGCTGGGCACGGCGGCTGGCGCCGATCATCGAACAGGTTTGTGACCGCGTCGCTTGATTAACCCGCGCAAAGCGGCAATTGCGGCCGCGACATGACCCAGCGCTTCGATAAATCCAAACTTCCCAGCCGTTACGTATCAGTCGGTCCCGAACGGGCACCGCAACGCAGCTATTATTACGCCATGGGCCTGACCGAGGAAGAGATCGCGCGTCCCTTCGTCGGAATTGCATCGGCAGGCAATGATAGCGCCCCGTGCAACACCACGCTCGACATGCAGGCAGACTGGTGCCGCCAAGGTGTGAACGAGGCTGGCGGCATGCCGCGCCGGTTCAATACGATCACGGTCACCGACGGCATCGCCATGGGCCACCAGGGGATGAAGTCCTCGCTGGTCAGCCGCGAAGTCATCGCCGACTCGGTCGAACTGTCGGTGCGTGGGCATTGCTATGACGCGCTGGTGACGTTTGCGGGCTGCGACAAGTCGCTGCCGGGGATGATGATGGCGATGCTGCGGCTGAACGTTCCGTCGATCTTCGTCTATGGCGGATCGATCCTGCCAGGCCGCTACCAGGAACGCGACCTGACCGTCATCGACGTATTCGAGGTGGTCGGGCGTTATGCGGCGGGGAATTGCCCTCTGTCGGAAGTGACCGCGATCGAAAAGGCGGCGTGCCCGGGCCATGGCGCGTGCGGCGGCCAATACACAGCCAATACCATGGCTTGTGTAGGAGAGGCCATCGGCTTATCTTTGCCGAACAGCAACATGACACCCGCTCCTTACAAATCCCGTGAAGAAATCGCGGTGGCGGCCGGACGCCAGATCATGACGCTGATCGAGAAGAATATCCGTCCGCGCGACATCTGCACGCGCGAAGCGTTCGAGAACGCGGCACGCATAGTCGCGGCCACAGGGGGATCGACCAACGGCGCTCTGCACTTGCCCGCGATGGCCAACGAGTGCGGCATCGATTTCGACCTGTTCGACGTTGCCGAGATCTTCAAGTCGACGCCGTACATTGCCGATCTGAAGCCAGGCGGACGCTATGTTGCGAAGGACATGTACGAGGCCGGCGGCATCTACATGTTGATGAAGACGATGCACGAGAACGGGCTGCTACATGGCAACTGCATGACCGTGACCGGCAAGACGCTCGCCGAGAATATCGACGAGGTTACCTGGAACCCGGACCAGAAGGTCATCTACGACGTGAAGACGCCGATCACGCCGACCGGCGGTGTGGTCGGCCTGCGCGGGTCGCTGGCGCCCGAAGGCGCGATCGTGAAGGTCGCCGGGCTTCACCGCCTCCAGTTCACCGGCACTGCCAAAGTGTTCGAGCGCGAGGAGGACGCTTTCGCGGCGGTCGAAGCACAGCAGATCACTGACGGCGATGTCGTCGTCATCCGTTACGAAGGCCCCAAAGGTGGCCCCGGCATGCGTGAGATGCTCGCGACGACGGCGGCGCTCTATGGGCAGGGACTGGGCGAAAAGGTCGCGCTCATCACCGACGGGCGTTTCTCGGGCGGTACGCGCGGGTTCTGCATCGGCCATGTCGGGCCGGAAGCGGCCGATGGCGGCCCGATCGCGCTGGTCAATAACGGCGACAAGATCGCCATCGATGCCGAGGCCGGCACGATAGACCTGCTGGTCGACGAAGCCGAGCTTGCTGCACGTCGTGCAGCGTGGGAACCGCGCCGGAACGATTACCAGGCGGGAGCGCTGTGGCGCTATGCCCAGAATGTCGGCCCCGCCTGGCAGGGTGCAGTCACGCACCCCGGCGCCAAGGCGGAAACCCATGTCTTTGCGGATATCTAGCGCCTGTTTCTTTCTGGTGGCCGCAGGATGCGGCGCCAAGCCGGATGACAAGGTAGCGAACGCCGCGCCCGATGACCGCATCGAGTGCGCGGTGCATGGTGCGACGACCTTCACCAAAAACTGTGCGGTCGAACGCGGGGAGGGGACACTGCTGGTCCTGCGGCACGAGAACGGCGGGTTCCGGCGGATCAACCTGACGAGCGACGGCGCGATCAGTCCCGCCGATGGCAGCGATGCGGCGGCAGGAAAGCCGTTGCCCGACGGCCGGTTCGAACTCGTGATCGGCGGCGACCGTTACCGCCTGCCACCCCGCAAATGAAACCTCTGTCGGGCCACGTGCTGACCGCTGCCGAGATGCAGGCGGCCGAGCGCGCATGTGGTGTTCCGCTCGATATGTTGATGGAGCGGGCGGGAAGCGCGCTTGCAGATGCTGTCGTTCGTTTCGGTGCGGGGCAGCCGATCCTCATTGCTTGCGGGCCAGGCAACAACGGCGGCGACGGCTATGTCGCGGCACGTTTGCTTGCCGAGCAGGGATTAATGGTGCGGGTCGCAGCGAGTGCGGAGCCGGCGACCGATCTCGCACGCAACGCCCGCGCGGCGTGGACCGGGGCTGTCGAGCTGCTGGCGACCACTGCTTCTGCGCCGATCCTCGTCGATGCTTTGTTCGGGACCGGTCTGGGCCGCCCCCTAGACGCGGCGACCGGTGATGCGCTCNNATCACCATCGCCTTCGGCGCTGCGAAACCGGCGCACCTGCTGCTGCCGGGCGCCGCAAAATGCGGGCAGGTCCTGATCGCCGATATCTGCATCCCGGTGTCGGGCACAGCCGATATTCTGACAAAACCGATCCTCCGCATACCCACGATCGACGATCACAAATATACGCGCGGCATGGTCGCGGTTGCCGGTGGTGCGATGCCGGGTGCGGCCGCACTTGCAGCACGCGCCGCAGCACGGAGCGGTGCCGGTTATGTCGTGGCCCTCGGCATTGAGCGCGACCTGCCGGATGCGATCGTCGCGCGGCCGATCTCCGATCTCGGTGTGATGCTGGCCGACACGCGGCTCCGGGCACT
>DDFE01000203.1:0-120 GCA_002336985.1 Sphingomonadales bacterium UBA1936
TGTCATCGCAGTCGAACCTGTCGGGATACAAGGCTGTGCTGGACGCGGCGGGCGAGTATGGCCGGGCATTTCCGATGATGATGACGGCGGCTGGTACGGTGAGCGCTGCCAAGGTCTTCG
>DDFE01000203.1:228-7477 GCA_002336985.1 Sphingomonadales bacterium UBA1936
TCACGACGGCGCTGATTCCGGGGCGCCCCGCGCCCCGGCTGATCAGCGACGCACAGATCGCCACCATGAAACCCGGCAGTGTCATCGTCGACCTCGCGGTCGAAGCGGGCGGCAACGTCGAGGGCGCGGTCGCGGGGCAGGTGGTCGAGAAGCACGGCGTGAAGATCGTCGGGCACAAGAACGTGCCGTCGCGCCTCGCGTCGGACGCGTCGGCGCTGTTCAGCCGCAACCTGTTCAACTTCTTCTCGGCCTTCTGGGACAAGGACGCGGGCAAGCCTGTGCTCGACGAGGAAATCGGCAATGCGATTCGCCTGACGCAGGGCGGCAAGGTCGTGAACGAGCGGCTGCTCGGCTAGATAAAAAGGGGGCCGTCATGGACTTCATCAGCATTCTCTCCATTTTCGTGATGGCTTGTTTCGTCGGCTATTATGTCGTCTGGTCGGTCACGCCCGCCCTGCACACCCCGTTGATGGCGGTGACCAACGCGATCTCGTCGGTCATCATCGTCGGTGCGCTGATCGCGGCTGCGGCGGCGGGTAGCGAGACGTCGAAGTGGCTCGGGCTGCTGGGCGTGGTGCTCGCCTCGGTCAACATCTTCGGCGGGTTCGCGGTGACGGCGCGAATGCTGGCCATGTACAAGAAGAAGGATCGCTAGGGGGATGGAGCATGTTGCACAGAACCCCTGGGTGGGTCTCGCCTATCTGATCTCCGGCGTCTGCTTCATCCTGGCGCTGCGCGGGCTGTCGAGCCCGGCGACGTCGCAGCGCGGCAACCGCTTCGGCATGGTCGGCATGCTGATCGCGGTGGTCACGACGCTGGTCACGCATGTGCCAGGCGCGCTGTCTTCGATTTCGGCGCATGGCGAAATCTGCAATCAACTTTACGCCGAAGGCGGGACGCAAGGCTCTGCATGCAAAGCCATTACCTACAATCCTGCATTTGTAGTTGATTGGATTACGGTTGCTCAGATCATTGCCGCCATCGCCATCGGCGCCGTCATCGGCGTCACGACCGCGCGCAAGATCAAGATGACCGACATGCCGCAGCTTGTTGCGGCGTTCCACTCGCTCGTCGGTCTCGCTGCCGTGCTGGTCGCGGTCGCGGCGTTCATGAATCCGGTCGCGTTCGGTATCACGGACGAACTCGGCGCTATCCATGGCGCGAGCCGGATCGAAATGATTCTGGGCGTCGCCATCGGTGCGATCACGTTCAGCGGGTCGGTGATCGCGTTCCTGAAGCTCAACGGCAACATGAGCGGCAAGCCCATCCTGCTGCCTGCACGCCACATCATCAACATCGCGATGCTGCTCGCGATCGTGTTCTTCACTTATGGCTTCTACGACTCCCAGTCGCCGGTCGACTTCTGGATCGTCGTCGCACTCAGCTTCGTCATCGGGTTCCTGCTGATCGTGCCCATCGGCGGTGCGGACATGCCAGTCGTGGTGTCGATGCTGAACAGCTATTCGGGCTGGGCAGCGGCGGCGATGGGCTTCACGCTGCACAACACCGCGATGATCATCACCGGCGCGCTGGTCGGATCTTCGGGTGCGATCCTGAGCTACATCATGTGCAAGGCGATGAACCGCAGCTTCATCAGCGTCATCGCGGGTGGCTTCGGCGCCGAGGCAAGCGCCGGTGGCGGCGAAGCCAAGGAACAGCGCCCGTGGAAGCGCGGCTCGGCCGAAGACGCGGCCTACATGATGAAGCAATCGGACAGCGTCATCATCGTGCCCGGATACGGCATGGCGGTGGCGCAGGCGCAGCACGTGCTGCGCGAGATGGCCGACCTGCTGAAGAAGGAAGGCGTCAGCGTCAAATACGCCATCCATCCCGTCGCGGGCCGTATGCCCGGGCACATGAACGTGCTGCTCGCCGAGGCGAATGTTCCCTATGACGAGGTGTTCGAGCTGGAGGACATCAACTCCGAATTCGCGCAGACCGATGTCGCGTTCATCATCGGCGCGAACGATGTGGTGAATCCGGCGGCCAAGACCGACAAATCATCGCCGATCTATGGCATGCCGGTATTCGACGTCGACAAGGCGAAGACGGTGTTCTTCATCAAGCGGTCGATGGGCGGTGTGGGTTATGCGGGCGTCGACAATGACGTGTTCTACATGGACCAGACCATGATGCTGCTCGCCGATGCGAAGAAGATGGTCGAGGATATCGTCAAAGCCTTAGCCCACTAGGCATTGGCTAACCGGCTATGTTCCGGCGCGAACGGGCTGAGGCCGAGCCATGCCTGCATGTGCGTGGCAAGCTTCGGGTCGCCCGTCAGCATCAGGCGATTATCGTCCATGGCGCCGCGCACCGTGTCGCCGCCCATCCAGATGTCGGTCATCGTACGCAGGTCGCTCGAGACGTAAAGATCGACGTCATAGCCCGGATCGACCTGGCAAAGGTCGACGTCGGTTTCCGGCTCGACCACCAGCCAATAGGATCGCTCCGCTGCGGGCAGTTCGGGATAGCGGAACTGGATGACGTTGCGCTGCGGTGGCATCGGTTCGGGCACGAGGTTGCGCCGCATGTCCCACATCAAGAGCCCCGCATCGAGTTTTTCGAGCGATGCTTTTCGTTCGACCCAGCGTTGTCCCCAGATCCCGAACGCCATGATGATCGGCTCCAGATCCCGGCCCGCGTCGGTCAGGTGATATTCGAAAATCCCGGGTTCCTTCGCCAGCGCGACACGCTCGATAATGCCCGCCGCTTCGAGTTCCTTCAGCCGCTGTGACAGCAGGGCGGGAGACATGCGCGGAACACCTCTGCGCAAGTCGTTGAAACGCTTCGACCCCGAGATCATCTCGCGCAGGACGATGACCGTCCAGCGCGTGCAAAGGACCTCCGCCGCCATCGCGACCGGACAGAACTGCAAGTAACTCCCGCGCGCCATCGCCCTAAACCCCAACATTGAAGATCGCAGCCGCCCGGCGAGTTCATTTTCTGTACCGGCCAGATTCAGTTCGTGAACTGGAGGGTCCGGATGCGGCGTGACAATTATTCGTTACCACATCAGAACGGAGAATTGAAAATGACCGCCACGGTTCAATTGAAGGTTCCTTATCCGGTGCCCGACTGGACCAGCCTCGCCGAGACAATCGCGATCGACATCGCTGCGTTTGCTGAGCGTCACGACGACGAGGCGAGCTTCGTATCCGAAAGCTATGCCCGGCTGCACGATGCCGAATTTTTTAAGGCGATGGTGCCGGTCGAGTTTGGCGGCCACGGTGCCGATTATCGCGAGATGTGCGGCGTTATCCGCCACCTCGGCGCGGCCTGCGCGTCGACGGCGCTTGCCTTTGCCATGCATCAGCATCAGGTCGCAACCGCCGTCTGGCGTTGGCGCAACCAGAAGGCGCCGGTTGACGGACTGTTGAAACGCATCGCGAACGAGGACTTGATCCTTGTGTCGAGCGGCGGGGCCGACTGGCTGGAAAGCGCCGGGACCGCGACGCAAGTCGAGGGTGGTTTCCGCATTAACGCGCGCAAGGGGTTCGCGTCGGGCTGTGTTGCCGGCGACCTGTTGATGACGAGTGTGGTCTTCGACGACCCCGCCGGCGGCCCGACTGTCCTTCACTTCGGCGTCCCGCTGAAAGCGGAAGGGGTGACGATCGAGGAGACCTGGCACACGATGGGAATGCGCGGCACCGGCTCGCACGATGTCGTGCTGGACAATGTGTTCGTGGCCGAAGCCTCGGTCTCCGGACGGCGGCCGCAAGGCAAGTGGCACCCTTTGTTCCACGCCATTTCCATGGTGGCGTTCCCGATGATCTATTCGGCCTATGTCGGCGTCGCGGATGGCGCCCGGGCCGCGGCGCTCTCGCTTGTCGGCGGGCGGCGTCAGTCGGCGGACCTACCCTATCTGGTCGGTGAAATGGACAATGCCCTGATGGTCGCGTCGCTCGCGCTGAACGACATGATCGCGAATGCCGAAAAGAACATGCCCGGTCCGGCGACCACGAGTCGCGCGATGGCGGGGCGGACACTTGCCGGCGATAATGCGATCCGGACGGTAGAGAAAGCGCTCGAAGTCGCTGGTGGTCGGTCGTTCTATCGCAAGGCCGGGCTGGAGCACGCATTCCGCGACGTTCAGGGCGCCCGCTTCCATCCTATGCAGGAAAAGGCCCAGCTGCGCTTTTCAGGGCGGCTCGCGCTGGGTCTCGACATCGACGGCTGACCTGCCGGCACCGCTAAGCGAGGTGGCTGGGTTATTTTCGTCCAGCCACCTCGACACCGTTGTCATCCCGCGCTCTAATCTTCCTATCGAATAGGGAGATCAGCCATGGACAAGACACGCCGCAGCCTCTTGAGTTCCGGTCTTATCGGCGCGGGCCTGCTTGCCGCACCCGGCGCGGCGTTTGCCGCCAGCGGCGACATGGCGAAGCTTGCGAAAGCGGTTGAGGCGGGGAACGACGCCGCGATCAAGCGTATCCAGGAATGGATCGCACTCCCTTCCATCGCCGCCGAAAACCGCGACATGCAGAAAGGCGCCGAGTACATGGCGGCGCTGGCCAAGGATGCGGGTTTTCAGAAGGCGGAAATCATTCCGACCTCCGGCCATCCCGGCGTCTTCGCCACGCTTGATGCCGGAGCCAAGCGGACGGTCGGCATCTATTTCATGTATGATGTGAAGCAGTTCGATCCGGCCGAATGGTCGTCACCGCCGCTGGAGGCGCGGATCGTCGACAAACCCGGTTTCGGCAAGGTCATTGTCGGTCGCGGGGCTATCAATCAAAAAGGCCCGGAGGCGACCTTCCTGTCGGCGCTTCACGCATTCCGCGCGTCGGGTACGAAACTGCCGGTCAACCTCGTGCTCGTGGCGGAAGGGGAAGAGGAGATCGGCTCGCCCAACTTCAAGGAACTGGTGACCAAGCCGCAAGTGCTTGCAGCGCTCAAGAAGTGTGAGGGCATCGTGATCCCCTCGGGCTGGCAGGACCGGCAGGGCAATGTCGACGTCAACCTGGGCGCAAAGGGCATTATCGAACTGGAATTGATCGCGAGCGGCAAGAAGTGGGGCCGCGGGCCAGCCAAGGACATCCATTCCAGCCTGAAGGCGATGGTCGATTCCCCGACGTGGCGGCTGGTGCAGGCGTTGCAGACATTGGTCAGCGCGGACGGCAACACGCCCGCGATCGACGGCTGGTTCGAAAATGTCCGGCCGCTGTCCGCACGCGAGAAGGCGCTGATCGCGGAGAACGCGCGCAACAACAACGAGGCGGATATGAAGACATCGCTGGGCGTGCCGCACTGGATCGACGATCTGCCGTTCCCGCAGGCGCTGGAACGCCTCGCATCGCAACCGACGGTCAACATCGAGGGACTGGTCGCGGGTTATACCGGCCCGGGCGGCAAGACCGTGCTGCCCGCGCGCGCTGTCGCCAAGATCGATTGCCGCCTGGTCCCCAACCAGACGCGCGCCGAAGCGACGAAGAAACTACGCGCCCACCTCGACAAGCGTGGCTTCACCGATATCGAGGTCAACGTCTCCGGTGGCTACGACCCGACCGAGACTGCCGAGGACAGCCGCGTCATCCGTGCGGAATTGGCGACCTACAAGAAGGCGGGCATCATCGCGACGATGACGCCGCGGCTCGCCGGGTCGTGGCCGGGCGCCGTGTTTACCGCGCCGCCGGTCTCGATCCCCGCGGGGCAGTTCGGTCTCGGTCACGGATCGGGTGCACATGCGCCGGACGAATATTATGTGATCGAATCGAGCAATCCGAAGGTCGCGAGCCTGCCGCAGGCGACCCTCGGTTTCGCTGATTTCCTCTACCAGATGGCAGCGGTCAGCTAAGGGGCATTAGCGCGGCTTGACGAACCGCAGGGCGTACTGGTCGGTCTTGCCCTGGATAGCCTTGTCGAAGATCGGCAGCGTGTGGTCGTCGGCCGGGCGGCGCAGGAAACTGCCTTCGCTCTGCAGCTTGAAACCGGCCGCCGTCACTTCACGGATGACTTGCGCCCGTTCGATGCGATGAAGCTTCGCGATCCCGGCATCGTCCGTGCCCGCGGGTGCTTCATGGTCAAGGACGAAGAATACGCCACCGGGCTTCAACGCGGCAAATACCGCGCGGTTGAAGGCGGCGATATCGACGGGGCCATATTTCGCGATCTTCAGGTCGTGATAGTTCTGCGTGACCCATGCGAGATCAAGTGGGGCGGGGAAACGGACTGTGCCAAACGGCTCCGCATCCACCGACACGTTGTTTAGCCCCGTAGACAGCTTGTCGGTGTCGGGGCTTTTCCATTTGACGTTTTCCATCGCATAGACGTGACCTTTCGGACCGACGACGTCGCTGATCATCCGCGTGAAATATCCGCTGCCCGGATAGAATTCACCGATCGTCATGCCGGGCTTCACGCCCGCGAACGCCAAGGTTTCGGCGGGCATGCGTAATGCGTCGGCATCGCGGTCCGCCTTGGGTCTCGTTGCATCCTCGACCGCATGCGACACCGCGGGCGATGTCGGTGCCGCAACCAAGGGTGCTGCACCGATTGTTGCGGCCAACGCTATAACGATCATCGAACTGCGCATGTCATGTCCTCCCACCCGGCGGTTTCGCCTTGATGGTACCGGACACGACGGAAAACCGTTCAGATCAACAGCACAGCGACGAACGTCATATGGCTTCGATGAACTCGAATAGATCGCGCTAGAACGTCTTCTTGAAATCGATCTTCCACGACCGCCCACGCGGATCGAGATACCCCGCCTGGTAGCTTAGCGGGACGGTGCCCGTGCCGTCGCGAACGTCGCGGATCGCGTCGAAGATGTTGTTGACGCTGAACCGCAGCCGCGATCCCTTCAGGAACGGCACCGCCTCGATCAGCGACTTGCGGCTGTCGAAGTTGAAGAAGGTTTCCAGGTTCAACGTCGCCAGATCGCCGAAACGCAGGGACGATGCCGCGGTCGAACCTGTGACGACCGAGCCGCTCTGGTAACTGCCCTTCAGCCGGAAGCCGAGGCCCTTGTTGAACCAGCCGCTGTCGAAGTCGAAGCTGTGCCGGGGAGATCCGCCGCTGCTGCCCGTCGCACTGCCACCGAGCAGGTCGAGCACGGGCAGGCCAGCACGGATTTCGATCTCGTCCTTGAAACGAATGCTGTCGTAGAGTGCGACTGTCCAACGTCCGCCGTCGCCACCACGGCCGAATCCGCCGCCGCCCGGCCGTCCCGGACGGGCGCGCTGTTGTCCACCCGGAGGTCCGCCGAACCCGCCGCGTCCGCCCGCGGGCATGCCGAATTCCTTCTGGA
>DDFE01000203.1:7540-9034 GCA_002336985.1 Sphingomonadales bacterium UBA1936
ATGCGATTGATGAGGACCGTCTCACCACGCGTGAAGTCATAGGTCGAAACGCCCGGCGTCACGATCGTCGGGTTGCCGAGATCTGCAATGCCGGGTTCGTTCTCGCTGCCGATCGCGCTGGCAAGGAAAGTCAGGCCGGGCGTCGGTGTCCAGTTCAGGCCATAGCCATAGCTGACAAGACCGCCGAAATCGGACAGCTTGCGATAAGCGAAATTGCCGTTGATCGACAGGCGCCCCAGCGCCTCAGCTATGCCACGGTCGGCGTTGGCCAGCGGCACTTCGAGATTGATGCGGCCATTGGCTTCGTCACGGGCGAGGCTACCCGATTGAGAAATCCCGCCGCGAACCGACTGGCTGTCGAGCCGCGTCGTTGCAAACCCGGCCTTGAGTGTCGTCCGGACCGCGCCCGCCGGAAGGTCGATGAGTGGACCCGACATGGTGTAGATGCCGTTCGACGTATCGGTTTGCGTCCGTGCGGTGTCGCCGCCGCGGATAACGGGATCGACATCGCGGTCGGTGAGAGTGCGAGACACCGACCGGTCGTAGTTTCCGGTCAGCGTCCACGTCCATTTTTGCATATTGCCGTTGAGTGTCAGGCCGCCGTGCAGCGCGTCGGTCGTTACGTCGCGTCCGAGCGCCTGAAGGACCAGCGGGCGCGTAACGCTTGCCAGCGTTGCCGTCGGCAATCCAAGGAGCGCTGTGCTGGTATCGCGCTGCCAACTCGCATTGACGGTAGCAGAGACGGTGTCAGTGAGCTTGCGGTTGAGAACGCCGTTCAATTGAAGCGTATCGGATGCGGGGGAGAGTGTACGATACTGCCCCGGATCGGCGAACGGAAAGACGGGCGCGCGCTGGACGATGCCGCGATCGCTTTCCAGTACGCGTGTGGTGTTGTCGTATTCGGCGCCGAGCGTCAGCCGCCCGTTCTTGCCGATGTTGACCATCTTGGCCTGGAGTTCGGACGCGGCGCGCTCGCCCGCCGTCGATGTCCCGTATTCCCCACCGAGCGTGACCGCACGGAAATTGTCCTTCAGGATGAAATTGACCACACGCTGATCGGCGGAATAGCCATATTGCAGCGCGACTTCCTCGGGCAGGATTTGCACGCGCTGGATGGCTTCGGGCGGCAGGTCGCGCAATTCGCCGAATCCTGAAATGCGCTGTCCATTCAACAGGACAACGGGGCCGCCGCTGCCGCGCCCGCGCCCGGGACCAGTTTGTGGCGCCAGCGCGGTCAGAAGTTCGGTGATGGACGAGGCTCCATAGCTTTCGACCGCCGCCGCATCCAGTTCCACGACCGGGGGAATATCGCTGACAACTGCGCCATTCAGGTGTTGGGCCGTGACGACGATGTCGTCTTCTTCGGCGGGCGCTGGGCTCGCAGTCGCTGCGGGCGTTGCTTCCGCCGCCGCTGCGGGAGCCGCTTCCGCCAAAGCCGCATTGGGGACGAGTCCGATGACCAGTGCGGCGTACGCAAAAGCTTTGGTTGGCATG
>DDFE01000203.1:9083-10748 GCA_002336985.1 Sphingomonadales bacterium UBA1936
CCGAGAGTTCATTGGCCGGACGGAGTTGGCGAAATTCATGAGCAGCCAACAGACATCCTGCGCGAGCGGCACCTGTGATTGTTACCAGCGCGGCCTTGCCGACGCGCGCCGGACGGTGGAAGCCGAACTCGCGGCCGAGCGCGCTGCGATCGCTGTCCTAGCCGCATCGCTGATGGACGCTGCCGACGACATATCGATTTATGTGAATCAGCAGGACGCCGCGTGCTTTGGCGCGTTGGATGATTTGCCGATCGAGATCGATCCAGCGATGGTGCGTGGCGCCGTTCGCGTAGCAGATCGAACCGGGACTTTGCCTCGGGCATTCTGATGCAAAGCAGTTTTTTCGTATCAGGGCAGATCGGCGATCCGCGCCCCGAAGTCGTCGTCATCAGCGATGGCGCTGCCGAGACATTGCGGGCGCATGTGGAGGCCTGTGGTCTTCGGGTCGCGGAAATGCTCTCGCTCGGCGAGGCAGGCGCATTTCATCAAGAGAGACGAGGCGTTTCCCTTGCTTTGATCGAGATGGGGGCCCCACTTTCCGATGAGGCCGCGGCCGTTCTCGAAACGCTCGATGCTCGCGCAATTGATAGCCGGATGCCCGCAATCGTGTCTTGCGAGCCGTCGATCCTCGACGCCGTCGCGGCACATTTTACAGCGCCCTACACAACGATTTTGTGCGATCCGTCGCCCGCCGACTGGGTCGTTGCGCTGCATATGGCGATGCCCAATGCCATCGGTGTTGCCGAAACCGGCCACGCGGCTGAAGCGCGGCACCTGCTTGCCCTGACCGATGAAGTCTCGCGGATCGCACGTGTCATTGCCGGTCTGCCCCAAGAGGGCCGCAGTACGCCAGTTAGGGACGGGCTTGTCGGATATCGCGGACCGCCCAGCCGTTCACCGGTCGAGGTCGAGGCTCGTGACATCCGGAACATGATCCGCTGGAGACGACGGCGTGACGCGTCGTTCGCGGGTGATCTCTTTGCAGATCCCGCCTGGGACATGATGCTGGATCTTGCGGCCGCGCGCCTCGAAGGGCGCGAGGTCGCCGTGTCGAGCCTTTGCATCGCTGCCGCCGTTCCACCCACCACCGCGCTGCGCTGGATCAAGACGCTGACCGATTCCGGCATGTTCGAACGCGTCGCCGACCCGCACGATCGGCGGCGCGTTCATATCCAGCTTTCGGACCAGGTTGCGGACGCTGTGCTTCTGTTTCTGGGCGAAGCAAAAGGGGCCGGCGCAGCCCTGATCTGATGGCTATTCCGGCAGGAAGTCGGGCACCGACAGATAGCGTTCGCCGGTATCGTAGTTGAAGCCCAGCACGCGTGATCCTGACGGCAGGTCGGGCAACTTCTGCGCGATCGCGGCAAGCGTCGCGCCTGATGAAATTCCGACCAGCATGCCTTCCTCGGTCGCCGCCCGCTTGGCCATCGTTTTCGCATCGGCGGGATCGACCTTGATCACACCATCGAGGATTTGCGTATGCAGGTTGGCGGGCACGAAACCGGCGCCGATACCCTGGATGGGATGCGGGCCAGGTTGTCCACCAGAGATAACCGGCGACAGCGTCGGTTCGACCGCGAACACCTTCAGGTTCGGCCAAACCTTCTTCAGCGCCTCGGCACAGCCCGTGATGTGGCCGCCCGTACCGACGCCCGTGATCAGGGC
>DDFE01000103.1:0-1937 GCA_002336985.1 Sphingomonadales bacterium UBA1936
TCATCTTCACTGCCGACATCGACCAACGCATCACCGACTGCAACGAAGCGGGCGCGGCGGCGATGGGCCTGACGCGCGAACAGATCATCGGCCGTTCGATTTCCGACTTCGTTTCTCCGTCAGATTTCGAACAGACCACATCGATGCTCCGCCACAAGATCGAACATGGCGGGAATACCCGGCACGAAGTGACCGTCACCGGCCGCGACGGCGTGCGCATGCAGTGGGAGAACAACTCGACATTGGTGTTCGACAGCGACAATCGCCCGCTGGGCCTCCTGTCGATTTCGCGCGACGTGACCGCGCGACGGGCGTTCGACGAGCGGCGCGAATTGCTGATACACGAACTCAACCACCGGGTGAAAAACACGCTCGCGCTGGTTCAGGCACTCGCGCAGCAGAGCTTCCGGCCCGATGCCGATACAGCGACTGCGCCTGCCAATTTCGAAGGCCGCTTGCGTACATTGGCGGCCGCGCACGACCTGCTGACCCGCGAACAATGGGAAGGAGTCACCATGGCCGAACTCGTCCGCGCCGCAACAATGCCGTTGAGCGCGGACCGGATCACAGCCGCGGGCGATGCAATGACACTTACGCCCAAGGCCGCCGTTGCGATTGCCATGGCGATCCACGAACTGGGCACCAACGCGATCAAATATGGCGCGCTGTCCCATGACGACGGCCGGGTCGATATCGTTTGGAAGGCCGAGCCGGACGGCTTCGTGCTGGATTGGCGGGAACGCGACGGCCCCAGCGTCGTTACTCCGGAAAGACGTGGTTTCGGAGTCAGAATGATCGAGCGGGTATTGGCGAGCGATATCGGCGGTAAGGTCACGATCGAGTTCGCGGGCAGCGGTCTTCGCTGCCGTGTCGAGGCGCCAATGGACGGAAATATAACATGAGGACCGGATGGTACTGAAAGTCTTGCTCGTCGAGGACGAGGCGCTGATCGCCCTTATGGCTCAGGACATGATCGAAGGCCTCGGGCATGAAGTCGCCTATACCGCATCCTCGCTGAAGGATGCGCTCGACGTCTGCGGCCGCGATTTCGACTGCGCGCTGCTCGACGTGAACCTGAACGGCGACAGCAGCATGCCGGTGGCGGCGTCGCTGAAGCTGCACGGCCGCCCGTTCGCGTTTACGACCGGCTATGGCGCTGGCGGTGTGGACGACGAGCACAGGGACGCGCCGGTCCTGGGCAAGCCCTATGCGCTGGCCGAACTCGAAAGCATGCTGGACGGTTTTGCCGCTCAACTCGCGGGAACGAGCTCCACGACGTCCAGCGTGGATTCGAACCGCGGATAGGGCAGGACAAGCCGCCAGCGCTTCGGCCCGATACGTTCGAGCGCGCCCGCCATGTCGCGATCGGGATCGCGCCCGTATTGCAACGCGCGTGTCTCGTCCCCCAGCATGGCTGTGCCGAGGAAAGTTTCCCGGCGGTCGCCGCCGCGAAACAACCGGCCGACGAAACGCTGCGATCCGGTCGTCTTGACCAGGCTTGCCACGTCGCCCTCGACTGTGACGCGGCAATCGAAGGCCGGATAGGCGATGAAACCAAGTCCCGAACCGCTGCCCGCCGCACTGCTGCCATTACCCAGCTTGACAGTGCGGCAACGATATTTGCCTGCGGGTAATGCAGGATCAGGCAATGCGACGTCCGGTGAGAGCAGCACACCTTCGCGCGCCAAGTCGGCCGCCTTTCCCGCCGCCCGCGCTTCCCCCAGCGCTTTGACGAACGCGTCGCGCCAATCGTGAAGGCGGCTCACATCGTTCGCGGTCGCGACCGCCCGCCAGTCGTTCGGCGCGGGTTTCCGCGCAACCGCCATGCCGGGGATCAGCAATGCGGCGACGACGGCGTATTTCAGCATTGCGCCGTTCCAGCCCGATAAAGATGAACCGCACGCATCTCAGCCCGCCGTCCAGCCGCCATCCACCGA
>DDFE01000103.1:1981-4776 GCA_002336985.1 Sphingomonadales bacterium UBA1936
TGCCCCTCGACCAGCGGCGTCCAGACATAGCCGGGCGAGATGACATTGGCCGTGACGCCGAACGTCGCGAGTTCCAGCGCGACCGTCTTGTGGAAACCGGCAAGCCCGTGCTTCGCGGTCACGTATGCGCTCTTGAACGGCGAGGCGACCAGAGAGTGGGCCGACGCCGTACCGATGATCCGGCCCCATTTCTTCGACTTCATATACGGTGTGGCGAGCCGCACGGTGTGGAACGCCGAGGTCAGGTTCAGCGCAATGATCAGGTTCCATTTGTCGACCGGGAATTCCTCGACGGGCGCCACATGCTGGACGCCGGCATTGTTGATCAGGATATCCACGCCGCCGAAGGTGTCCGCGACGGTTTTCATCATCGCCTCGATCGCGTCGACCTTCGTCATGTCGGCATCGCTGTAGATCGCCTTCGCGCCAGAGATCGCCTCCAGCCCCGCGCGTTCCTTTTCGATCGCGGCCGCATCACCGAACCCGTTGATGACGATGTTCGCCCCTTCCGCCGCCAGCGCCTTCGCATAGGCGAGGCCGATGCCCGAGGTTGATCCGGTTACGAGAGCAGTCTTTCCGGTCAGGAACATGGGCAGGTCATCCTTGGGTTAGCGGGGTGAAAGGTCGAAGGCGGCGGTCTTGCCGTCGAGGATATTGCGGGCGACGAGTTCGGACTTGTCGATCGTGTTTGCGACAGCCGCATGACCGGCCGCCCAATGCTCCTCCATCGTCCGCGCGGAAAACTCATAGTCGCGCGCGCCGCCTTCCCAGGCATTGGCGCGATAGATCAGCTGCACGATCGTCACCGGCGATTCATGCGCGAGCGCGGCGAGCCGGGTCACATCGGGGTCGTTGTGCAGGTTGTCGGGCAGTTTCGCGAGGACGCGGCGGATCAGTTCGCGTTCCTTGCGCAGCTTCATCAGCTGGTCGCTGATCTGGCGCGTGCGACTGGAAAAACGGATCTCCTTTTCGCGGGCGACCACGTCCATCATCGTCTTGGGCGACGCGGCAGAGGCGGCGAACAGGTCGACCTGGAACACCAGCATCTCGGCGTCCTGCGTGTCGAGGACGTGGCTGAGCGGCGTGTTGGAGACGAGGCCGCCGTCCCACCACAATTTCCCGTCGATCTCGACCGGCGGCAAGCCCGGCGGCAGCGCGCCCGACGCCATGATGTGCCGCGCGTCGAGCCGTTCGTTCGCGCTGTCGAAATAGTGGAAATTGCCGCTGTCGACCTCGACGGCCCCGACGCCGATCCGCACGGGACCGTTATTCAGCAGGTCCCAGTCGACCAGCTCGTCGAGTGTCGTTTTCAGCTGTGCCGAATCGTAAAAGCTCAACGCGTTCGGCGTTCCCGGCCAGGCGAGCATCGGCGGCCACAGTTGCGGCGCGAACATGCCCGGCACGCCGAACGTCGCGACGAACCCGGCCGATGCCTCGTGCAGCAGTTCCCGGCCCCAGTCGCCGCCCCAGATGGGGAAGCTGGGCAGCGCCGCCGATGTCCGGTCCCAGAACTGGCGCAGCGCACCGACACGCGTTTCAGGCGGGTTGCCCGCGATCAGCGCCGCATTCACCGCGCCGATCGAAATCCCTGCGACCTGATCGATCGAAATCCCCGCGCCGTCCAGCGCCTCGTAGACTCCTGCCTGGAACGAGCCGAGCGCCCCTCCCCCCTGCAATACCAGTGCGACTTTGTCGGGAAGCGGCATCGCCGCAGCCTTGCGACGGACGCGCGGAATCGGGTCATCGGCCATGACGATTCCTGTGCGACGGGCAGAGCCGCATTGCAACGATGATGCGACCGGTGCATTTCACTGGAAGCTGCAGGGAGAGTGGGCATGCGTCTCGACGACTCGAACGACTTGAATGTCGAGGACCAACGCGGCGGCAATTACAGCAGCGCGGGCTTCGGTGGCGGCGGCGGCGGGCTGGGCCTCATCGGCATGTTGTTCCCGTTCGTGTTCAGCCGGTTCGGCTGCACGGGCGTCGCGATACTGGCGGTCGTGTTCTTCCTGTTCGGCGGCCTTGGCAGCATCGGACAGATGGTCAGTCCGTCCGGCACGACCACTGCACCGCATCAGACCCAGGGCGGATCGAGCGTCGCCGAAAGCTGCAGCGTCGATGCCGCGAGCCGTTTTTCGTGCAACGCGCTTGCCAACGTCAACCAGACCTGGGCGAAGCTGATTCAGGGCTACACGCCGCCGAAGCTGGTCTTCTATGCCGGCAACGGCCAGTCTGGCTGTGGCGCCGCGCAATCGGCCATGGGTCCGTTCTACTGCCCGTCGGATCAGGGCGTGTATCTCGACACCGGCTTTTATGACGAACTCAAGAACCGCTTCGGCGCGCCGGGCGATTTCGCCCAGGCCTATGTCATCGCACACGAAGTCGGCCATCACGTCCAGACCCTGACCGGCATTTCCGAGCAGGTCTCGCGCCAGCAAGCCCGCGCCAGCAGGACGGAGGGCAACGCACTGCAAGTGAAGATGGAACTGCAGGCAGATTGCTATGCGGGTGTCTGGGCCGCGCGGAACAGCGACCGGATGGAACCCGGCGACGTCGAAGAGGGTCTGCGCGCAGCACAGGCGATCGGCGACGATACGTTGCAAAAGGCCGCAGGCCAGCGGCCGGTGCCCGACAGCTTCACCCATGGATCGTCGGCGCAGCGCCAGTTCTGGCTGAAACGCGGTCTCGACAGTGGCGATCCGCGGCAGTGCGACACCTTCTCCGCAAACTGAAACTCGAACATAGGGCCTTTCGATTGTCGTTTTCCCATAAGCTCGTCCTGGCGGCGCTTGCCG
>DDFE01000113.1:0-2381 GCA_002336985.1 Sphingomonadales bacterium UBA1936
ACCTTCAACCAGTCGGTCAGGGTGACCAGGTCGGAGAAGTATATCCCGTAGTTCTTCGACAGGATGTTGCGGTCGGTCAGTCCCGAATCCGGCCCCGACGGCAGCGTATTGAACGCCGGAATGGTCGACAGGTTCGGATTATAGAGCGAGACGTCGAGGCAGATGCCGCCGGCCGGGCAGACGCCGGTCGTCGTGTTGCGCGCCGCGCCGTCGAAGAACTTCGTGCGGTTTTCGCGCACGGAGTCGATACCGCCGTTGATGCCGATCAGCAGCTTGTGCTGGATCGGGCCGGTATCGAACGTGCCGGTCAGGTTGACATCGCCATAGTCGTATTTGCGGGTGGTCTGCAGCTGTCGGGCACGACGCGTGACGCGCAGTTCGCCATTGTAGCGGTTCACACCCGACGAGCTGATGTCCTGCTGGTCGCTCTGGTAACGGACATGGCGGAAACCGACATTCAGCTTCCAGTCGCCGAACCGGCGCTGGATGTAGAAGCTGCCGACCTGACCCTCTTCTTCACGATAGTTGTCCGGCTGCGTGTACGATGTGTTGATCGCCGCAACCGCATTGATGTCATAAATCGTGCTGGTCGCCGACGTCAGCCCGTCGAACGGTGCGGCAATACCAATGTCGAAATGCTGGCGCGTCTTGCGATATTCCAGCTGCGCCGTCAGCGTCGTTTCCGGATCGATGTTCCAGGTCAGGCTGGGAGAAACGAACGTCTGGTCGGTGTAATCGTCGATCCTGTAATTCTTGTTCGCCGTCTGCTGTGCGACGAGGCGGTACATCAGATCGCCGTCTTCGGTGATTGCACCGGTCGAATCGATCGCGCCCGAGAAACTGTTGCTGTCGAACGGCTGGCTGATGCTGCTCAGGTAGGTGTTATAACGCGCTTCGATCGTCGTCACCGCCTTGGCTTGCGGCTTCTTGGTGATCATGTTGACGAAGCCGCCGGGCTGAATCTGCCCGTAGAGCACCGACATTGGGCCCTTCACCAGTTCGATGTGATCGATGCCGATCGTGGGCGGCGAACCATAACGGCCGGCGAGGCCCGGCAGGCCATCGACCATGATCGCGTTGCGGTCATCGCCGCTCGACTTGAAGCCGCGCAATGTGATGTCGTACGCGGTGACGCCCGACTTCTTCAGGCCGGTCATATAGTTGTACAGGTCTGCCAGGCTCTGCGTTTCAAGCGACTTCACGAACGCACCCGAATAGCTCGAGACCGAGAACGGCGTGTCGAGAACCGGTACGTCCATCTTCATCGCGCTCTTCGCACCCGTATCGATGAAGCGGCCGGTGACGACGATGTCTTCGGCATCCGTGCCCGCGTCTGCAGCTTGCGGTGCAGGCTGGGCCTGCGCGGCGGCGATGCCGGGCACGGCCGCGGCGATGGCGAATGCCAGGGCGTATTTGCTGATCATGATCTTCCCTCTCCCGTTCTTCATTTTTCACGCTTACTTATTGAAATTGTTTGTTCATTCTGCAGGAACCGCCATTGCCGAACCCCTTGGTTCCGGCGTCCTGCCACTCAAAACTTCGTGCAGTTTCTGTTCGTCGAGCGCGCCTTCCCAGCGTGCGACGACGATGGTGGCGACGGCATTGCCGATGAAGTTCGTGAGGCTGCGGCACTCGCTCATGAAGCGGTCGATGCCGAGAATGAGCGCCAAGCCAGCGACCGGCACCGCGGGCACCACGGCGAGCGTTGCCGCCAGCGTGATGAAGCCCGCTCCGGTCACGCCCGCTGCACCCTTGGAGCTGAGCATCGCGACACCGAGAAGCACGAAGATCTGCCACCCTGACAGGTCGACATTGCACGCCTGGGCGACGAACAACGCCGCCAGCGTCATGTAAATATTGGTGCCGTCGAGATTGAACGAATAGCCGGTAGGAACGACGAGGCCGACGACACTTTTGTCGCAGCCCGCGGCCTCCATCTTGCCCATCAGGTTTGGCAACGCCGCTTCCGACGACGACGTGCCGAGTACCAGCAGCAATTCTGCCTTCAGGTAGCGCAGCAGCTGCCACAGCGAGAAGCGGTTATACCGGCACACCGCGCCCAGCACGACCGCGACGAAAAGGAACGAGGTGATATAGAACGCCGCAACCAGCGTCGCGAGATTGGCAAGCGCGCCGATACCGAACTTGCCGATCGTAAACGCCATCGCGCCGAACGCCCCGATGGGCGCCGCCCGCATCACGATGGAAACGAGCCGGAAAACGACGGCCAGGAAACGTTCAAGCAGGTCGCGTACGGGTTCGGCCGGTTCGCCGACGGCCGCGATCGCAATGCCGGTCAGGACGGCGATGAACAGCACCTGGAGCACGTTGCCGTCGACCAGCGCGGAACTCATCGTCGCCGGAATGATGTCCATCAGGAA
>DDFE01000113.1:2394-7395 GCA_002336985.1 Sphingomonadales bacterium UBA1936
GTCGTCGCGCATACCCGCGATCCCCGTCGTGACCGTCAGGAAGATCACCGGAGAGATGACCATCTTCACCAGCTTGATGAAGGCATCGCCCAGCGGCTTCAGCTGCGCACCGATGGTGGGAAAGAAGACGCCCAGTGCCACGCCCGCGACGATCGCAAGCAGCACCTGCGCGTAGAGCGACCGATGCAACCGGAACGGCCGGCGCGCGGGAAGCGCAGTGGAATGCGGGTTCGTCATATCCTCCCCTCCGGCACCTCATTGGTGTCCGGCACGGGCACTTCATGTGCCTGCAACCTATTCTCAATTGAGTCGGGGAAAATCGCCACCGTTGTTGAATTTTATATATCTAACTGTTTTTATTATATATTTTATGCGTTCGCAAAACGAACCTGTGCGATTATTCGCCTTGCTATAAGCTTACTGTGTGATATTTCACACAAATGATGCAGGGTAAAACACAACGTTCCATTATCGGCAGATGGCGTCGCTATGCGCCTGCGTTGATCGTCGTGATGGTCGTCGGCGCCGTCATCGCGTTCATCACCGCCGAACGCTGGAGCTTTGCGAGCGCCCAAGGGGTAGCACAGCAAACCGCGTCCAGCCGCGCTGTGGCCGGCAGCAGCCTGCTCGCCAGCGAATTGCAGAAGGTTCGCCTGCTGCCGCTGGTTCTTGCCGACTATCCCGACGTCCAGATCGCGCTGACTGCGCCGACGCCTGACGTCATAAGCAAACTCAACGCCCGCCTCGAATTGCTCGCAACACGCACTGATGCAGCCGCGATTTACGTCGTGGGCGCGAACGGTGTCACCATCGCGTCGAGCAACTGGCGCCTGCCGACCAGCTTCGTCGGCAAGAATTACGGCTTTCGTCCTTATTTCTACGAATCAGAACGGACGGGCGCCGCCGAACAGTTCGCTCTCGGCACTGTCAGTAAACGTCCCGGCCTCTATCTAGCGCGCCGCACCGTCACCGGTGGCGGCGTGGTTGTCGTCAAGGTCGAATTCGACAAGATCGAGGACGGCTGGAGCCATCAGTCCGGACCAACGCTGGTGCGTGACGAAAATGGCGTCGTGGTCATGGCGAACCACGCACGCTGGCGCTTGCGGACCACGCGGCCGCTGACACCGGAAGTCCAGTCGCGCGTCAAATCCACGCTGCAATATGGCGAGGGCAGCCCACGCCCGCTCGCGCCCGAACTGGTCTTGTCGGACGATGCCCCCCTTGCGAAACGCGATGAAAACCGGCGCTACGCCAGTACGACCCTTCCGGTGCCGGTAAAGGGCTGGACGCTCACCACACTGGAACCGATCGACCCAGCACTTGCCGCAGCAACGGCGCAAATGCGGGTCGGTGGCATGGCGGTGGTTCTCGTCATCGTCGTCGTCGTCGGCCTTTTCCTGCGGGCGCGTGAAAAGCGCGAATTGAGCGCGGCCGCGCAACGGGAGTTGGAGACACAGGTGTTCGAGCGGACGGCCGAACTGCGCGGCGCGAACGAACGGCTGCTCCACGAATCCCGCGAACGCGAACGCAATGAGGCTCGGCTCAATACGGCGCGCGAGGAGCTTGCCCAGTCGAACCGCCTGGCCACGCTGGGCCAGATCACGGCGGGCGTCGCGCATGAGATCAATCAGCCGCTGACCGCGATCCGCACATTCGCGGAAAACGCCTCGACGCTGCTCGACCGCAAGAAGCCGGCGGAAGCCGCGCCTAACCTGTCCCAGATCATCGCCCTAACCGAGCGCATCGGTGATATTACCGGCGAACTCCGCATGTTCGTGCGCCGGGACCGGAGCCCCGGCCCCGCCCGGCTGAACGATGCGGTCGACGGAGCCATGCTGCTTGTCGGCGACCGTCTGCGCGGTTCTGGCATTACCGTCGAGCGGTCGGGCGACATCATCGACGGCCTGATGGTCGCGACCGACCGTGTCCGGGCCGAACAGATCCTGATCAACCTGTTGCAGAACGCGGCCGATGCGGTGGCCGAAGTTCCCAGCCCGCGCATCGACATCGCGGTCAAGGCGAAGGCCAAGCACGTCGAAATCCGCATCAGCGACAATGGTCCCGGCGTTGGCACGGCGTTCCGCGCAAAGCTGTTCTCCCCCTTCTTCACGCGCAAAGCCGACGGGCTTGGACTCGGGCTGGTCATATCGCGTGACCTGGCGCGCGAAGTTGGCGGCGACCTGACCTATGTTCCCGGGCCCGGCGGGGCCGAATTCCTCGTGAAGCTGGTGCGCGCATGAGCTTTATGCCCATGGGTTCGGTAATCTTCGTCGATGACGACGCGCTGATCCGCACCGCCAATGTCCAGGCACTCCAACTCGCAGGCATCGACGTGACGGCATTCGAGGGCGCACAGGCAGCACTTCGGCAGATACCGCCCGATTTCAACGGCGTGATCGTCTCCGACATCCGCATGCCGCACATCGACGGCCTACAGTTCTTCCAGATGATCAAGGAGATCGATCCGGCGATCCCGGTCATCCTGATCACCGGGCACGGCGACGTCCCCATGGCGGTTGCCGCGCTGAAGGACGGCGCACACGATTTCCTGGCCAAGCCCTTTGCCGGTGACCATCTGATCGCTAGCGTCCAGCGTGCACTGGAACGCCGCCAGCTCGAACTCGACAATCGCCGCCTGCGCGCGATGGTCGAGGCGCCGGTCGATTCCGCCTTCATCGGCCAGACCCCGGCGATCGTCCGGCTGCGTGAGGCAATCGACCAGGTCGCGGGTGCCGATGTCGATGTGCTGATCGAGGGCGAGACGGGTGTCGGCAAGGAACTCGTTGCAATGATGCTCCACCGGCAGAGCGCGCGGCGTGGCCAGCCCTTCGTCACTATCAACGGCGGCGCGCTTCCCCCGGGCACGAGCGCCGACCGCCAGTTGTTCGGCGACGAAAGCGCCGACGCCGGCCGCGATGCACGGCGCGGACAGATCGAGCGGGCGCATCGCGGCACATTGTTCGTCGACGAGATCGATCGACTCGATGCCGAGCAGCAAACCAAGATGCTGCGCGTGATCGAAGAGCGCGAGGTCCTGCCCGTCGGCTCCGTCATTCCGCGACAGGTCGATCTTCGCATCGTCGCTACGTCACGGCAGGATTTGCAGCGAGCGTCGCAAACGGGCGCGTTCCGCGAAGACCTGTTCTACGCCATCAACATCGTCCGGCTGCGTATCCCCCCGCTGCGTGAGCGGCGCAACGATATCCCGCTGCTCTATGCGCATTTCGTCGACGAGGCGTGCACGCAACTCCGTCGCCCAGCACACAGCCTGTCCGACCGTGACCGGCGCTATCTGCTGGAGCATGACTGGCCGGGCAATGTCCGCGAACTGCGCAGCTTCGCGTTCCAGTCGGTGCTGGGCCTGAGCCACGGCGATACGAACGGCGCTGGCGCCGAACCGGTCGCCACACTCCCCGAACGCGTCGGCCAGTTCGAAGCGATGGCGATCCGCTCGACGCTCGAAGAATGCAACGGCAGCGTTCCCGAAGCGCTCAAGCGCCTCGGCCTGCCGCGCAAGACGTTCTACGACAAACTCCACCGCCACAACATCGCGATAGAAGAGTTTCGGCGCTGACAGTGCCGGCCCACCTAACTCATGTAGGCGGACCGGCCTCGGATAGATCAGCTGAAAACTTCGTCCAGATTGGCCTCGGGGTTCTTGGGGTCGGGACCGAAACGGTTCGGCCCGCGAGTTCCATCGAGACACATGAAAACGAGCACGACGAGACCGCAGATACCGCCAACGAGCATCAGGATGCCTCCTACGGCGAGCGCACCGCCTGCTCCAGCTGACATACCACCGGAGGCAACGCCGCCCATCGCACCGCCAAGCAGCAATATAGCGCCGCCAAGATACGGAACGAGCGGCAAGAGAATCCACCAGCCCGACCGGTTGGTGTCGTGCAGACGTCTGACCTGAACCGCCAGACTCGGAATGATCGTTGCGAGCGAGAAGATGCCCGTGAGCACCCCTCCGGTGACTCCCGCTGATCTGCCAAAGCCTGTCGTGCCGGGTTCAAACGTCGTGCTGCTGGTTTGCGCACTGCCTCCGAGCCCGAGCATGGCGTCAATGATGCTCAACACGATCGTGGCGATGATAATGAACAGGATATACATCCAGAATTCCTTGCGCCGCGAACGCCCGTTGAACTGGGCGTATTTCTTGAGCGGCAAGATCATCCATTCCATGACACTACTCCCCCGTTGACGTCAGTTTCGCGGCGCCTGCCTCCGGTAGCTCAAGGCTTCTGCGATATGGATTCGCCCCACAGCTTCGCTTCCCGCCAGATCGGCAATCGTCCGCGCGACGCGGAGGATGCGCGTATATCCCCGCGCTGACAAGCGCATGGCTTCGGCTGCTTGCGCGAGCAGTTTTCCGCCCGCTTCATCAGGCGTGGCATGCGCGTCCAACACGTCGCCATCGGCTTCGGCATTGGTACGCGGCCCGTTCGCGCCATAGCGTGCCGTCTGGACTGCGCGGGCGGCGGCAACGCGAGCGCGGACCTCGGCCGAACCCTCGCTCGGTGGCGGCAGGACGAGGTCGGCGGCGCTGACCGCGGGCACCTCGACATGCAGGTCGATGCGGTCGAGCAGCGGTCCCGAAATCTTGGCTTGGTAATCCACCGCGCATTTGGGCGCGCGGCTGCACGCGAGCGCCGGATCACCAAGATGCCCACAGCGGCACGGGTTCATCGCTGCGACCAGCTGGACGCGTGCTGGAAAGGTCACATGAGCATTCGCGCGCGCCACGCTGACCTCCCCGGCCTCCAGCGGCTGGCGCAGCGAATCGAGCACAGCCCGCTGGAATTCAGGAAGCTCGTCGAGGAACAGCACGCCCAGATGCGCGAGGCTGACTTCCCCCGGCTTCACGCGCAACCCGCCACCGGTCAGCGCCGCCATGGATGCAGAATGGTGCGGCGACCGGAACGGCCGCGTGCGGATCAGCTTACCCCCGGTAAGTTCGCCCGCGACCGAGGCGACCATAGAGACCTCCAGCGCTTC
>DDFE01000001.1 GCA_002336985.1 Sphingomonadales bacterium UBA1936
GCGGTCGCGGCGAGCGCGGAGGATGAAGCGAGGTCCATCGGTCGCCCATCGGGGATTAGAGGCCCGGTGTCGACGGGTTCACTCAAAAGCCCTCCCCCTTGATGGGGGAGGGTTGGGTGGGGGTGATGCTGCGGCGAAAGTGCAATGATGAAACGTGTCCCACCAACCACAGCGACCGCAATCGCCAGAAAGCTCCGTAGCGATCCTACAGATGCCGAGAAAGCGATTTGGCGGTTACTCCGCGAAGCGTTTCCCGACGCGCACTTTCGTCGCCAAGTTCCGATCCGCCATTACATCGCGGACTTCGCCAGTCATCGCACGAAAATCGTTATCGAAGTGGATGGTGGTCAACACAATGAGGAGATTGATGCCGTACGTTCGGTTGTGATCGAGGCCGACGGTTATCACATCATCCGTTTCTGGAATCACGACGTGCTGAACAATCCGGATGGCGTGCACGCGATAATGGCGGCAGCGCTTGCGGAAACATCACCCCCACCCAACCCTCCCCCATCAAGGGGGAGGGCTTAAGAGATCACCCCAAAGCCGCCTGCTTCTCTTCCGCCAGCCGGTCCAGTTCCGCGCGTGTTTTCTTCTCGCTGGCGGTCTTCAACTGTCCGCACGCCGCGTCGATGTCCCGCCCGCGCGGCGTCCGTACAGGTGCCGAAATGCCCGCGTTGAACACGATTTCGCTGAACGCCTTCACCCGTTCGGGCGTCGAGGTGTCGTATGCCGCGCCGGGCCAGGGATTGAACGGGATCAGGTTGACCTTGGCGGGCAGTTTGTACTTGCGGATCAGGCGGACGAGTTCGTGCGCGTCCTCGTCGCGGTCGTTCTTGTCCTTCAGCATCACATATTCGAACGTGATGCGTCGCGCATTGTTGACGCCGGGATAGTCGGCGCAGGCCTGTAGCAGTTCCTCAATGCCGTATTTGCGATTCAGCGGCACGATCTCGTCGCGGATTTCCTTGGTCACCGCATGCAGCGAGACCGCGAGATTGACGCCGATCTCCTCGCCGGCCCGCGCCATCATCGGCACGACCCCCGAAGTTGACAGGGTTATGCGCCGCTTTCCGAGGGCGAGACCATCGCCGTCCATCACGATCTTCAGCGCGTCACGGACCGCATCGAAATTATACAGCGGCTCGCCCATGCCCATCATGACGATGTTGGTCAGCAGCCGCCCATCCTGGGCCGAGGGCCATTCGCCCAGCGCGTCGCGCGCCAACATGACCTGTCCCACGATCTCGCCCGCGGTCAGGTTACGGACCAGCCGCATCGTGCCGGTGTGGCAGAAGCGGCAGTTGAGCGTGCAGCCGACCTGGCTCGATACGCACAGGGTTCCACGGTCGGCATCGGGGATGAAAACCATCTCGAAGTCCTGCGCGTCCGGCGTGCGGAGCAGCCATTTGCGCGTACCGTCTACGGAAACCTGCGCTTCGACGATCTCGGGCCGCGCGATGATGAAGCGTTCCGCGAGCCAGGGCTGCTGGCTACGCGCGATGTCGGTCATCAAGGAGAAGTCGGTGACGCCGCGGTTGTAGATCCAGTGCCAAATCTGTTTGGCGCGCAGTTTCGCGGCTTTCGCGTCGAGGCCCGCGTCGGTCAGGGCGGCGCGCAACTGGTCCTTGCTCAAACCGACCAGGTCGATCTTGCCATCGGACCGTGGCTCGACCGGCCGCGCGACGGGCACGGGATCGACGTGCCCGGCAATGGGCATCAGGGGCGTTGCGACTGAATGCATGGCCGCCACATAGGGCAGGTCGCGCGATTTTGCCAGAGTACAGCGGCTTCTAGCGCCGCGCACATCCCAGTGCCGCCGCATCGATCGCGGTGGCCGCGCCCTTGAGCAGATAGGTTTCGACGAACCCGCCGCCCGTCGCGGCCACGCTGGCAACGCTCATGGACTTGGCCGAACGCAGTGCCGCGACGATTGCCGCGTCGCCGCGTGCGTCGGGCGCCCAGGCGTCGGCGCCGCCCGCAACCAGCGGGAATTTCCGGTCATCGACGATCAGCGTGACCGGTGCGCCGGCACGCAGGGCACGGCCGAGGCGGACCTGGAACTGGCCGCGCACCCGTGCCTGCGGCCAGGTGGAAACGGTCGCGAACGGGCGCCATTTGCCACCGCTGCCGCGCACCGGTTCGGCAATGGCGAAACAGCGCAAGGGGGCGTCGTCGCGAAAAGCCGCCCAGCTTTCGAAACTGCCGAGCGACGTGCGCGCGCTGGCCGGGCTTGCGGCAAGGGCGGCGATCATCAGGCAGGACGGCAAGACACGCATCGCCGCTTTGTGCGCTGCCGTCGGCCCCGAAGGCAATCGGCTCTTCGCAATTTTCATGGGCCGTCACGGAACCGCAACCGCGATGTGGTGTTTAGCGAACCGTCCCTCCCCCCGGACGAGTCAGTTGCTTTGCGTACCCATACATCCCGCGGGCGAGTATGCCCGCGGGTTCGTTTGACGACGGACTAGCGGTTGGTGACCGGCTTACCCCATTCGACCGGGCGCTGGCTCGAACTGCTGGGTCCGTCGCGCTCCATTTCCGCCTGATCGCGGCGCATCTCGGCATATTGGCGCTGCGCGTCCATGGCCTGATCGCGGATACCCTGGGGCACCAGGCCGGCATTGCCGCCATAGAACGCATTCATGAACTTCTCGTCGTCGAACTTGCGATCCTCGAGATGCGCGGCGATCCGCTCGCGGATCATGTTCTTCGCCATGTTCTGAAGCGGAACAGGCATAGCTGCGACGTTTTCCTGCGGGATGTTCACGTCGACAACGACCTTGGTCTGGGTGTCGCTGACGGGCGTGAGCGTTGCGATAACGTCGGATCCGCGCTTGCCGCCCATGTGCCAGGTCACCGACTTGTTCTGCTCGACCGCAGAGGGCAGCGACCGGTCGTGATACATGAACGTCGCGGAACCGATGTCGGCGCCGAGGTCGAGATTGGCGAGCTTGTCGTACACCTGTGACACAGGCGCTTCGTAAGTCGTCCCTTCCGTTTCGCCGCACGCTCCGGTCACCAGCAGTGCCAGCGCACTGAACATCGCGATTACCGCCTGACGCATGATATGCCCCCGTTTTAACCCGGGCGCGTCATAATGCAGAAGCGGTAAGCGTTTCGCTAACGGTGGTCAGCCGAAGGGTACGACCGTGTTGTCGGTATCATGGCCGATGTCGGCACGGCCGAGCCAGGGAATACCCGACACCGCGCACCAGTGTTTCGCCACCGCCACTTCGTCCATCCCGAAATCGGGGACGTTCGGCGGGATCGGCGCGCATCGACCGAGCATGATCCCTGCGCATTTCCGGACATCGGAGTTCGACGTGACGTGGAACAGACTGCGGTCGATGCGGTACATCGGCTCGTCGACCTCTTCGAGCATCAGGATGCGGCC
>DDFE01000163.1 GCA_002336985.1 Sphingomonadales bacterium UBA1936
ATCTCGGCGACGAACCGGCGATGGATGACGAACTGCTCGCGGCCTTCCCGGCGAAAATGCGCAAGGAACATTGCGACGCGATCAAGGGGCACCAGCTCCGCAACGAAATCGTCGCGACCAAGATCGCCAACCGCATCGTCAACCGGATGGGCCTGGTCCATCCTTACGAACTTGCCGAAGAAGAAGGGGCGAGTGTCAGCGATGTTGCGGCCGCCTTCATCATCGCCGAGCGGCTGTTCGACGTGGGGTCGCTGTGGGAACAGATCGACACGGCCGACATCGGCGAAGGCGCACGCTTGCTGCTGTTCGAACAGGTGGCGGTCGAACTGCGCGCCATGATGGCCGACTTGTTGCGTGGATCGGTCGCGGGCCGTTCGATCGGCGACACCATCGCGGCACTGACGCCCGGCGTCGAAAAGATCGGGTCGAACATCGACTCGCTGCTCCGTGAGGAGACGCAGACGCAAGCAAAGGCGTTCGCGGCGAAGCTTGCCGAAGCGGGAGCACCACGACGGCTGGTCGACCGTGTCGTCCGCCTGGCGGAACTCGACGGATCGATCGGCGTGGCCGCGCTGGCGCAGAAGTCGAAGACCGATCCGATCGTGCTGGTTCACGCTTTCACCTCGCTCGGTGCGGCGCTCGGTCTCGACTGGGCGCAGGGTGCGGCGATGCGAGCCAATCCCGTCGATCCGTGGGAACGGTTGCTGGTCGCCGGGCTCGCCCGCGATTTCCAGCAGATGCGCCTCGAATGGCTGGCGCGCGATGCGGCCAAGCCCGAAGCGCGTGTCGAGACCTGGCTGATGGACAACGCGCCGCGCGTTCGCGATTTCCGGAAACTGGTCGACCGCGCGCGGATCTCGCCATTGCCGTCGCCCGCGATGCTGGCACAGATCGCCGGTCAGGCGCGCGTGTTGCTCGGCCGGAGTTAACCCATCGACGGGACGGTGGCGGCCGCGGCCCAGATCAGGCTGCCACCGACCAGCGCACCCGCCAGCAGGCGCGTTCCGTGCATCCGGGTCCACAGCAGGAACCCGGTCAACGACATGGTGATCAACGCGCCTGCGATGGTGTCGAGCAACAGCACCCAGGCGATCGACAGGCCCGATCCCTTGTACATGTTCTTGATTGTGCCGAAAAGGCCCGCGGCTTCGCGTTTCGCCGCAACGAAATTGGCGCCCGGCACGTAATCGACGGTGACGCGGGCGTTCGGCATCGCGAATGTCTGCGTCCAGGTTTCGGCCGTCTTCACGTCGCGGCCGTTGAAGCGCACGTCACCGGCCTTGGCTGGCGATGAATTGTTCGGCGCCTTGGGCTTCACCGGAAGGCCAAGCGCCTCTTTCGCCCAGCGGCCGAGGCTGTCCGCATCGGTGATGACGCCGGCAGTGACGGGGATCTGAACAGTGGAAGCCTCGACCGGCTCACCGGTGTCGATTTTCATGACGGAGCGATGGTTGAGCAGGAACCCGCTGATGCCGAGTAGGAAAAACAGTGTCGCGCCCCAAAAGCCGGTCCACGCGTGAACGCGTTTCAGCCACCGCAGGAAAGAGATGCTCTGCCATCTTTTGGGTACGAAGAACAAACCTGACTGATTGAACACAATATTTTCTCGCTGACGGCCCCTTTTTCAAGGCTATTGCGATCGTTTCGCAGCGTCAAGTCTAATGCGAGGCATTCGCAAAAAGCCATTGCCTGACCGCGCTGGCGAGATTCGGCGGCGACGGCAGGGCGATCCGCTCGGCGTCGATCCGGGCGACCAGGGCGTTGAGGGGCAGGTTCGCGGCGGCAGCGGCGCGGGTCAGCGCGTCCCAGAATATCGGCTCGAGGGTCAGCGCGGTCTCATGGCCGGCAATGGTGATCGATCGCTTGACGGGCGAGGCATAGGACATGGTTTCCGTGTAACGCGATGCCGCCGAAAGCGGAAACGCCGTCCCTTCACGCGACGCGCGTCCAATCCATGTACCAGCCATATTCCCACGTCTTGCCGGCATCGCGCGACATGATCTGGTACCAGCGGCACGACGATGGCGTGATCTTGTCCCATACCGCCTTGATCTTCACCGGCTTGCCGTCGTCGGTGTCGTCCATCCTGAAAATTCCCGCGCCGTCGATGAACTGCCCGAGCTGCGGCGAATTGACTACGCCGTCCTGCGCTGCGGTCCAGTGGTCGGCCCACATCTTCTGTTCGGGATGCCAGACGCGGACGCCCATTCCCCACATCGATCCATCGCCGTTGCGCAACTCCTCGATGCTGCCCATGCCGTTCAGCACGCGGCGGACGGTGGCGCTGGCATCGCGTTCCTTCTTGCCGTCGGGCCCAGACGTGTCGAACTTCCTGAGCTTGATCCGCCATTCGCCCGTCAGGAAATCGAAATCGCCCGGTCCCTTGCCGGTGATCTTTCCCGGCCCTTCGGGCGTGACATCTGCGGCCAGGCCCTTTGCCGCAATGAGAGAGGTCATGGCGGCACCGGCACTGGCGGCGACGAACAGACGGCGGTCAAACAGCGGCATGGCGATACTCCGGTCGATTACCAACCGCGTATGCACCCGCTATCCTGACATTCCGCGTCAGCTATTCTAGCGGCGAGTTCGATATTTCGAAAGCAGGGGCAAATTAGCCCCCGCGATCAATACATATGCTGGCCGCCGTTGATGCTGAGCGTCGATCCGGTGACAAAGCCGCCATCTTCCGAAACGAGGAACGCGACGCCGCGCGCGATCTCATGGGCCTGGCCAAGGCGCCCGACGGGGATCTTCGCGACGATCTTGCCCAGCACTTCCGCGGGCACCGCAGCGACCATGTCGGTGTCGATATAGCCGGGCGCGATTGCGTTCACCGTTACGCCCTTTTTCGCACCTTCCTGCGCCAGCGCCTTGGTGAACCCGTGGATGCCGGACTTGGCGGCGGCATAGTTCACCTGGCCGTATTGGCCCGCCTGACCGTTGATCGAGCCGATGTTGACGATGCGACCCCAGCCGCGCTGGATCATGCCCGGGAAACAGGCCTTGGCCATGTTGAAGCAACCGCCCAGGTTGACGCGCATCACGTCGTTCCAGTCGTCGAAGCTCATGCGGGCCAGCGTGCCGTCGCGCGTGATGCCGGCGTTGTTCACGACGATATCGACCGGCCCGAGCTCCGCCTCAACCGCGGCGCAGCCGTCGAGGCATGCCTGGTGATCGCCCACATCCCATTTGAACACGCGAATGCCGGTCGCGGACTCGAACGCCTTCGCCTTTTCGTCGTTGCCGGCGTAGTTCGCCGCGACGGTTACGCCCATGTCCTTCAGCGCGACGCTGATCGCTTCGCCAATACCGCGTGACCCGCCGGTAACGATCGCTACCCGTGACATGTTCGCCTCTCCTTATGATCTGCGGACAAGCCTAGTCGCGGGGCAGCCAGCCTTCAAGTTGGCGACGGACCAATTGACGCAATAAAATCATGCCTTCGTCGGACGTATTGAGGCATTCGAGCGCGGCGAAGTGTGTACCGCCCGCTTCGGCGAAGGCGGCACGGCCGCGGATTGCGATTTCCTCGAGCGTTTCAAGGTTGTCGGCGACAAATCCGGGTGTGACGACCGCGACGCTTTTTCTGTCGCGCCCGAGCCGCTTCAGTGTTTCTTCGGTAGAGGGTTCCAGCCATTTCGCGCGGCCGAGTTTCGACTGGAAGCTGACGACCAACTCTCGGCCCAAGGCTTCCCCAAGCAATCGCGCCGTCTTCTGGCATTGGCAATGATAGGGATCGCCCTTGGTCAGCGTCGCGAGCGGCATGGAGTGGAAGCTGGCGACGATGACGTCTGGCACGAATGCGAGTCCGGCAACCTGTCGCTCGATCGAGATCTTGAGCGCTGCGATGTAGTCAGGGTCGTCGTGCCACGGCGGCAACGTTCGCAGGGCGGGCTGCCAGCGGCGCGCACCGAGCACCTCGGCGACCTTGTCGAAGACCGTCGCCGTCGTTGCCGCGGAATATTGCGGATACATGGGCGCGATCAGCACGCGGTCGCAGCCGGCATCGATCATGGCCGTCAACCGGTCGGGGATGGAGGGATTGCCATAGCGCATCGCCCAGTCGACCAGTACGTCATCGCCCAGGTCGAGTGCCGCTGCCTGCGCCGCGGTGATGACGGTCAGCGGCGACCCTGTTTCGGTCCAGATTTGCCGATACGCATGTGCGGACTTCGCGGGCCGCGTGTTCAGCACTACGCCGCGCAGGATTGCCTGCCAGACGAGCTTCGGAATCTCCACGACGCGGGGGTCGGACAGGAACTCGCGCAGATACGCTTTAACCGCGTATTTCGTGGGCGCATCGGGCGAACCGAGATTGACCAGCAGCACGCCGACCTTGCGCAGCGCCACAGCAGGATGATCCGCAGGAAGCGTCATCACGCCAAGATCAGCGGCAATTGCCGGTAGCGTACACCTGCTGCCGCAAAAAGTGCGCCCGCGATCGCTGGTGCCACCGCTGGCACGGATAATTCACCGACGCCGCCCGGTTCCTCACGGCTGATGATCAGTTCGACCTCGATCTTCGGGCAATCGGCCATGCGGGGCAGGCGCAACTCGCCGAACCGCGCCGGTCCCGCCAGGCCGCGTTCGATCGTCACCGGAGCCCCGGTTGCAGCCGACATGCCGAAAACCAGCCCGCCGATGATCTGCGCCCGCACGATACCCGGATTGATGATGCGGCCAACGTCGGCAACGGCGAAAATGCGGTCGACCTTTATCTGCGAACCCTCGCGGCGGGCCTCCACCATCACCGCGATATGGCTGCCCGCCATGGTGTGACAGGCAAGGCCCTGGTTGGTGCCGTTCACGCCCCCCTGCCACCCGCCAGTGGCTGCAACCTTGGTCAGGCATTGGGCGAGGCGCGGATTTCCGTTGAGCATTCCCATGCGGATGCCGAACGGCTCGCTGCCCACGGTGTGCGCGATCTCGTCGATGAAGCATTCGCGGAAAAACGCGTTGGCGACATGCGCCCGGCCGCGCCAGTCGCCGGTCGGGATGCCGATCGACACCGGATGATGATCGACTGCATGGACCGGGATGTCATAGGGGGGCGCCATGCCCGCGATGGCCGCAGGCTCGGCTTTTTCACTCGCTGCGGCCAGTGCCTCGTGCGGCGATTTCCCGTCACCCAGCCGCGCCTGCATCTCGTGCAGCGTCGCGGGCGCCGCGACCTGTGCGAACCAGGCAGCAATGCGACCGTCGGATTCGACCCGCGCTGCCATGCGTGCGGCGGCGGGTGCGCGGAACATGTCACGTCGCATCTCTTCGGAACGGGAACGCATCACCTGCACCGGCCGTCCCAGCTTCTTGGCCAGGAAAGCCGCCGGCCCGACGACCCCGTGTTCATAACGTGCGCCGAAACTGCCGCCGACCATCATCGGGTGGATGATGACAGACGAAACGGGCATGTCGACTGACCGTGCCGCAGCTTCCGCTGCAAGTCCGGGGACCTGCGTGGGGGCCCAGATTTGCAACGTCCCGTTCTTCAGCAACGCCGTCGCACTTGCGGTTTCGACTCCGGCGTGCGCGCCGAGGCCAGCGGAGTAGCTTTGCGTCAGCACCTGCGCCCCGCGGAATGCCGCACCCACGTCTCCTGACGCCGAAAGACGCGTACCGGGATCGTCGAGCGCCGCTTCCAACCGCTTTGCGATATGGCGGTCACCCGCCAGCGTGCCGGCCACATCGAAACGCGGTGCGGCGGCGGCGAGACCCCGGTCGGCCGCCCACCAGTTGGTCGCGACGACAGCGACCCAGCGATCCGTTTTCACGACGTCCAGAACGCCCGTCACGCGCTTGGCCGCGGCCTCGTTGACGCGCTTGACCGTCGCATCGCCGATGGGCCCTTCGGCGATCGAGGCATAGACCATGTCGGGCAGTCGGATGTCAGCGGCGAAGTTGACACTGCCATCGACTTTCGACGGCAAGTCGATCCGTGGCAGTTCCTGTGCAACCAACCGGCTTTCGCTACCGCTGCGCCAGGCGATGCCCGAAGGGACGGAGAGTTTTGCGGCATCCGCTGCGACTTCCCCGAACCGCATGCGCTCGTCGCCATGCCAGACGAAGCCGTCATGCGTTTCGCACGCCTGCCAATCCGCATCCCAGCGCTTTGCCGCTGCCGAGCAGAGCAGCGCCCGTGCCGCCGCACCTGCATCGCGCAAACGGCTTTCGAACGCGCGGACGCTGGTCGATCCGCCGGTTGCGGAAAAGCTGCCGGCGTCAGGCCAGGTGCCGATAGTCCAGCCCGAATTGCCAAGCCCGTCGGCCCATTCATGTGCCAATATGGCGTTGGTACCGGACTTGCCGGGCTGAGCCGCCTCGACCGCGACTGTGCGCCAGTCGGCACCGAGTTCGTCGGCCACGATCTGTGCGAGGCCCGTGAAGACGCCATGACCCAATTCGACCTGCGGCACGACGATCGTGACATGGCCGTCGGCACCGACTTTCACGAATCCAGATAATATGTATTCGCCCGGTGCAGTGTTCAGACCGGGCGCATAAACGCGCGGCCACAACATATAACCGACGATCAGGCCAACCCCCACGCCCCCGCCGACAAGCAGGGAACGGCGGGAAATCTGCGGGGTGGGCATGGCGGCGGTGATAGGAGGGGAGAAGCGCGGGGGGAAGAGCGTTTACCATCCCGCTGGATGACGCCATACACGATGGCCAATGGGGACGACCGACGAAGCAACGACCGCGCGCGCCGCGACACTGACGGAACGGCAGCGCGCGTGCCTCCGTCTGGTGCTCAAGGGTTATGAGACAAAGGAGATCGCCCGGCTGATCGCCATATCGCCGGAGCGCGCGAGCAAAGACATCAAGGCCGCTATGGCGAAACTTGGCGTGTCGCGACGCATCGACGCGGCCCGTATCCTCGAACAGATGGAGGGGGCCCATGATGGGCCGGGCCTCGCGCAGGCTCTTCTCGCCACCGTCCAAACCGCGCCACCAATGTCCCCGCCGATAGCGGACTGGCAACGGGATTACGGATCGGGGGGCGCCGCGGCCAACGCCGCAGATCAACCTCCCATCGAATTCTCGATGCCGTTTCGCAAGCGGGGAAGCGGACACAACGACCTTGGACCCTGGCAGCGCGTCATCTGGATTGCGTTGATCACGGCGTTCATCCTGTCAGCCTTCGGGGTTCTGGCAGGCGGGTTGGCGTGGCTCTCGACCTCGGTCGGTTCGACGAAACAATAAAGGTCGCCTGTCCGGGCGACCGGACGAGGTGGGACCATGATCGACAAGAAGATTGAAGCTGGCAAACGGGTCGCAAAAGAGCTGTTCCCCACGGAACATTCGATCGATGCGGCAATCGTCGGGGCGGCACGATTCATCATCGCGGCAGTCGAGGGCCGCAAGGACGCACGTCTGACGCAGGGCGAAATCCACCCCGCGCTCGTCGCCGCTTCCGAAAGCGTATCGACGCTGGTGCAGGCGATGGGGGCGATCGCGTCCGCGCATGACGAAGTCGTTGAAATCCGTGACCGGCACAACCTGCCGACCAAGGGCTATGGTTGTGAATACAGCTGCATGCCCAGCGTCGCTGCGCAACAGCGCCCGGACCTTTCGATCGTATCGTAACAAGGACAGCTTGACCGGGCCCTCGCCAGATGGTCCGGTCAGGCGATGGACATCGTGCTTTTCAATGTTCTTCTTGCCGTGACATGCGGCTACGCATTTTTGCGCGGCGGCCCGCCAGAGCAGGCCGGGGCGATCATGTTGTTTTGTGCCGCGATGGCGACGCTGGCGCTGAACCTAGTGGCGCCGCTCGTGTTCAAGGACCTGGAACTGGGTGTCCTGGTTATCGATGTCGTCCTTTTGGCCGGCCTGATCGTCCTGTCGCTTTATGCCGACCGGTTCTGGACATTATGGATCGCCGCGTTCCATGCATTCGCCGTGGCAGTGCATTTCGCGCGAATGGCAAACCCGCATCTTATTCCTGTTGTCTACCTGGTCGCCGCGGGCCTCATGAGTGTTCCCATGCAACTTGGGCTAGCCTGGGCGGCGTGGCGCCATCAGAAAAGAAAAACCGCAAACGGCAGCGACAATGCCTGGTCCGAATTCGCGCCCCGGTGGATTTACGATCGGCGCGCCGGCAGAATTTACTGAGGGCCTTTCTTCTTTCCGTCGATCAGCACTGCCTGCTGCCACGGACTGGGCGCCTTGTCAGTGCGATGGATGCAGCCCACCCAGCAACAGGGGCGCTTTTTGCCTTCGGTCAATTCTTCGAGTGTCCGCTTGATGCGGCGTTGGCGGGTCGCGGGCTGTTTCGCGTCATCGACCCAGCAGATGAATTCGTTGCGGCCAAGTGGTGTCAGGCCTTCCCACAACGCGAGCAATACTGGCGCCGATGTGAGTGCCGCTTGAAGATCTTCGCCCGCTTGGTGAACGGTCCCATGTGAAAATGCGTTTGTCACAAAAGTTCCGGCTGTTCTTGAGGTGCGGGAAATACCGTCCAAATTGAAAGTATCTGCACCTATGCGTTCACCATTATAGACAATAAGTAATCCACCAAACCCTTGTAACTCAAGGAAGACTATGGCGGATGGCCTGATCGAACCGGTAGTGCAGGGAAATACCGATAAAATCTCGGCGGCTGTCGCGCGATGGGCGGCTGCGACGATGGCGATCGAACAGCTTTCGCAGGCACGTTCGCTCGACGATCTTGTCGCCGTCCTGCGCATCTGGGCCCGCCGTGTCGTGGGCGCAGACGGCATTGCCGTCGTCCTGCGCGAGGGTGGTCGATGTCACTATGTCGCGGAGGATTCCTTCGAACCCTTGTGGACCGGGCAACGCTTTCCGGCCGAAACCTGCGTGTCCGGCTGGGCGATGATGAACGGGCAGACGGCGGCGATCCCCGATATTTTCCGCGATCCGCGCGTACCGGTCGATGCCTATCGCGAAACCTTTGTCCGCAGCATGTTGATGGTGCCGATCGGGCGGCCCGAGCCCGTAGCGGCGGTCGGCGCCTACTGGTCGATGACGGGGCAGCCCAGCGAAAACGAAGTTGCCCTGCTCGAGGCACTGGCACGCGCGGCTTCGGCAGGGCTGGAGAATGGCCGTCTCCTGACATCGCTCGAACGCCTCAATACCGAACTCGAGGACCGGGTCGCCGCGCGCACGATCGCGCTCGAACGGGCGCATGTCCACCTTCGCGAAAAGCAGAAGATGGAGGTCATCGGCCAGCTGACCGGCAATGTCGCACACGACTTCAACAACCTGCTTGCGCCCATCATGTCGAGCCTCGACCTCGTTCTTGCCGGCCGTGCCAAACCGGAAGCTATTTTGCGCACCGCCGGGATTGCGATGGAGGCAGCTGAAGCAGCGAAGACGCTTGTCCAGCGGCTGTTGGCTTTCGCGCGTCGGCAACCGCTGCTGACCGCGGCGATCGACCCCGTTCAACTGATCGGGGATTTGCGCGGACTACTCGCAAGCAGCGTCGGATCGCAGGTCACACTTGAAACCCGCGCCGCGCCCGATCTGCCCGCCATTCGCGCCGACAAGCATCAGCTTGAGATGGCGATCCTGAACCTTGTCGTGAATGCCCGCGATGCGACGCCTGATGGCGGAACGATTACCGTGTCGGCGGAAAAGGCCGGGGCCGATCGGCCCGAAGTTCTTGGCGACGGCGCGTATGTCCAACTGGTCGTCAGCGACACCGGCAGCGGCATGGATGAGAAGACAAAGGGCGCGGCTACCGAACCGTTCTTTACGACGAAAGAGCCGGGGCGAGGCACCGGACTTGGCCTGTCGATGGTCGATGGCCTCATCCGCCAGCTTGGCGGTGTTCTGGCCATCGATAGCGCACCGGGAAAAGGTACCGCGATCCGGCTGTTCCTGCCTGTGATTGCTGAGGAAAAGGCCGATGCACAGCATTCCGCTGCCGACGAACTACCGCGCGGCGGCAGGGGACGCGTGCTGCTGGTCGAGGACGACGCGCTCGTTCGCATGAGCACGAACAACATGCTCGAAGATCTCGGCTTCGAGGTCGTGGAGCGGGAAGATGCCCACTCTGCACTTGCGGCCATCGACGACGGGCTTGAACCTGACGTGGTCGTTACCGATCACCTGATGCCCGGGATGACCGGCGCGGAATTCGCACTCCGGCTCCGTACGGACTACCCCAATATCGCGGTCGTGATCGTCTCGGGCTATCAGGGGATCGATCTGATTGCGCCCGATATCGTGCGTGTTTCCAAGCCTTTTCGGCAAGCGCATCTCGACGCCAGCATCGGCGCGGCGCTTGGGCAACTGCATCCCTTAAGGGTTTGAAGCCAGCACAGTCCGGGCTGAACAGTCAGCGACGAACGCGCAACAGCATCCAGGTTGCCAGCGAAGACATGACCGCGATCACGGCGGCGCCGGCGGTCCCTCCTGTATCCTGGGCAAGGGGGAGGCCGCCCGTGTTCATCCCGAAAAAGCCGGTGACCAGCGTCGCCGGGAGCAGCAATGCGCTCATCAGCGACAGGAAATACAAATTGCTGTTGGTCTTTTGCGTGGCGAGCAGGTCGAACTCTTCACGCAGGGCGCGGATCTGTGCCTGGACGCCGGAAATCTCACTGTTGATGCCATCGATACGCTGGGCGAAACGGTCGACGACCTGTCGGATTTCTTCTGAAAGATCTGGAAACTCCTCCATCCTGTGAAGCGCCGAACCCAGGCCCGCCGCCACGCGGTTGATGCGCGCAGCCCGGCGGCGAAGATCGCGGACGTCATTTGCCGCCGTGTCGGTACGACCGCTGTGGAAACGGTCGTCGGCCAATTGCATATCGACATTCAACTGGCGGGCCATCGTCGAAAATGTGCCCGATGCACTGTCGAGCAATATGGTCAGCGCGCCTGTTTCGTCGAGTATCGACGGTGCACGGTTCAGTTTGCGGCGGACGACGTCGGCGGTCTGCACCGGGTGATAGCGGCCCGTGACCATGATGCGCGGATTGAGCGCGAGGTGCAGCGACCCCAGTTCCGCCGTCTCGCGATCGAAATCGCGTTCGAAATCCTGGAAGACGAGGCCGATCGCATCGTCCTCCGCGGCTGCCTGCGGATGATGTTCGCGCGACACGAGCAATGCGGCCACTTCGTCCGGAAACATGTTCTGACGGGCCAGCCAGCCGTGCGTGCGTTCATCGGCGAGGTTGAGATGCAGCCAGCAAAAGCCCGAGCGATCCTGAGGCAGGTTATGTGCGACCGTCATCCCGCCATCGCCGGGACAGCATGACCAGATCAGTCCTGGCTCCGACAGCAACGCCTTGAAGCCAGTGAAGTCCGTGTCGGACTCCGGGGGATCGTGCTCCGCGCTCAGAAGATCGCCGTCAGCATCACGTAGAGAAAGCCTGACAGCAGGATCGAAACCGGCAAGGTCAGCACCCACGCCATTAGCAGGTTCCGGATTGTGGCCATCTGCAGCCCGGACCTGTTGGCAGTCATGGTGCCCGCGACACCGGACGACAGCACGTGCGTTGTCGAAACAGGCAGCCCCAGGGCGTCTGCCCCGAAGATCGTACCCATTGCGACCAGTTCGGCGGAGGCGCCCTGCGCATAGGTAAGGTGCGTTTTGCCGATCTTTTCGCCCACCGTCACCACGATCCGCTTCCAGCCGACCATCGTGCCGAGCCCGAGCGCAAATGCCACCGCGATCTTGACCCACAGCGGGATGAACCGCGTGCCGGAATCGAGCGACCCGCGGTATGTGCCCATGGCCTTTGCCTCGTCTGCCGTCAGGTGAAGGCTTTCTTCTTTCGCCAGCCGCTTCACGCCTTCGGATGCGAGATACATGTCGTTGCGCATGTTTTCGCTGGCGGCCGCCGGTACTTTCGCCAGCGAGCCATATTCGCGAACCTGGCGGTCGATGACCGACACCATTCCGCCGATCGCGGGCACGGTTTCCGGTTTGATCGTCTTGTCGGCGATGTAGCGTTCGACTTCTTTTCGCGCCGCCACCGGAACTATCGGTGTGCCACCGCCATGCGATGCCAGAACCGTGTTCATGGCAGTCGTGTTGGCCGCGAACTGCGTTTCATATTGCGCCGGGACCGCACGGTTGAGCGCATAGGCCGTCGGCACGGTTCCGATCAGGATGAGCATGATCAGGCCCATGCCCTTCTGCCCGTCGTTCGACCCGTGTGCAAAACTGACGCCGGTGCAGGTGAAGATCAGCAACGCGCGGATCCACAACGGCGGCGGCGTGTCGCCCTTCGGCGCCTCGTACAGCGCCCGGTTGCGGATAAGCACCTTCATGGCGATGAAAAGCAGTGCGGCCACGCCGAACCCGATCAGGGGCGACACGACGAGTGCCTGACCGATTTCAGCCGCCTTGGTCCAGTCGACACCTGCGGTCCCGCTCTTGCCGTGGAGCATGGCATTGGCGACGCCGACACCGATGATCGAGCCGATCAGGGTATGCGAACTCGACGACGGGATGCCGAAATACCAGGTCGCGACATTCCATATGATCGCCGCGGTCAACAGCGCGAATACCATGGCAAAGCCTGCCGACGACCCGACTTGCAGGATCAATTCGACCGGCAGCAGGGAGATGATGCCGAACGCAACTGCACCTGTAGAAAGCAGCACGCCCAGGAAATTGAAGAAACCGGACC
>DDFE01000080.1:0-2487 GCA_002336985.1 Sphingomonadales bacterium UBA1936
GGGGCGGGGCGAGTGAACAGCTGTTCCTCGACCAGTCGGTAGGCGGAACATCGCCCGAGACCGCTGCGCCCCCGCTGCGCACTACTCCGGGCGTGCCGCCTCCCGGTATGCAAATGCAGGGTGCGCCGATGCAGGTCGTGCCCCCGCCGCCGACACAGGCACCCGCGTTGACATCGCAGGGCTTGGCGAACGGCGTGAGTTTCGCGCCCAGGATGGAGAAGGGCGCGGTAACCGGCTTCGTTGTCGGTCCGAAAGGCACGGGTGCGGTGTTCGCATCGACCGGCCTGAAACAAGGTGACGTAGTGACGCAAATCAATGGTGTTGGAATTCGGTCGGTCGAGGATGCCACGTCGGCAATGGGGAACGTTCTCAGCCCCGGACAAACGACCTTCACCGTCGATCGTGGCGGAAAACTCGTAACGGTCGTTGCCGGAGGCGCGAAGTGAAGCGGATCGCGCTGATCGCAGCGATGGCATTGGCAACGGCGGCGCCAGCGCAGCAGATGCTGAATCTGCGAGATGCGGACATCCGGGCGTTCATCCAGGATGCGGCGCGCGTGACAGGCCGCACATTCATCATCGACCAGCGCGTGCAGGGCAAGGTTTCGGTCGTGACCGACCGCGCTCTTTCGCGTTCCGAATATTTCGAAGTGTTCCTGTCGACACTGCGCGCGAACGGCCTGGTCGCCGTTCCGGTCGGAAACGGCAGTTTCCGCGTGCAGCCGGTCGAGGGCGCAGCCGCCCAACCCGGCCGGGTGGGAACCGCGGGGGCGGCGCGCAACAGTTTCATCACCGAGATCGTCCGCTTGCGCGCAATCGACGCGGCGCAGGCGGTCGAAACGGTTCGGCCGTTGGTCAGCCGCGAGGGATCGGTTACCGCCAATGCGGCCGCGAACAGCATCGTCGTTGCAGACTATGCGGACAATGTTCGCCGGGTAAAGCAGGTGCTTGCCCGGATCGACAATGACAGCGCCGACACACGGGTCATCCCGCTTCGGAATGCGGGCGCTCGCGAGATCGCGACGTCGCTGCAGACATTGAGCGCAGTCGGCGGTCCGCGCGGCACTGTCGCGATCTCTCCCATCGATAGTTCGAATTCGATCGCTCTCCGCGGCGATGCTCGTGCCGTTGCGCGCTTCGCCGACATTATCGCCGACCTGGACAAGCGTGCAGCGGCGGGATCGGAAATCCGCGTCGTGTTCCTGCAACATGCTGATGCTGAAAAGCTGTTGCCGGTTCTGCAAACCCTTGTCGGTCAGACGCCGTCGATCACGCCGCAGGTCGTATCAACGGGTTCGACACGGACGATGCCGGGTGCCCAGGCGGCCCCCGTGATCAGTCCGTCGGTATCCGCGGCACCGGTTTCGCAAGGGTCCTCCGGCGGCGTGTCGCGGACACCCGCGATCATCGCGCGCTATGAGGGCACGAACGCGATCATCATCTCGGCCCCGGCCGATGTCCAGCGCACGCTGGGCGAAGTCATCCGCCAACTGGATTCGCGCCGTGAGCAGGTGCTGGTCGAAGCCATCATCGTCGAAATCTCCGACACGGCAGCGAAGAAGCTCGGCATCCAGCTAGCGTTCGGCGGCCCCAATGGCGGCGCCTTCACGACCTATTCGAACGTCACGCCGCCGATCGTCCCGATCGCTGCAGGAGTTCTTCAAAACTCGCTGAGCGGCGGGACGACCACCACAACGACGGTCAACGGCACGACTACGACAACGACGAGCGGCAACACGAACGGCAGTACGCTGCTTCAGGGTGCGCTGAACGCCGTCAACTCGGCGACCGGTGGCACGGCTGGCGGTGCATTCGGCCTCGGCAACAACATGTACCTCGGTGCGATCATCAATGCTGTCAGCCAGGACAACCAGTCGAACCTGCTTTCGACACCGTCGGTGGTGACACTCGATAACCAGGAAGCGAAATTGCTGGTCGGCCAGGAAATCCCGGTCACGACCGGCGAAGCGCTGTCGGGGAATTTCGACAACGCTTTCCGTACCGTCCAGCGCCAGAACGTCGGTATCCAGCTGGAGGTGAAGCCCCAGATCGGCGAGGGCGGATCGATCAAGCTGTTCCTGCGACAGGAAGTCTCTTCGATCGCGGGTGCAGTGACCAACAATTCGTCCGACCTGATCCTCAACAAGCGTGAGATCCAGACGACGATGACCGTCGACGACGGCCAGATCATGGCGATCGGCGGACTGCTCGACGACAATGAGCGGCGCACCCTCGAAAAGGTCCCGGTGCTGGGCGACATCCCGCTGTTCGGCGAGTTGTTCCGTTCGCGCAGCAAGTCGCGGGGCAAGACCAACCTGATGGTTTTCATCCGTCCGACCATCCTGCGTACTGCGGCCGATGCACAGGCGGTGGCAGAGCGCCGCTATGGCTATATCCGTTCGCAGCAACTGGCCGGAAATCCCGATGTGGAACCGTCGATCGACGAACTGATGCGCGATTATATGGGCGCACCGCTGCCCGGACCCGC
>DDFE01000080.1:2503-12084 GCA_002336985.1 Sphingomonadales bacterium UBA1936
GTCATCCGCCCCGTTCCGGAGCCGAAAAGCCGCAAATGAGCGCGTCCGACATCACCGCGCCGGCGACCATTCCCTATGCTTTTGCGCGGCGCCATGGCGTGGTGCTCCAGAACGGTGAGGCCGACCGCCCCAGCGTCACCATGCGCGCTGGCGCAGACCCGCTGACCCTTCTGGAAGTGCGCCGTTACCTCGGACGTTCGTTCGACGTGACCATGGTAGAGCCGCCTGCGTTCGACCGCCTGCTGTCCGACAGTTACGTGACCGATGGCGAAGCCGCGGCGATCGCGATGGGCTCGGAAGAGATCGATGCGCTGGCGGGTGGCATTCCGAGCGCCGAGGATCTGCTCGATACCGCCGACGACGCGCCAGCCATCCGCCTGATCAACGGTATCATTGCGGAAGCCGTGCGGCAGGGTGTGTCCGATATCCACGTCGAACCTTATGAAAGCGGCCTGATCGTCCGCATGCGGATCGACGGCGTGCTGCGAGAGACACTGCGCATGCCACCGCATGTCGCGCCAGTCATCGTCAGCCGCATCAAGGTAATGGCGCGCCTCGACATTGCCGAGCGCCGCGTGCCGCAGGACGGGCGTATCTCGCTGACCTTGGCAGGAAAACTCCTCGACGTCCGCGTTTCGACTCTGCCGAGCCGGGCAGGGGAGCGCGTCGTGCTGCGTATCCTCGACAAGGAGAACGCCGGGATCGATCTCGAAATGCTTGGCATGACCGGTGAAACGCACGCGCTGCTGCGCGCCGCGTTCGCGGAGCCGAACGGCATCATCCTGGTTACGGGCCCGACCGGCAGCGGCAAGACGACCACGCTCTATGCCGGCCTGCGCATGCTGAACGACGGCAGCCGCAACATCCTGACCGTCGAGGATCCGGTAGAATATGCCGTCGACGGAGTCGGCCAGACTCAGGTGAATTCGAAAGTCGGGCTGACCTTTGCCGCGGGACTGCGCGCCATCCTGCGCCAGGATCCCGACGTCGTCATGGTCGGGGAAATCCGCGACCGCGAGACCGCCGAGATCGCGGTGCAGGCTTCTCTTACCGGGCATCTCGTGCTGTCGACCGTACATACCAATGATGCTGTCGGCGCGATCACGCGGATGCGCGACATGAAGATCGAGCCGTTCCTGCTGGCCTCGACACTGCGCGCCGTCATTGCGCAACGGCTGGTGCGCAAGCTGTGCGACGTGTGCCGACGCGCCGAACCCGCCAGTCCAGCGCTTGCGACGCTGCTGGCGCTGGAGCCCGGCACGACCGTCTACGAACCCGGCGGCTGCGAGGCGTGCGGCGGATCCGGCTATCGCGGCCGGATCGGCGTGTTCGAGGCGATCCGTATCGACGATACGATCCGCCGCCTGATCAACGAGGGCGCGGACGAAGTTGCCATCGGTCGCCATGCCTTTGCACGCACCGCCAACCTGACGACGGCCGTGCGCCGCCTGGTGATCGAAGGGCAAACGACGCCCGAGGAGGCGGTGCGCATCGCGCGGCGCACCGGTGACGATGGCTGATTTCGATTATACCGTCATCGACATCGCCGGAAAGGAACGGCGCGGATCGCTGGCGGCGGCCGGGATCGACGAAGCTCGTGCCAAACTAGCGGCAAAGCGGTTCTTCGTCGTAAAGCTCGACGCCGCCGCACCCGGCACTCCACGCGCGGCGCCGCTTGCGTCCTTTGCCGCACTACGCGGCGGGCGGCGGTTGAGTTCGAAGGCGCTGACTCTGTTCACGCGGCAACTCGCAACGCTCGTCATGGTGACGCCGCTCGAAGAAGCGCTGCGTACGGTCGCACGCCAGACCGAGGGCGATCATGTCCGCGCGATCCTCGACCGCGTCCACGCCGGCGTCGTCGAGGGTCGCCGCCTGTCCGACGCCATGGCACGCGAACCGAAAAGCTTTCCACCACTCTACCGCGCGATGGTCGCGGCGGGTGAGGGGGCGGGAACGCTGTCCGAAATCCTCGAACGGTTGGCCGGTCTCCTCGAACGCCAGGCGGCGATGCGCGCGAAGATCCTGACTGCGGTCGCCTATCCCATCGTGCTGGCGGTGGTTGCCACGCTCGTCGTCATGTCGCTGATGATCTTCGTCGTTCCCAAGGTCGTCGAGCAATTCGATAACGTCGGGCAGCAATTGCCGCTGCTGACGCGGATCGTGATCGGCATTTCGTGGCTGCTGTCGAATTACTGGTGGGCCTTCGCGCTGGCGATAGGCCTGGCTATGGTCGGTGCGAGCTATGCGCTGCGTGATCCCGCGATCCGGCTGCGGTTCGACACGATGTGGCTGCGCATCCCGCTGATCGGTCGCCTGACCCGCGACCTCCATGCTGCGCGCATGGCAAGAACACTTTCGACGATGGTCGGCAGCCGGTTGCCGTTGCTCGAAGGGCTGACCCTGACCGCCGCCACGATCCACAATCGCGCGCTCAAGGCGGCATCCGACGACATCGTAACGGCAGTACGTGGTGGCGGCAGCCTGTCCGCCGCCCTGCGCCGCGCAAATATCTTCCCGCCGCTCCTGGTGTACCTCACTGCATCCGGCGAGGCTTCGGGTCAGCTCGACACGATGCTCGAGCGCGCTGCAGATTATCTCGAACGCGAGTTCGACACGTTCACGACGTCGGCGCTGTCGCTGCTCGAACCGGCCATCATCGTCATCATGGGGGGCGTGGTCGCGGCAATCGTGCTATCCATTCTCCTTCCGATCCTTCAACTCGAGAGCCTGGCGGGAGTGTAATGCGCAAGATCGAACGGAAAACGGCTGCGGAAGAAGGCTTCACTCTTGTCGAGTTGATGGTCGTGATCGTCATCATCGGCCTGCTCGCGACCATCGTCGCGCTCACCGTGCTACCCAACATCGGCAAGGCGAATGCGCAAAAGGCGAAAGCCGACATTGCCGCGCTCGACCAGGCGCTGGAACTCTATCGCCTGAGCAACCTGACCTTCCCGTCGACCAGCGATGGCCTTGGCGCGTTGATGGCGGCACCACCTTCGCTGACCGACCCGAGCCGTTACACACCNNTACGAATACCCCGGCAAGCATGGCACTTTCGACATCTACACACTGGGCGCCGACGGTGTCGAAGGCGGCGAGGGCGAGAATGCCGATATCGGCAGCTGGCAGTAACGCCGACGGCCCCAAGCCTTCGCGGCGTTCCGCCGAGCACGGCTTCACGCTTGTCGAGTTGATGGTGGTGCTCGTCATCATCGGTCTGGCGTCTGCCGCTGTAGTTCTGGCCATCCCCGATCCGCGTGGTCAGGTGACGCAGGAGGCCGAGCGCTTCGCTGCGCGTGCCCTGGCCGTTCGTGACGACGCCATCCTCCAAGGCCGCGCAATGAGCATCCGGATCGACACGACCGGGAGCGCGGTCGAACGTCGCATCCGCGGCCGATGGGAACCCGCCGGCGACCGCGCGATGCGGCCGGTCGCATGGATAGCGGGTACAGGGATCGTTGCGCCGAACGGGCGGATTACTTTCGATTCGACTGGTACCGTTGCCGATCCGATGACGATCGAACTCGCGCGTGGCGGCCAGGTCGCGCGCGTTGAAATTCCCGGAGACGGAGCGGCCCGTGTCGTCCGATAGCCGCGGATTCACGCTGATCGAGATGATGGTCGCGCTCGCGATCTTCAGCCTTGCTGCGCTCGCACTGCTGCGCCTCGAAGGCGCGACCCTGACCGGCACCGCCCGGCTGGCCGATACGACGATGGCACAGATCGTCGCGCGCAACCTCGCCGTCGATATCCTGACTTCGCCGCGCCCACCCGCCTTCGGCGACGATACCGGCAGCGTCGTCAACGGCGGCGCGACCTGGCACTGGACGCGCAGCGTAACCCGCACCGACGATGTCCGTATCGCGCGGATCGATCTTCAGGTGGCCGACGAAGCGGGCCGTACCCTGACGCGTCTTTCCATTGCGAGGGCGGCGCAATGACGGCGCACGGGGACGGCTTCAAATCTTCACGGCGTTCCGCCGAACACGGCTTCACGCTTGTCGAAATGATGGTGGCGCTATTCATCTTCGCGCTGCTCGCGGGGGCAGGCGTTACCTTGCTCAGTGTCGGAGTGCGTGCGCAGGCGGCAGCGACACGGGAGCTGGAGACGACCGGCGGACTGCGCCGGATGTCGGTGCTCCTCGCCAATGATTTCGCGCAGATCGTGCCCCGCATGGCGCGTAGTGGCGACGGTACCATCCTCCGCGCCTTCACGGGTAATGACGGGTCGAGCAACCCGCTGGTCATGGGTTATGTCCGCAGCGGCTGGGCAAATCCGGATGGCGTCATGCGGGCGGGTGTTCAGCGTGTGGACCTGGTGCTGGAGCAGGGCCGGCTCGAACGCCGCGGCTATCGCGATATCGATGGCAACAGCCCGGCGGCGACCATTGTGCTCGCCGACGATGTCGCGACCGTTTCGACGCGCTACCGCGACGACAAGGGTGAGTGGCGTCCGCGCTGGGACAATGCGCTGCTCGGATCCATGCCAGCCGCGGTCGAACTGACCATCACGCGCGCAAAGCAAAAGCCGGTCACTCTGGCCTTCGTCGCGGGACCGGCATACCCATGATACGCCGCCGGTCAGAAGAGGGCGCGGCGCTCCTCACCGTCCTGCTGCTCGTTTCGGTGATGGCGATTTTGGCCGCTGCCGCACTCGAACGGATGAAACTCGCGACGCATCTGACGTCGAACGGCGCGGCAATCGAACAGGCGCGCGCTTATGCCATGGCGGCGGAAACCGTCGCACGCTACCGGATCGGCGACCTGATCCAGCGCGACGCCGCCAAGACGACACTCGAAGGCGATTGGGCGGGTAAACCGGCTAATTTTCCGATCGATGGCGGCATCGCGACCGCCCGCCTCGACGATGGCGGCAATTGCTTCAATCTCAACTCACTGGTCGACAAGGCTTCGGACGGCGTGCTGACAGCGCGCCCAGTCGCCATCAATCAGTTCGCGCGGCTGATGACCCTGCTCGAAATTCCCGGACGGGACGCACTCGCCATCGCAAACGCTGCCGCCGACTGGATCGACACCGACGGTGTACCCATACCCGGCGGGGCCGAGGATGGAGCCTATGGCACAGGCCCGACCGCCCGGCGCACCGCCAACACACTGATGAGCGATGTCAGCGAATTGCGCGTCGTCGCCGGGATGACCGGTGCTTATTACACGCGGGTCCGCCCTTATATCTGCGCGCTCCCCATAACCGATCTTACGACGATCAATGTCAACACGCTGCGCCTCGACCAGGCGCCGCTCTTGTCGATGCTCCTTCCCGATCTCGATCCGGCGCGCGCAACCCAGGCAATCGACGCGCGTCCGTTGCGGGGCTGGGAATCGCTTTCGACGTTCTGGAACCTGCCCCCTTTGACCGCCACGCCGCCTACTGACGACACGCGCGGCCAGATTAAGCTCACCACACGCTGGTTCGACCTTGCGATTACGGTCGAACTCGCCGATGCCGAATTCGAAGAGCACGCGCTGATCGATGCCGCGCTCAAACCTGCAAAGCTTGCGCGGCGCAGCTATGGGGAACCGTCTTGAGCGCGCTTGTCGTCTTCGAAAGTGGCCGATGGGTGCGCACCGCGGATGGGCGCGTAACCGGACGCGGCGAGGACATCGCCGGGGCGCTGCCCGCGGGGGATGACGAAACGGTTGTCGCAATCGTGCCTGCCCGCGACGTGACCGTCCGATCCCTGCTGCTGCCGGACCTGTCCGATGCCCAGGCGAATGCCGCCGCGCGGCTCGCGATGGCCGATCACAGCTTGACGCCGGTCGAGGCGTTGCACGTCGCTGCGGGGCCCGCGGACGAGGATGGCAACCGGACAGTCGTTTCGATCGAGGCGGCGCGTGTCACCCAGCGCCTTGTCTCGCTGGCGGATGTGGGGCTCGATCCCGACCGTTTGCTGGCGGCACCACTTCTACTGCCCATCCCTGAAACAGGCTTCATCCGCGCAACATTCGACGAGGAAACCATCGTGCGGGGGCGTGATGCCGCGCTGCTCGACGACGACGTGCTGTCGCGTATCGTTGTCGGGGATAGCCAGATCGTGACCTTCGACCGGCCGGCTGTGGAGCAGGCGCTGGTGCGCAGTGTCGACGGGGTCAATGCCGACCTGCGCCAGGGGCCGTTTGCCAAGCGGCGAAACCTGGCCTTTGACGAAGCGAGGCTGCGGCGTTTTGCCGTCATGGCGCTTATCGTGGGGCTGTTGGTCCTGGCGATCCAGATCGCCCTGATCGTGCGGATGAACATGACGGCAAGTAGGATCGAAGCCGATAACCGGTCTCGTGCTGCCGCCCTGTTACCCCCGGGTACCGTGGTCACTGACCCCGCATTGCAGGTCGAGGCACGCTTGACTGCCGTGGAGGGCGCCGGCGGCGGCTTCACGCCGCTTGCCAGCGCGTTTGCCACTGCCGTCAATGCGACGCCCAACGTCGAACTNNGCGCGATGATCGCTGCCGCGCGCGACTGGTGGATGGGACGCGACCAGCGGGAACGCTGGCTGTTGGGCGTGATGTTCGCGCTGCTGGGTTTCCTGATGCTGTGGCTGGCGGTGATCCGGCCGATCAATTCGGGTCGTGAAACGGCCGAGATCAGGCTGAACGCAGCCAGCCTGGACGCTGGACGGATCGCTGCAGCGGCTGACGGTTTGAATCGGGCACGCCGAACTGCGCCGCCTGCCTTGGGCGTCACATTGCCGGTCGCGGTGGGGCAGGCCGCCGAAGCCAATGGATTTACGCTCTCGCGCCTCGACGGACAGGGCGAGTTGGTCACGATCGCCATTTCGTCCGCGCGGGCGCAGGCGCTGTTCACCTGGCTGCGCGCGCTCGAGGAACAGGGGATCATCGTCGACAAGCTGATGCTGCGTACGAACAGCGACGCGACACTTGCGGTCGAGGGCGTCGTCCGGATGAGGGGGCGGTGACACGGCGCGCGCGGATTGCGCTCATCGTCATGGCTGCACTCGCCATGCTGGTCATCCAGCTTCCGCTGTCGGCGACCCTGCCGTTGGTCATCCCGCGCGATTCGGGCCTTAGCGCACGGTCGGCGACAGGGACGATCTGGTCCGGAACTCTCCATGATGCGCAACTGGCCGGACTGCCGCTGGGCGATACCCGCGTCAGACTATTGCCGCTTGCGCTCCTGACCGGGCAGGCACGGCTCCAGTTCGTCAGCGCGCGTTTGCGCGGGACGCTGGTCGCGACGGCCACAAGCTTCGGCATCGCCCATGGCACCGGTCCGATCGAAGCTGCGGTGCGCGTGAAGCCATTGCCGATTGCTCAACTCGTCCTCGATGACGCAACCGTATTGTTCGGCGGAAAACAATGTGCCGAGGCCACGGGAAATGTCCGCGCCGTGGTCGGGGGAGACATCGGCGGCATTACCTTGCCAGGGGGAATGTCCGGAACGCTTCGTTGCGACGGACATCTGTTGCTGGTGCCGCTGGTCGGGCAGTCGGGGATGGAGCGGCTGGACATACGGATCGACAGCGACGGCAAGTGGCGCGGCGAACTCATCGTCCGTGCGGCGGACCAGGCGACGGTCGCAAAACTCGCGGCTGCGGGGTTCCTGCCCGGGCCGTCGGGCTATATCATCCGGCTGACCGGCGCACTTTAGCTTGACGGTGACCGGTCGCGGTGCCTAGGGCGTCGCGCGCTTCCTTGTGTGGCGATCGTAGCTCAATTGGTTAGAGCGCCGGTTTGTGGTACCGGAGGTTGCGGGTTCAATCCCCGTCGATCGCCCCAGCGCTCCCGCTTAATTTCCGGACCGAAGACTGGAACAGGCGGTTGAGCGAGATATAATATTTCGCTATCTGGTAATTAAATTACAGCTGCGGAGCGACCGATGACTGCCCCCATGGACCTGCCTGATTTCGACGCTCACGAGGGCGTTCACCTGTTTCACGACCGGTCGAGCGGGCTGTCGGCGATCGTTGCGATCCATTCGACGGCGCTGGGACCGGCAGCGGGGGGGACGCGATTCTGGCATTATGCCGATGGAGAAAGCGCCGTCACCGACGCCCTGCGCCTGTCGCGCGGCATGAGCTACAAGAATGCCATGGCGGGGTTGCCCGCGGGCGGCGGCAAGGCGGTGATCCTCGCCGATCCAGACGGTACCAAGACGCCGATGATGCTCGACGCCTTCGCGCGCGCCGTCGACAGCCTTGGCGGCCGCTATATCACGGCGCAGGACGTGGGGATGAGCGAGGCGGACATGGTGTCGCTGTCGCTCGTGACGAAGCATGTCGCGGGACTGCCGGGGCAGGGCGGAGATCCCGGCCCGTCGACGGCGCTCGGCGTCTACCTCGGTGTCAAGGCCGCGGTGAAACGTGCATTGGGCAAGGATAGTGTTTCCGGTGTGCACATCGCTGTGCAGGGCCTCGGCAGCGTCGGCGGCGGACTGGCGCGACGGCTGTCGGCGGACGGTGCGAAGTTGACGCTGGCCGATGTCGATGGCGCGCGGGCGGCTGCGCTCGCAGCGGAACTCGGTGCCCGAACAGTCGATGCCGATGCGATCCTGTCGGTCGAAGCCGATGTTTTCAGCCCCTGCGCGCTCGGTGCAATCCTGACGAGCGACGTCATCGCCAACCTGCGGGTAGGAGCAGTCGCCGGCGGCGCGAACAATCAGCTGCCGACCGAAGCCGAAGGCGCGGCGCTCGCAGCGCGCGGAATTCTCTATGCCCCCGATTACGTCATCAACGGCGGCGGCATCATCAGCGTCCTGCGGACCGTGCTCCCGGGCGGCGACGCCGAAGTCGATGCCAAGGTCGCGGCGATCCCCGACCGGCTGGAAGCGATCTGGGCAGAAAGCGCCGCAACAGGCGATACGCCCGCGCGTGTTGCCGACCGCATGGCGCAAAAGCTGATCGGGCGTTAGTCTTTAGTCGCTTTCCAATGGGACAGCGGGTGCGCTAGGGCGCTCAGCGATCATGCACGCTTACGCAAATCCGGCGAAATTCCTGCGCATTGCCCGGCCATTGACGGCGATCTTCGGCCTGACCGGCGCGTTGCTGATCGCGTTCGGCAGTTTCGCGGGGCTTTTCCTGACGCCCCCCGACTATCTGCAGGGCGAGACGGTGCGCATCCTGTACATCCACGTACCCGCAGCATGGCTGTCGATGGCGGGGTGGAGCGGCATTGCGATCGCAAGCCTGGCCCAACTGGTCTGGCGTCATCCGCTATCGGGCGTCGCTGCCCGCGCTATCGCTCTGCCGGGGGCGATGTTCACGGCAATCTGCCTCGCGACGGGGTCGATCTGGGGTATCCCGACATGGGGGACGCCCTGGGAATGGGACGGGCGCATGACGTCGGTACTTGTCCTGCTGTTCCTGTACATCGGCTATATCGCGCTTGCATCACGTAGCGGCGAGCGCGGCAGCGTCAGCCGCGTTACCGCCATTTATGGACTGGTCGGGGCAGTGAATCTTCCGATCATCAAATATTCCGTCGAATGGTGGAACACGCTGCACCAGGCGCCGTCTATTACCTTGCGGGGGTCGGCCATCGCGCCGGAGATGCTGTGGCCGCTGGGTTTCACCGTAGTCGGTTTCAGCCTGTTGTTCGGCGCGATCGTGCTG
>DDFE01000092.1:0-547 GCA_002336985.1 Sphingomonadales bacterium UBA1936
AGACGCCGCCGGAAACGCGCAGCGGTGTCGAGGCGCGGGTCAAGGAACGACTCGGCAAACTCGACGCGAACAAGGACGGCACCGTTTCACCCGAAGAGATGCGTGCGTTCGCGGATGCGCGCATGAAGGAGCACGCCGACGAGCGTTTTGCCGCGATGGACACGAACAAGGACGGCGCGATCAGCCGCGCCGAATTCGACGCCTATCGTGCGAAAGAGCATAATATGGACGAGCGCATCGTCCGCATCGAGCGCCACGAAGGCCCCGACGGAGCGATGATGCCGCCTCCGGGCAAGCCCGACGGACACAAGCGTATCGAGCGCATGCGCATCATGATGCACGGTCAGGACGGCATGGTGATGGCACAGGGCGAAAGTAAGGGTATCGTGATCGCGGATGCGGTCAAGCGCGCCCTCGAACGCTTCGACGCGACCGACACCAACAAGGACGGGACGATCAGCCCGGAAGAACGCAAGGCCGCGCGCGAGGCATTTCGCGTGAAGATGCGGACGATGATGCCGCTGGCGCCTCCGGCACCGCCCAAGGC
>DDFE01000092.1:629-5108 GCA_002336985.1 Sphingomonadales bacterium UBA1936
ACCCAGGGTAGAGGCGTCCATGTGAACGCCCAGATCGTCAGCACGATTGTCAGCAGGCTCATGAACGTCAGCGAATAGGTGACGAACACGGCGTGATCGTAGAGATGCAGGTCGCGCCGCCAGAAAAACAGCAGCCATACGAACGGGATGGACAGCGGGATCAGCGCCCAGCTGTATTTGTAAGCATTCGACTGCAGCTTGTAGAGCAGCAACTCCGGGTTGCCGTTGGCCTTTTTGATGCCCTCGTCGAAGGCAGCGAGGCCGGTCTTGAACCCGACGACGCCGGGTTTCTTGCTGATCTTCGCATTCTGCGCCTCGTTCAGGCTGTCGATCCGGGTTTCGATAAGGTCGAGCGCCTGATCCAGCTTCTCCGTCGGCAGTTGAGCCTTTTCAGCTTGCTTGATGTCTGCGCGCAGCGCCTTCGCCCGCCCGTCTGCCGCGTTCAGTTCGCGCGCGATCTGCAGCGGGGTCTTGGCGAGATCTGCAGGCGTCGCTTCCGGCAAGGTGAACTCGCCCGCCAGCGCATGGATGACGGCGAACATCAGGAACATCGTGAACAGGAACAGCGCCAACGGCGACACGAATCGCGCGCGTTCGCCGTGGACATAGCGCCGCGTCAGCGTGCCCGGCCGGAACAGCAGCATCGGCAGCGTGCGCCAGATCTTGCCCTCGAAATGGAAGACGCCGTGCAGGATGTCATGGCCGATCGACCCGAGCGTCCGGTGCAGCTTCGTCGCCTGTCCGCATTGCGCGCAATAGGCACCGTGAACGGCGTTGCCGCAGTTGAGGCAGGTGCCCTCGCGTGCGGACGACGGGCCGCGCGCGGGTTCGACGGCGGACGCAAGAATGCCGCCCGTCAATGTGTCTCCCGCAGCTTCGAGCCCCCCGCTCATCGCGCTATCTTCTCCGCAATTCGTCCTCGATCTTGTGCATGTAATCGCGCGTCACGGGAAGGGCGCGGCGGTTTTTCGCATATTGCAGTTGGTAGACGCACAGCACGCCATGTTCGAACGCACTGGTGCAGCCCGCGAAATAGAACTGCCACATGCGGAAGAAACGGGCGTCATAGACCTTCTCGATCTCCGCCCGGTTGGCCATGATCCGCGCGTACCAGTGGCGCAATGTCCAGGCGTAATGCAGCCGCCACGTCTCGCAGTCGGTCTGGATCAGGTAGCGTTCGCTGGCCGCCGTCATTTCGCTGAGCGAGGGCGCATAGCCGCCCGGGAAAATATATTTCGACGCCCATTCGTCGGTAAAGCCGGGCGTTCCCATGCGCCCGATGGTGTGGAGCAGCATCGCGCCGTCTGTGGTCAGCAGGTCCCGGCACTTGCGATAAAAGGCGTTGTAATGCGGCGGCCCGACATGTTCGAACATGCCGACCGACACGATCCGGTCGAACGTGCCGGTGACATTGCGATAGTCGACCAGTTCGAATTTCACCCGGTCGGCGACACCCGCTTTCTCGGCGCTCGCGCGCGACCACTTCAGCTGTTCTTCGGATAGGGTGATGCCCAGCACGTCGACGTCGAAATGCTTGTTCAGATAGAGCGACATCCCACCCCAGCCCGATCCGATGTCGAGCACGCGCATGCCCGGATGCAGGTCGAGTTTCGCCGCGATATGCGCCATCTTGTCGCGCTGCGCGGTATCGAGGTCGTTGCCGGGCTCGCGGAAGTAACCGCAGGAATATTGGCGGTTTTCATCGAGGAACAGGTCATAGAGCCGGTCGTCGAGGTCGTAGTGATGCGCGACGTTCCTTTTCGACTTCGCGTCCCAGTTCCAGCGGTCGAGCTTGCCCTTCAACTGGCCCCAAAGCCGGCTGACGAGGTGTGCGTCGGCGATTTCCAGACCGTCTTCCCATGGCGCATTGAGCCGGATCAGCGTCAACAGGCCCATGATGTCGTCGTTTTCGACGATCAGGCGGTGGTCCATATAAGCTTCGCCCGCACCGAGTTCGGGCTTCAACGCGATGTCGCGCGCGACCCGCGAATCCGCCATGCGGACGGCGATATCGGGATAGCCTTCGGCCGGGGTCCCGTACTTGCGGACCTGGCCGTCGTGGAGGGTGACGGTAAGCACCCCATTCTTGATCATGTTCGAGAGGAAACGGTCGAAAAGGGACATTCGGTACTCGTCCTGGTTACGCCCCCGCGTACCATTCGTATCCGGCAACATCCTCCCAAAATCCACCCTTTCCGCCGTAGATTTTTTTCAGATCGGCGACCGCTTCGATGCGCTGGACGTACTTGGCGTGCTTGTAACCCAGCTGCCGTTCGACCCGCAGGCGCAGGGGCGCGCCATTGGGTACCGGCAGCGGCTGGTCGTTGAGGTTCCAGGCGAGGATCGTCTGCGGGTGGAACGCATCGACCAGGTCGAAGGATTCGTAATAGGGCGTGCCGTCGTTGGCATCGGCGCAGTGGAACACGATGAACCGCGCCTCCGGCCGCAGTCCCGCGCTATCCAGCAGCAGTTTCACCGGCACACCGGTCCACCTGGCGATGGCGCTCCATCCCTCGACACAGTCATGGCGCGTAATCTGCGTACGCGCGGGCATAGACCGGATTTGTCCGATGGGCAGCACCATCGGGCGATTGACCAAACCATCCACGACAACCGTCCAGTCGCGAAAGCCGGTGGCGACATGACGGGCATAGACGTCGCCGACCGGCATGCGCGTGCCGTTCGCGCGGAAGATCGGCGAGCGCTGGTTGGGCGCGAATTCCTTCGCGAGCGCCATCCGGTCGACCAGCGCGCGGTGCGCGGCGTAGTTGGCGCCTTCACCCAGCCTGAGGGCCCGCCGGAAATGCTCGTTGCGACCCAGTGCATCGCAGCCGGACAGCATCAGCCCGCCGCCCGCGACCGCACCACCGACCAGTGCGCGTCGGGTAATGATGCCGCTCATGCCGGCTCTCCGTCGGGTAGCGGTTCTGGCTTCGGCGCAGGGTCGGGCGGGATGCGGAAGTAGCCGGTTACCATCGAACGTATTTCGTTGATCGGCCCCGCCAATATCACCAGCAATAGATGCACCACGATGAACAGCGCGACGAGCCCTGCGCAGATGAAATGCACCGACCGGGCCGTCGCCCGCCCGCCGAACAGGTCGATCGCCCAGCCGGTCAGCGGCGACAGGCCGGGTTGCAGGCACAGGCCCGTCAAAATCAGAGTCGGAAATATCACGAACAGGACCAGGATGTACGTGATCTTCTGCAGCGTATTATAATTCAGCGCCGCCGCGCCGGTTGGAAACTTCAGTTGCGCATGATGCACGACTTCGGCCAGCAGGTGCCGGGGCGCGAGTTCGCCCTTCTTCAGCGACAGGTCGCGGCGGATGTGCCGGTTGACCAGCCCGACGATGAGGAACGCAAGGAATCCGAACGCGAAGACCCAGGCGAAGGCGAGATGCCACAGTCGCCCGTCAGCCAGGCTATAGGTCGAAGGGATCGTGGCCCAGCCAGGAAAGCGCCCGCCGGGCAGGTAATGGTTCAGGTCGAGCCACGGCCGGTCGAAATTCGCGCCATATTCGCCCCAGTAGAGCCGCGGGTGCGCGTTGGAGATCATCAGGCCCGACATCAGCATGACGAATACGGCGACCGCATTCACCCAGTGCCAGACACGGGTGAACAGCCGGTGCCGTTTGACCAGATCGCCGCCGCGGACTTCCTGCCCTTCGCCCATGACCTGTCTCCTTGCACGAACGTCGCGCAACGCAGGTACGCGCGCAAGGGCGAAAAAGTTACGCGTACGCCCGCATGAAAAATACGATCGTCGTCGCGCCGGTCACGATCAGCGTCCACAGGCGTATGGCCGCGGGTGGCAGCCGGTTGCCGACCTTGGCGCCCAGCCATCCGCCGATGATCGCGCCGGCGAGCATGGGCAGGCATAGCCACCACCGTACCATCCCGAACCCGATGAACACGAATGCGGCAGCCGTATTCGCGATCGCCAGCATCAGCGTGCGTGCGGCCATCATTCGATGCGGCGGCATGCCCGCGAGCAGGCCATAGGTCGCCGTCGTCATGATCCCCACGCCGCCGCCGAAATAGCCGCCGTAAAGGCCCAGCAACCCCTGCGCGACCAGGAACGTGCGCGTGCCGATGGTGACCCGTTCATGCAGCCACGCGGCCGCGCGCTTGCCGAAGGTGATCGCGAGAAACGCGACCAGCAACAGCCACGGTATGATGATGTCGAACGTGCGCGTCGGTGTGATGACCAGTAACACGCTGCCAGCCAGTCCCGTGACGAAGGTTATTGCCGACATCGTCCGGATCGAAATGCCGCCCAGCGGCTCAAGGCCTTTGCGAAACCCCCAGGCCGCCGACATCGCGCCAGGCTGTAGTGCGACATTGCTGGTGGCATTGGCGACCGGAGACGTCAACTGCAACGCGATGAGCGCGGGCATCGTCACGAACGTGCCGCCACCCGCCAGCGCGTTCATCGCACCGCCGATCAGGCCGGCGGTCGCGGCGAGCGCGGAGGATG
>DDFE01000152.1:0-4854 GCA_002336985.1 Sphingomonadales bacterium UBA1936
GAGCCGGTGGTCGGGCGGCGCATGTCCGCGATTATAGTCGACCCACTTGTCGGCTTCGTCGAGCAGATAGGTGATTGCGACCGGACTTAATCCAGCGATCCCGGTCAGGTCGCGGTGAGGAAATGGCGATGTCATTAAAGCGAGCGCGATAGGGCCGGTTGCCCCATCGCGCAAGCAGCAGCCTTATTTGTTGATGGCGTCCGAACCAGCCTGTCCAACCGACTCGATGTCGCGGCCTGCACCCTTCACGGTGTTGCATGCGGCCAGCAGCGTGGTCGAAGCGATCAGGGCGGCGATAAGAATCTTGCGCACGGGAAACTCCTTCAGTTCGTTACGCTCCCAACACATAGATAAGAGAAGTGTTCCGTCAAATTTCGCGAAGGCGTGGCATCAATTCGACAAAATTGCATGGCCGGTGCCGTGAATCGAGTTGGGTCTTGAGAATGCCGTTCCAGCCGTCGGCGACCGCACCGGTCGAACCGGGAAGCGCGAAGATATAGGTGCCATCGACCACAACTGCGCAGGCGCGTGATTGGATGGTGGAGGTACCGATATTTGCATAGCTCAACCAGCGGAACAGTTCACCGAAGCCGGGGATCGCCTTGCCACCCAGGCTGTCGAGCGCTTCGGGTGTCACGTCGCGCCCCGTCACGCCGGTCCCGCCGGTCGAGATCACGCAGTCGACCGAAGCGCCGTCGATCCAGGTCCGGAATTGCGTGACGAGTGCGTCGACATCGTCGGGAACGATCGCCCGGCCGGCAAGGACATGACCTGCCTCCGTCAGCAATGACACGAGCCTGTCGCCCGATTTGTCGGTCGTGGTGTCGCGCGTATCCGACACCGTCAGCACGGCGATCCGAACGGGAATGAAGGGTAAAGTCTCATCGATCACGGGCCTTATTGGTCCGCGGCGGCGACCTTCGTCAATGTCGGGAAGCTTGGCCACTTGCCCTGTACAAGCGCGGTACGGCTGACCGTCTTTTCGCCTGCCTGTTGCTGGTACATCCAGTAGTTGCGCAGCACGATGGTCACGTAACCGCGCGTCTCCCAATAGGGGATGCTCTCGATGTAGAGCAGCGGATCCTTTTGCGACGCGGCGTTCATGTTCCAGCGGTCGAGCGGGCCGGGGCCGGCGTTATAGGCCGCAATGACCTTGGGCAGCAGGCCCTGCGTCTGCGCCATGTCACGAAGCTGCTCGATGTAGCTCTGGCCGAATTCCATATTGGTCGAAGGCGACGTCAGCGATCCGGTGAACGTCGTTCCCTTCTTGCGCGCGATATATTGTGCGGTCGCCGGCATGACCTGCATCAGGCCCCGCGCGCCTGCGGGGCTCACGACATTGGTGCGGAAGTTCGATTCCTGCAGCGCATGGGCGAAGACCAGCGCCCGGTCGATCCGCCAGCCACCGTCGGGCGACCAGTTCTCGGGCATCGGATAACGGCCCTCTGCCGTGGTGCGGGCACCCGCGGGGCCGTTGTGCGCGAGCCAAAGCTGCGTTTGGGGAAGGTCCAGCTTTCCGGCGATCGCTGTCAGCGTTGCATGTTCGTTGGGGCTGCCGATGCGCGCCTGCCAGCGGATCAACGCATCGGCGCGGTCGGTTTCACCGATCTCCCTGAGCGCGAGCGCCGCACGGACATTCGGATGGCCGGCAACCTGGCGGATCGCACTTGCACCGTCGTCATCCTTGATCGGCTTCAGGCCCATCGCACCTTGGGCCAGCATGCCGTAAAAGGTTTCTTCATAGCGTGCGGCGGCGCGAAGGCGCGGCTGGATGAGGTCGGGCTGCTTGCGGACCATATCGGCGCGCGCGGCCCAGTAATTCCCGGCCGCGATCATTTCCGGATCGCTCGATCGGCGCGCCAGCGACGAAAATGCGGTGGACGCGCCATCGTAATCGTTCTGCCGCCAGGCGGCGAGGCCCACGACCCAGTCCGCCTGCGGTGCCCAAGGGCCGGTGCCGGTCTGCGCGGTCATGGCGAGGCGGCGGGCATTCTGGTCGTCGCCGGTGATGAAATACGACCACGCGACGCGCTGGCGCATTTCGGTCAGCCCTTCAGGTGTCAGGCTGCTTTCCTGCCCGATCACGATCGCTTCGGCGTCGGCCGGCCGGTCGTCCTTGATCAACTGCAGTATCTGCTGGCTCATCGCCGACGCGATCGGGTCGCCCTGCGTCGAAGCCGTACGGCCACGGCGTGGTGCGGAACCGAGCCAGCCCAGCGTGCGTGCTTCCGGCAAGGCAGGAAGCGAATAGACGCCGCGCGACGAGGCAAGGCGAACGAGGGTCGGTGCTTCAGGCAGCTGCGGCGCGATCGAAGCAAGGGCTGCCAGCTGGTTGCCATCGACGACGGGTGAACCCTTGGCAGTGTAGATCGCGGCGCGGGCAACCGGGTGCAGCGGCCCTTCAGGCATGGTGTCGAGCTTGGCCGTGGCGTCCGCCCAGCGCGAAGCGTTGATATCGTCGAAAATCGCCCGGTACTGCGCGCGGGCATTGGGGCCGAGTTGCAGCGGAAGTCCGCTCCTCAAAGGAACGCTCGCCACAGCAGGCACCATCGCCGGCGCTTCGTCGGCAAGGGCAGGGGTAGCGGCAAGCACTCCCGTCATCGCGGCTCCGGCAAGCAGGTAACGCAGAGTCATGCGGTCGGTCCCTCGATCAATCGCTTCATATCTTCCCACACCCGCGCCTTGAGTTTCGGCTCACGCAACAGGATGCGCGGATGAACGGTGGCGATGACGTCCATGATGCTCCCGTTTTGGTTAACGCTATGCAACCGTCCAGCCGCTTCGGTTTCATCCATCCCGAGGACCGCACGGCTCGCCGCACGGCCGAGCAACCAAAGTTTCTTGGGGGCTGCCAGTTCGACGTGATGGCGCAGGATCGGCGCGAGAAGCGCCTGTTCTGTGTCGTCGAGGCGTCCATTCGCCGGGCGGGCAGGAGCGATGGTCGCAAGGCGAGCCGAACCGCGATCACGGCCCATGGCGCCGAGCATCCTGTCGATCAGCAGGCCGACATCCCCGCTCAGAAGTCGTCCTGCCTCGACGTCACCGGCCTCGGGGACGTCGGCGACAACCATCAGGTCGATTCCAGGGATATCCACTGGCATGATCCGCCGCGCCACGGGATAGCGGGAAAGAACATCGGTATCCCGCGCAAACCACGCGACGAATGTGTCGAGGCTGGGCGGCAAATCTGCTGGAGCAACGGCGACAGGTGCTGGCCGTGAAGCCTCAACCTGCCTGTCGGGCTTCACTGGCTTTGCCGGATCGCTTTTCGCAGTCAGCCAAGGGGTCGGCGCTTCGTCGATCGCCACGTCGACACCGGCAAGTTTCCACCAGTCCATCAGGCTGTCGATATCGGCGCGTGTCGCGAGTTCCCCCATCGTCCTTGTGAAGCAAGCGGTTGACGGGGTCGTCAATCCTGCGGCACGCGGGTTATGACGGAATGAGTGCGGAACGCGCCGAACCGCCCAGGGGTAATGGAAAGACAGTCGAGATGACCGAACGCGAATCGATGCCTTACGACGTTGTGATCGTCGGCGCTGGACCTGCGGGCCTTGCCGCCGCGATCCGGTTGAAGCAGCTGAATGCCGATCTCGGGGTTTGTGTACTCGAAAAGGGATCGGAAGTCGGCGCGCACATTCTGTCGGGCGCGGTGGTCGATCCGAAGGCGCTCGATGAGCTGCTGCCCGAATGGCGCACATCGGGCTGCTCGCTGGCCGAGGTGCCGGTCAACGACAACCAGCACTGGGTGCTGACCGGAAAGAAGAAATACGCGCTGCCGCACCTGATGATGCCGGCATTCATGAACAACAAGGGGACGTATACCGCTTCTCTCGGCAATCTCTGCCGCTGGCTCGCGGAGCAGGCCGAGGGACTTGGTGTCGAGATCTTCCCGGGATTCGCCGCCGCAGAAGTCCTCTACAATGACGATGGCTCCGTGAAGGGCGTCGCGACCGGCGACATGGGTGTCGCGCGCGACGGCACGCACAAGGCGGATTACCAGCCGGGCCTGGAACTCCATGCGAAATATACGCTCTTCGCGGAAGGCGCGCGGGGGCACCTGACCAAGCAGCTCAAGCGGAACTTCGATCTCGAAGCGAACTGTGAGCCACAAGTTTATGGGATCGGGCTGAAAGAACTTTGGGATATCGACCCGAAGCTTCATGCGCCCGGGCGCGTGATTCATACCCAGGGCTGGCCGCTCGACGACGCATGGGGCGGTGGATTCCTCTATCACCAGGCGAACAACCAGGTTGCCTTGGGATTCGTCGTAGCGCTCGATTACAAGAACCCGTTCCTGTCGCCGTTCGAGGAATTCCAGCGCTGGAAGCATCACCCCGAGATCGCGAAAATCCTGAAAGGCGGGCGCCGCGTCTCTTATGGCGCGCGTGCGATCAATGAGGGCGGCTGGCAGTCGATTCCGAAACTGGCGTTTCCCGGCGGCGCGCTGATCGGTTGCGCGGCAGGCTTCCTGAACGTGCCCCGCATCAAGGGCAGCCACACCGCGATGAAGTCGGCGATGCTGGCGGCGGAAAGCGCGGCCACAGCGATCGCCGCGAGCCGCGAGCATGACGAACTGGCCGATTACGAGCCCGCAGTCCGCAGCAGCTGGATCGCGAAAGAACTGAAATTGGTCCAGAACGCAGAACCCGCGGTGGCAAAGTTCGGCGGTTTTCTCGGCACGATCGTTGCGGGTGCCGACATGTGGATGCGGACACTCAAGATCGGCCTGCCGATCTCGATGAAACACCACGCCGACAATGACAGCCTGTGGCGGCGCGATATGGTCAAGCCGATCGCCTATCCCAAGCCCGACGGCGTGCTGAGCTTCGACCGGCTGTCGTCCGTGTTCATTTC
>DDFE01000152.1:4863-8546 GCA_002336985.1 Sphingomonadales bacterium UBA1936
GAGCAGCGTTACTGCCCCGCGGGCGTGTACGAGTTCGTGGACGACGCGGTCGATCCGACCGGCAAGCGCCTGCAGATCAACGCGCAGAATTGCGTCCACTGCAAGACATGCGACATCAAGGACCCGACCCAGAACATCAACTGGGTCGTGCCGGAGGGTGGCGGTGGACCGAATTATCCGAACATGTAGCCTGATCGCGCTTGCGGCGGTGCTGTTGCCGGCCGCCGCACCCGCAAAACGGATCGAGCCGTCGGCTTTCGGCGCCTATATGCGGGGCCGCATCGCCGACAAGGCGTTCGATGGCGAAACCGCGGTGAAAAGCTATTCGACCGCGCTCAGCCTGGCATCGAACGATGTGCTGGTCGCATTCCGCGCCTATCGTGCGGGAGTCGATGCCGGCGATTACCCGCTCGCACTACGTGCCGCCCGTACGTTGCAACAGGCCGATATCCTTCCGCCCGACGCGCGCGTCCTGCTCTACATCGGTGCGGTGCGCGAGCGGAACTGGAACGAGGCGCGCGTGCTGCTCGACCGGATCGGGAAGGAGGACGGCTTCACCTTCCTTGCGCCGTTGTTCGACGGATGGCTGTCGCTCGCCACGGGCAAGATAGCGACGTCGGACAAGACCCGCGCGTTCGCCTATGTTCCCGAAAGCGCCGCGCTCCTGGCGATCGCGCGCGGCGATTATGCGGTGGGAAAACAGGCGGTCGAAGGCATTGTGGGCGCCGACACCTATCGCACCAGCACGCTGCACCTCGCAGCAGCGGCAACCTTGGCATCGCGTAAGCAGAATGCCCTCGCGCTTGCCCTGCTAAGGGGAGACGATCCAAGCGTCGTTGCTGCCCGCCATATGATCACGACTGGCGGAAAGATGGCGGGCGCAATCGATTCCCCCGCGCGTGGTACGTCCTTCATCTTGCAGCGCATGGCACTCGACCTGATGACAGAGCGGTCGGCGCGATCGGCGGTCACGCTTGCCCGTTTTGCGACGTTTGCCGATCCAGAGAGTGTGCAGGCAAGGCTTGTTGCGGCTGCGACCCTGAACTTTGCCGATCGCCATGCGGAAGCGTTGCGGCTGGTCGACACCGCAACGTCGGACCCGATCCTGGCGGATGTGGCCATCTCTACGCGGATCGATCTGCTCGAGGATCTCGGTCGCACGGACGAAGCTTATGCGCTGGCATCGGCGCGCGCCGGCCGGTCGACCAACGACCTGACGCGGCTGGGCGATATCGAGGCGCGGCGGGGGAATTTCGTGAAGGCTGCGGCACATTATCGCCGCGCCGTCGAGACGCTTGGCGACAAGGATGTCGGGGCGCAGCTGTGGCTCGCCCTAGGAAATGTGCTGGACCAGGGCGGCGACTGGAAAAATGCACGCCCCGCACTGGAACGTGCGCTTGCGCTTTCACCCGACGACCCGCGACTGCTCAACCAGCTCGGGTTCGGAATGGCGGATCGCGGCGAGGATCTCGACCGCGCACTCGTGCTGTTGAAAAAAGCGTCGGCAGCACAGCCTGAAAATGCGGCGATAACCGATTCGATCGGCTGGGCGCATTTTCGTGCGGGAAATCTCGATACCGCCATCGAAACGCTCGAGCGCGCACGGGGTCTCGACCCGGCCGAAATCGAAATCACCGAACATCTCGGCGATGCCTATTGGGCGGCGGGGCGCAGGATCGAGGCGCGCTATGCGTGGATAGCCGCGCGCGAAGCGGCAAAAGAACCCGCGATTGCAAGGCTGAACGGCAAGCTGGGGCAGCGCTGACCGGTGCTTACCGAAACGGCCTATGCGAAGATCAACCTTGCCCTGCACGTCCGGCGGCGACGGCCGGATGGCTATCACGATCTGGAAACGGTCTTCGCCTTTTGCGCCGACGGCGACGCACTGGCTGCGGAGAAAGCTGGACACACCAGTCTCACCATCGACGGGCTGTTCGCGGTAGGACTGTCGACGACCGACAACCTCGTCGTGCGCGCTGCCGAGGCGATGGGATGCCCGGCGCGACTGCATTTGACCAAAACCCTGCCGGTCGCGAGCGGTATCGGCGGAGGGTCGGCGGACGCGGCGGCGGCGTTGCGGCTGATTGCAAAGCTGTACGATCGTCCGTTGCCATCGCTCGACGTGCAGCGCGGGCTTGGAGCGGATGTACCTGCCTGTGTGGTTTCGCAGACCCTCCGTGGCGAAGGCGCGGGCGAACGGCTGATCGAGGCTGGGTCAGTGACCGGGGTACCGATCCTCCTCGTTAATCCGCTGGTGCCGCTGTCGACAGGTGTGGTGTTCGCAGGTTGGGATGGCGTTGACCGCGGTCCGCTGGGCGACTGGCAGGCGGGACGGAATGACCTCGAAGCGCCTGCCCGCGGTCTCGTGCCCGAAATCGGGACTGTCCTCGACTGGCTTTCCCGCCGTCATGACGTCATTGTCGCCCGCATGTCCGGATCGGGGGCGACGTGCTTTGCGCTTTTCGAAAATGAAGAGGCGCGATCGCGTGCCGCTTTGGAAACGATGAGTGCGCACCCCGAATGGTGGGTGATGGAGTCGGTGCTGCGATGAGCGAGAATTGGCACAGGGTCGGCTTCCAGCCGCTCAGCAATGTCCTGATCGTTGCCGATCACGCCTCGAACCGTGTGCCGCCAGACATTGACCTGGGTATCGAGCGCAGCCTGCTTTCGACGCATATCGGCTGGGACATCGGTGTGGCATCGCTTGCCCATGCACTGCAGGCGCCGTCGTTCCTGGGGAACGTCTCGCGGCTCGTGATCGACCTGAACCGCGATCTGGACGATCCGGGGCTGATCCCCGAGACCAGCGACGGACACGAAATTCCCGGCAACCCGGGTAATGTCGAGGACCGGATCGCGCGCTTCTGGCAGCCCTATCACGACGAACTCGCCGCCTATATCGCGCATCATGAGGTCGGGATGCTCCTGTCGCTGCACAGTTTTACGCCGAACCTTGCGGCACGGCCCGATGAAGAACGGCCATGGGAAGTCGGCGTTCTCTACAACAAGGACGAACGTGCAGCGCATATCGCGATCCCGCTGCTGGAGGCGGCAGGGATCATCACCGGAGACCAGCAGCCCTATTCGGGCAAGCATCTCAACGCGACGATGAACAGGCATGGAGAGGGGACGGGAACACCCTATCTGGGCCTTGAAATCCGGCAGGACCTGATCGGTGACGACGAAGGTGTCGAGCGATGGGCGCGGCGGCTGGCGCCGATCATCGAACAGGTTTGTGACCGCGTCGCTTGATTAACCGGCGCAAAGCGGCAATTGCGGCCGCGACATGACCCAGCGCTTCGATAAATCCAAACTTCCCAGCCGTTACGTATCAGTCGGTCCCGAACGGGCGCCGCAACGCAGCTATTATTACGCCATGGGCCTGACCGAGGAGGAGATCGCACGTCCCTTCGTCGGCATCGCCTCGGCCGGGAACGACAGCGCACCGTGCAACACGACGCTCGACATGCAAGCCGACTGGTGCCGCCAGGGTGTGAACGAGGCAGGTGGCATGCCGCGCCGGTTCAACACGATCACCGTCACCGACGGCATTGCCATGGGGCACCAGGGAATGAAGTCCTCGCTGGTCAGCCGCGAGGTCATTGCCGATTCGGTCGAACTGTCGGTGCGTGGGCATTGCTATGACGCGCTCGTCACCTTTGCGGGCTGCGACAAGTCGCTGC
>DDFE01000095.1 GCA_002336985.1 Sphingomonadales bacterium UBA1936
GCTTGGGTATTATACGGTATACGATTCTGCAATAGGGTTAAGCGAGGGATTTCGGGTGGAAGAAAAAATCGCACTTTCGTTGGAGGAAGTGGCTTCGCTTTCTCGCGCGATCCTGACCAAGCACGGCTTGGCAGCGGATCATGTAGAGGCGGTCACGCGGACGATCGTCGCGGGCGAGCGAGACGAATGTGCGAGCCACGGCGTCTATCGCCTGCTGGTCTGCGTCAACACCATGCGTACCGGCAAAGTCGTCACCGATGCGAGGCCAATAGCGCATGAAGTCGCACCCGCCTTGCTGCGCGTCGATGCCAAGGGCGGCTTCGCCCAACTAGCCTTCGAGACCGGCCTGCCGCTTCTGGTCGAAAAGGCGAGAACGGCGGGAATCGCGGCGATGGGGATCAACAATTGCGTCCATTTCGCCGCGCTCTGGCCCGAGATAGAGGCAGTGACGGCGCGGAGTCTTTTGGCTCTCGCTTGTACGCCCAGTCATGCCTGGGTCGCACCCGCCGGAGGGCGGCAGCCGATCTTCGGTACCAATCCCATCGCGTTCGGTTGGCCGCGGCCGGGCGGCGACCCGTTTGTGTTCGACTTCGCGACCAGCGCCGTCGCGCGCGGCGAGATCGAACTGCATCGACGCGCCGGTAAATCTATTCCGGAAGGATGGGGCATCGATGCCGAAGGGCGACCGACTACCGATCCCGCCGCCGCGCTGGCCGGCGCGATGCTGACGTTTGGCGGGCACAAGGGGTCGGCACTGTCGACGATGATCGAACTCATCGCCGGGCCGCTGATCGGCGATCTCACCAGTGTCGAATCGATCGCGCTGGATGCGGGTGCCGGTTCGTCGCCCATCGGAGGCGAGTTGATACTGGCAATCGATCCCAAGAGCTTCCTCGGCGATGCGGCCGCCGAACATATGGCGCGCGCAGAAGCGCTGTTCGAAGGAATTACCGGGCAGGGCGCACGATTGCCCTCACAACGCCGCTTCGAGGCGCGGGCACGCAGCCTCGCCAACGGCGTGCGCGTGCCGAAACCGCTTTATGACGATCTGCTGAAGTTGCTCGACTGACGCCTAGCCGAACGGCCTGTCGATCGACGGCGACGGTGCGGTGAACCATTTCGGACCGGTGTCGGTCATGTAGAAATGGTCTTCCAGCCGCACGCCGAACTTGTCGGGCATGACGATCATCGGCTCGTTTGAAAAACACATGCCGGTCGCCAGCGGCGTCCTGTCGCCGCGGACCAGATAGGCAGGTTCGTGGATCGAAAGGCCGATGCCGTGACCGGTGCGGTGCGGCAGGCCGGGTAGGCGATAATCGGGACCAAGCCCGGCCTTCTCCAGCAGCGAGCGCGCGGCGTGGTCGACATCCTCGCACGGTCGCCCCGGTTCGGCCGCAGCGAATGCCGCCGCCTGGGCTTCCTTCTCGAGGTTCCAGATGTGACGCTGCTCTTCGGTCGCGTCGCCGAAGACATAGGTGCGGGTGATGTCGGAGTGATAACCCTGCACCGTGCAGCCGACGTCGATCAGTACGATATCGCCCTCGGCCAGGATGCCGTCGCCCGGCAGACCGTGGGGGAAAGCCGTCGCGCGGCCGAACTGGACGATCACGAAACCGTTGCCGCGCGGCGCGCCGATCGCGCGGTGCGCCTCGTCGAGGAAGCGCGCGACCGCGCTTGCACGAATGCCCGGACGCAGGATCTTCGCCGCACGGCGATGCACTTCCAGCGTCATCGACTTGGCCTGCTGTAACAGTGCAAGTTCCGCCGGCGACTTGTACATCCGGCACCCGTCGACGATCGCACTGCCTTCGATCACGCCCAGGGTCGGGCCGGCGCGGCGAATGCGTTCGACGAACAGAAGTGCCATCGCCGGGTCTATCGCGAGACGGGAGCCGCCGATTTCGCGCAGGGCCTGAACCACCAACTCGGACGGGCTCTCATCCTCTTCCCACAGGCGCAGGTCGGCATCGATCGACAGATCGGCCTCCAGCGTACCGCGCTCGAAATGCGGCGCGACGACGATGGGCCGCCCCTTGCGCGGCAACAACAGCGCAACCAGCCGTTCGCTCGCGCCCCATGGCAATCCGACGAAATAATTGAGCGACGCACCGGCACCTATGAGCAAGGCATCGACACCCTGTTCGCCCATCAGGCGGCGTGCCTTTTCGAGCCGTGCCATGCGCTCTTGGGCGGTGATCGCCGGGGCGATGTCTGCCCAGGGCGTGATGGCCGCCAACTCTTGCTCCGCGGTCGAACCGCCTATGCCATTCGTCATCCGACTGCTCCAAAACGTTCGATATCGAAGGGTGTGATGTCAAAGGGGAGCGACTCCCCTGCGATCAGGGATACCATGGCCTCGCCGGTCACGGCAGCCAGCGTCAGGCCCAAATGCTGATGGCCGAATGCATAGAAGACATTGTCGGCCGCGCGGCTGCGCCCGATGGCGGGCAGATAGTCGGGCAGGGTAGGGCGGGCGCCCATCCATTCGCTGCCGGGCAAGTCGAACGACAGCCCGAGCTGCGTAACGTGATGACGAAGGCGTACCCATTTGCGCGGGTCGGCGGGGCTGTCGACATGGCCGAATTCGACGATGCTGGCTGCGCGCAGGCCGGAACGAAAACGTGTCACAATCATCGACCGGTCTTCGAAAACGACGGGTGGCATGTCGAGGGGCCAGTCGGTTTCGGCGGACTGGATGTGGTAACCCCGCTCGGCGATGAGCGGAACCGAGTGCCCGAGCGCCCGCATCAACGCAGCGGATCGTGCGCCCGCCGCCATTACGATAGCGCCCGCCGACAGCACGCTGCCATCGTCCAGCGCCAAGGTTGCCACACCATTGTCGGTTGCGATGCCCGTCACCGCTGCCCGGCGGCGCGAGCCACCATTTTCGATGAAGTGTCGCGCAAGAGTTGCCGCAAGTTCACCCGTATCGGCGATCTGGCCGCTGCCGCTGAACCGGATCGCACCGGACAACGGAACCGACGTCAGGGCCTGAAGCGCTTCGAGTTCCGACTGCGTGACGCCATCGACCTGCGCCGTGCCGGTATCTGTCGCCCGCCACCGGGTTTCGCCTTCTGCCGCGGTTTTCGGACTTTCCCAGACGACATAATGGCCGTCCTCACGCAGCAGGTCTGCCGCGCCGGCATCGGCCAGCAGGCG
>DDFE01000204.1 GCA_002336985.1 Sphingomonadales bacterium UBA1936
GGCGCAGCGAGCCCTGGCTGATCGCGAGCGTCAGCGAATCCATCACGCGGACGAAGGGGATGATGCCGCTGGTCTTGCCGTTGAGGCCGACCGGTTCGCCGATGCCGCGGACATTGCCCCAATAGGTGCCGATGCCGCCGCCGCGCGACGCCAGCCAGACGTTCTCGTTCCACGTCTCGACAATGCCGTCGAGGCTGTCGGGCACCGAGTTCAGGTAGCAGCTGATCGGGAGGCCGCGTCCGGTGCCGCCGTTCGACAGGACCGGCGTCGAGGGCATGAACCACAGGCGCGAGATATAGTCGTAGAGGCGCTGGGCGTGCGCCTGGTCGTCGGCATAGGCCGACGCCACGCGGACGAAGAGATCCTGATAGCTTTCGCCGGGAAGGAGGTAGCGGTCCTTCAGCGTTTCCTTGCCGAAATCGGTCAGGAGCGCGTCGCGCGAATGATCGACCTCGACCGCGTAGAGGCGCGGGTTGATGGTCTTGGAATCGCTTCCGGACGCGGCTTCGGCCTCAGGGGCCTCGGCGGTCAGCACTGCTTCTTCGCTCACGCTCTGAGTATCCCTGAAATCCATTACACAAACCCCCTGCCCATTCGAATCGGGGAACCCCCCGTGTACCATTTTCCGGCCGCACATACGCGAACAAAACGCGAATAGTCCCCGTATTCCACAGGCGCGCGGTCACCGCCCGGAAATCAATCCGAACCCGTTAACCACAAGCTGTAGTGGGCCGCCCCGTTGCAAACCGGCAGATATAGTGCCTGATCTGGCGCAGGACGCAAGATACTAAATGAACGTTAACCGATTCATTTCGTCGCCGCCCTAGGGCGTTTCGTCGATGAGGCCCAGCGGATCGGCTTTCAGCAAATCCTCACGGACGTGTAACGATTTCAGCGCGATGCGCGTTTCGCTGAGGAATGTGACCATTGCGCCGGCAAGCAGCGCGATGGCGATGACGAACAGCACCGCGATCACATTGCCCATCTTGAGCGACACCAGTTCGCCCACGAACAATGCGATGACCAGCAGGCAGACCGCCAGCCCGCTCGCCGTGCCCAAATATATGGCACGGCCCGCCAGCGTCATCCGCTGTTCCAGTGTGTGAAGTTCGGTGACATAACGCCGCTGTTCGACATCGCCGACGTCCGAATGGAGCGTTTCGAGCAGCCGCGCGCGGTCGACCACGCGCGCCAGCCGCCCGGCGATGACGTTCAGGAACGCGCCGATGCCTGCGAGCAGGAACACCGGCGCGATCGACAGCTGGATCGCGTGGACCGTCGCCGAGCCATTGCCGAGGTTTTCGATCATGGCCCGGCGTCCGCCTATGCCGTCTTGGCGCCGGTATTGACGCCCATGCTGGCGAGATATTTGCGGACATTGCGCGCCGCCTGCCGGATACGCTGTTCGTTCTCGACCATCGCGATACGGACGAAGCCCTCACCGTCCTCGCCATAACCGACGCCCGGCGCCACCGCGACGCCGGCATGGGTCAGCAACTGTTTCGAAAATTCGAGGCTGCCCAAATGCGCAATCGCGGGCGGCAAGGGCGCCCAGGCGAACATCGACGCGCGCGGCGCAGGAATGTCCCACCCCGCCCGGCCGAAGCTTTCGACCAGCACGTCGCGGCGCTTGTGATAGAGTTCGCGGTTCTTGGCGACGATATCCTGCGGGCCGTTGAGCGCCGCACAGGCCGCCGCCTGGATCGGCGTGAAGGCACCGTAATCCAGATACGACTTCACGCGCGTCATCGCCGCGATCAGCTGTTTGTTGCCGACCGCGAAGCCCATACGCCAGCCCGCCATCGAATAGGTTTTCGACAGCGAGGTAAACTCGATCGCGACGTCCTTGGCACCCTTGACCTGCAGGATCGAGACGGTCGGGTTGCCGTCGTAATACAGCTCCGAATAGGCGAGGTCGGAAATGATCCAGACCTTGTTCTCCTTCGCCCAGGCGACGAGCCGTTCGTAGAAAGCGAGGTCGACCGTCTCCGCCGTCGGGTTCGACGGGTAATTGACGACCAGGATCGACGGCCGCGGCACGGTGAACACCATCGCCCGGTCGAGCGCGCGGAAGTAATTCTCGTCGGGCGTCGTCGGCACCGACCGGATTGTCGCGCCAGCAATGATGAAGCCGAAAGTGTGGATCGGATAGCTGGGGTTGGGTGCCAGCACGACGTCGCCCGGCGCGGTGATCGCGGTCGCGAGGCTTGCCAGCCCCTCCTTCGACCCCATCGTCACCACGACTTCGCTTTCGGGATCGACCTCGACCCCGAAACGCCGCCCGTAATAATTCGCCTGCGCCTTGCGCAGCCCCGGAATGCCGCGCGATGCGGAATAGCCGTGCGCGTCGGGCTTGCGCGCGACCTCGATCAGCTTTTCGATGACATGGTCGGGCGGCGGCAGGTCGGGATTGCCCATGCCGAGATCGATAATGTCCTCACCGCCCGCGCGCGCCGCCGCTCGCATCGCGTTGACTTCGGCGATGACATAGGGCGGCAGGCGCTTCATGCGGTAAAATTCGTCGGACATTTCGGTCTCCGTAGATCCTTTTGGCTGTTGAACCGTCGTCCCCATACGTCATTCCCGCAAAAGCGGTAATCCCGTAAGACGCATATAAGAGAAGGATTCGTGATGGCCGATGATCCCGCACCCGTAGCCACCCAGCCGGACATCGCGACGGGCGTTCGCGCGATCCTCGATGGGCTCGGCACCATCCTGGGCCCCATCGCCTCGGCCAACCGCGAGCATGTCGATCCGAAGGACAAGCGGTTCGCGGCGCCGGAGTGGGACCACCCCGTCTTCGACCTGATGCGCCAGGGCTATAGCGTCATGGCGGAATCGATGATGGCGATGGTCGACCAGATGGTCGTCGAACCCGAAGCCAAGACGCGGATGAAATTCGCGATGCAGACGCTGGTCGACGCGATGTCGCCCGCCAATTCGCCCTTCACCAATCCGGT
>DDFE01000036.1:0-5388 GCA_002336985.1 Sphingomonadales bacterium UBA1936
TAACGCCCGTCGATCCTCAACTCGTCACCGGTCAGGCGTACGACGTGGAGCACATTGGTCGATCCCGGAATGCCGAACGGAACGCCCGCCATCACGATGATGCGTTCGCCGCCGATCGCGAGCTGGTGGCGTAGCGCCATGCGCTTTGCCTTGGCGACCATCTCTTCGAAATTGCCGACATCGCGGGTCTGCACGGCATGGACACCCCAAAGCAGGCCCGACCGGCGCGCTGTTTCCGGGCTCGGTGTCAGGACGAGCAGCGGCACCGACGGGCGCTCGCGCGAAATGCGCCGCGCGGTGGAACCGGACAGCGTGAAACACACGATCGCCTTTGCCCCCACCGTGATCGCGATGTCGCGGGCGGCGGCGGCCAGAGCGTCCGCCGTCGTCGGGTCGGATTCGGTTTCGGTGAAGTGCAGCCGCGCGAAATAGCCGGGATCGCTTTCGACCGACTGGGCGATGCGGTCCATCATCGCGACCGATTCGGCGGGCCAGGCACCGGCTGCGCTTTCGGCCGACAGCATCACGGCGTCGGCGCCGTCGTAGATGGCGGTCGCGACGTCCGACACTTCTGCGCGTGTCGGGCTCGGCGACTGGATCATCGATTCGAGCATCTGGGTCGCGACAACGACCGGCTTGCCCATCTTGCGTGCGGTCGCGACGATGCGTTTCTGCGCGGGCGGCACCGCTTCCGGCGGCAGTTCGACGCCCAGGTCGCCGCGTGCGACCATGACGGCATCGGCCAGTTCCATGATCTCTTCGAGCCTGTCGAGCGCTGCCGGCTTCTCGATCTTGGCGAGCAGCGCGGCCTTTCCGCCGACCAGCTTGCGCGCTTCGGCCATGTCTTCGGGCCGCTGCACGAACGACAACGCGACCCAGTCGACGCCCTGTTCGAGTGCGAAGCTCAGGTCGCTGCGATCCTTGGCGGTCAGGGCCGCCATTGGCACGACCACGTCGGGCACATTCAGCCCCTTGCGATTGCTCAGCACTCCGCCGACCTCGACCCGTGTCACCACATGGTCGTTCGCCATATCCGTCACGCGCAGGACCAGCTTTCCGTCGTCGAGCAACAGCCGTGCGCCGGTTTCCAGCGCCTCGAAAATCTCCTTGTGCGGCAGGTTGACGCGCGATGCGTCGCCCGGCGTCGTGTCGCGGTCGAGACGGAACATCTGGCCGTGTTCCAGCAAGACCTTGCCGTCGGCAAACGTGCCCACGCGCAGCTTTGGACCCTGCAAGTCGGCGAGGATCGTCGTCGGCCGGATCAGCGAGCGTTCGAGGCTGCGGATCGTTGCGATGACCGGCGCGTGGTCGGCCTGCACGCCATGGCTCATGTTGATCCGGAAGGCATCGGCGCCCGACCGGATCAGCTTTTCGATCATTTCCGGTGTGTTGCTCGCGGGGCCAAGCGTGGCGAGCACGCGAACCTTGCGTGCGCGGGGGGCTAACGTGCGATGCACCGGTCTCTCCTTGTGGCGACGATGAACCCTTAGCCGCGAATGCCCGCTTGTCGAAGGGGCCTGTTCACCCTAATCGCGCCCGCTCGAATTTAAGCACCAAGAGGGATTCACATGGCTGAGGCCGCTGTAACCGACGACCAACTGCGCCTGTTCATCGAGCGCATCGAGCGGCTTGAGGAAGAAAAGAAGGGAATCGCCGACGATGTGCGTGACGTTTATACCGAGGCGAAGGGCCAAGGCTACGACGCCAAGATCATGCGTCAGATCGTTCGGTTACGGAAAATGAGCGTGAATGACCGCCAGGAAATGGAAGCGATTCTCGATCTTTATAAGGCGGCTCTTGGGCTGGGGTGATAGGGCTGCGCTCAATCATCGCTGGCACGCAATGCTGCCCGATATTCGCGTAAGATATCGGGGTCGCCACTGATTAAGCCTGTCACGATCTCTCTGAATTCTGAGAGATAGACTGCTTGGCTTTTCGTGGTTGCGTCCATGGTGGTTACGACGAGCCGCATAAGCCATAAGAGCGCTTTCCACGCCGTATCGATATCTGATTGCTCGATCGTGAGTTCGGTTATTTCCTTAGGGTGCGTAACGCGGTTTCGGACCTTCATAGTCTGTTGCAAGCAGGACCAGCCCGCTTGAGAGAAATCGACTTCGACTTCGTCGGAAAGGGTGTGGGCCAATCTTGTGGTCAGCCGGATCATCGCAGTCAGGGAAACATACTTTGGCTGGCTCACCACCTTTCCTGTTTCGCTCACAGAGTACGATAACTCGCTGAACGCCAGCGCCATTTCCGGAGAGAGCTCCTCCATGCTCTTGGCGATAGAAAGAGTATGTTGGCGATAAACCCAGACCGCACCTTCGATTGCCGCGAAAAGCGCACGGATAAAATTACGGTGCGCAGTTTGACCTTTGTTTGAGGCCAATTGTTCATCGGCGGCCAACACATCATGCATGAGTATGCGTAAGAAGGATTCGTCAAGCGATTCTGACGTATCCGTCATTACGATGGTCCCTTTGCTGTTCAGCTTGTCTCGATTTGCCGCGTAAGTTAAGCGCGCCATCCTTTCTAAACCAAATTCGAAAAGCAAAACGAGCCCATGGCAGGCCATTCAAAATTCAAGAACATCATGCACCGCAAGGGTGCGCAGGACAAAAAGCGGGCGGCGGCGTTTTCGAAGCTGAGCCGTGAAATAACCGTCGCGGCGAAATCGGGCCTGCCCGATCCCGCGATGAACGCGCGGTTGCGTGCGGCGGTCCTGACGGCGCGCGCGGGCGGGATGCCCAAGGACAATATCGAACGCGCGATCAATAACGCGTCGAAGGGCGACGGCGCGAACTATGAAGAGATTCGCTACGAGGGCTTCGGTCCCGGTGGCGTGTCCCTCATCATCGAGGCGCTGACCGACAATCGCAACCGCACCGCGACCAATGTGAAGACGGCCGTTTCGAAGAACGGCGGCAACATCGGCGCGCCGGGCGCGGTCAGCCATGCATTCGACCGGCTTGGCCTGATCGCCTATCCGGCGAAAGCGGGCGATGCCGATGCGGTCTTCGAAGCCGCGCTCGAAGCGGGGGCCGAGGACGTGCAGTCGGACGAGGACGGCCACCAGATCTGGACCAGCATCGAATCGCTGCACGAAGTCGCGAAGGCACTGGAAGCATCGCTCGGCGAAGGCGAGGGCGCGAAACTCGCCTGGCGTCCGCAGACGATGGTGACGGTGGGTGAGGGCGATGCCGCGACGCTGATGAAGCTTATCGATGCGCTCGACGAGGACGACGATGTTCAGACCGTCTGGGGCAATTACGACGTGCCTGACGAGGTGATGGAGAAGCTGGGTTGATAAAGCCCCTCCCCTTCAGGGGAGGGGTTGGGGTGGGGAACACCCTGCCCGAAAATCCGATGCTGGCGGCAAAAGACTGCCCCACCCCAACCCCTCCCCTGAAGGGGAGGGGCTAAGAATATGATCATCCTCGGCCTCGACCCCGGCCTCGGCACGACCGGCTGGGGCATAATCGCCGCTGAAGGCAATCGCCTGAGCCATGTCGCCAACGGGCAGATCAAGACCGATACGAAAGCGCCCCTGCCCGAGCGGCTGGTCGCAATCGAATCCGCTTTGGCGGCGCTGCTCGCCGAACACAGGCCGTCGGGCGCTGCGGTCGAAGAGGTGTTCGTCAACACCAATGCGCAATCGACGTTGAAGTTGGCGCACGCTCGCGGTGTCATCCTGCTGTGCGCGGCCAAGGGCGGCATCGCGGTCGGCGAATATGCTGCGCGGCTGGTAAAAAAGGCGGTCGTGGGCACTGGCGGTGCCGAGAAAGCCCAGGTCCATGCCATGGTTGCGCGATTGCTGCCCGGCGTGAAGATCGCAGGTGCTGACGCCGCCGATGCGCTGGCGGTGGCCATTACGCATGCGCATCATCTGGCGTCCGCACGACGGCTCGCGTAGCACGGTAAAATGATTGCACGCCTGACCGGAATCCTCGTCGAAACAATGGCCGATGCGGCTGTCGTCGATGTGGGCGGCGTCGGCTATCTGGTGCAGGCATCGGCCCGCACGCTGACCGCGATCGGTCCAGTCGGCGGGCAGGTGATGCTCTATACCGAACTGCAGGTTCGCGAGGATTCGATGACCCTTTTCGCGTTTGGTTCGGCATCGGAACGCGACTGGTTCAAACTGCTCACCGGCGTGCAGGGCGTCGGCGGCAAGGTCGCGCTCGCTATCCTGTCGGTCCTCGATGCGAGCGAACTTTCGACCGCGATCGGGCGGCAGGATGCAGCCATGGTCGCGCGTGCGAACGGAGTGGGCCCGAAACTCGCGAGCCGCATTGTAAACGAACTGAAGGACAAGATTGGGGCCGTCGCCGTCGGGCCCGGGATCGCCGCGCCCATGGGTACTGCCGCAAGCGACGCGGTTTCGGCGCTGACAAACCTCGGCTTCAAACCCGCCGAAGCCAGCGCCGCCGTCGCCAAGGCAGAAGATGAACTTGGCGCGGGCGCCACGCTCGACGCTCTTGTCCGTGTCGCGCTGAAGAAAGCATCCCGCTAGGCCATAGCCGAGCCATGCACCGGGAATTTTGCGTGACGCCGGAATCCCGCTATGCGCCGCGCCGCGCAGGAAAGATCAGGCTGAGGAAGAACGGCACCATGCGGCTTTTACTCGTCGAAGATGATGTGGAAACAGCGGCGTTCATGTCGCGCGAACTCACCAAGCGGCTTTATGATGTCGTAATCGCCCGCGATGGACGCGATGCGCTGTTCATGGTGAACGATGCCAATTTCGATGCGATCGTGCTTGATCGCCGCTTGCCGCTGATCGACGGCATGGAGGTTTTGAAACGCCTCCGGAACCAGGATGTATCGACGCCGATCCTGATGCTGACCGCACTCGGGGCATTAGCGGACAAGGTAGAGGGGCTTGATGGCGGCGCTGACGATTACGTCGTGAAGCCTGTCGAAATCGACGAACTCGATGCGCGACTGCGCGCTCTCAGCCGGCGGCCCGCGGTCGTCGGCGAAGCCGGCGTGCTGCGTGTCGGGTCGATCGAGGTCAACCTGCTGCGGCACAAGGTGAAGCGCGGCGGCCAGACGATCGACCTGCTGCCGCTCGAATTCTCTGTCCTGGCGATGCTGCTGCGCAATTCGGACAAGGTCGTCACCCGCAAGATGCTGCTCGAGGAAGTCTGGGGTTACGACTTCGAACCCAAGACCAACATCGTCGACGCACAGATCGCGCGGATTCGGACGAAGCTGAACTTTCCGCCGCACGGTGAGGCCATCGTGACTGTCCGGGGGACGGGATACATGATCAGCGATGCCGCGTAGCGCGCGGCCGCTGTCGCTCCGCGCCACTGCCCTTGCCTATATAGCCGCATTCCTTGTCGCTTTCGGTATTGCCGGGACGCTGCTCTACATCGCCGCGCTGCG
>DDFE01000036.1:5508-5768 GCA_002336985.1 Sphingomonadales bacterium UBA1936
CTGGACAGCGGGCGCAGCCTGTCGACGAAACTTGCCGATGGATCGGCGCTGGTCGTCGTCGCCGACAGCGATCCGATCAACTACACCGAACGGCTGTTGCTGCGCATCCTGGTGATCGGGTTCATCGTATCGGGCGTTATCGTCGCGACCGGCATGCTGTCACTGGCTACCACCATCCGCACCCGGATGCGCGCAGTCCGCACGACGGCCGAGGCAATCCTGGATGGCGACATGACCCGCCGGTTGCCGGTGACGGGACG
>DDFE01000036.1:5830-7960 GCA_002336985.1 Sphingomonadales bacterium UBA1936
GGCATGGTCGAATATGCGGGGGCGACGCCTTTACTGCCGGATATCGAGCGGGCGATCACCGAGTGCGACGGCATATTGGACCTGTTCGCCGCCATATTGCGCTTGAGCGAGATCGAGTCCGGAGCCCGCCGCGCCAATTTTGCGCCGGTCGATCTCGGTCCCCTGGTTGCGGACCTGGTGTCGACATTCGTCCCGGTGGCCGAAGAAGGCGGCCGATCGCTGGAACTCCGAAAGCTCGATCCTGCTGTTCTTCTCGGGGACCGTGTCCTGTTGGCGCAGATGCTGATCAACCTCGTCGAAAACGCGATGGAACATACGCCGCCCGGTTCGAAGATCGTGGTCGAGGTGCACGATGCTGGCAAACGCCTGGCCATCTCGGTATCCGACGACGGTCCGGGCATCCCGCCGGAAGCGCGCTCATCCGTTCTCCGCCGGTTCACACGACTCGACAGCAGCCGGACATCGAAGGGTCATGGACTCGGGCTCACGTTGGTCGGTGCCATCGCGCGTCTGCATGGCGGAACGCTGGTTCTGGACGATGCGACCGCCGATTCGGGCAGGCCAGGCTTGCGCGTTTCAATTATTTTTTCCCGTCACGACACGGCGAATATCCAGCCGTTGCAAGGCTGAAAGCCGCAACGCGCACCCATCCTGCCGCGCTGTCACATCAACATGATATATATTTCATGTTTCCGTAACACAGGCGAATTTTCCTCCACCTAGGCGCCCCGCTGACTCGAACAACACCACCAAAGGGGCATTTACCGTGAAGACTTCGGCATCCATTATTGCGCTCGCCGTATTCGAATTGATGAGCGCTGGCGTCGCACATGCTGCAGCGCCCGCAGCCGATGCACCCGCCGCCGCCGAAGCCCCGGCTGCTGATGCGCCCGCCGATGCCGGCAGTGGCCTCGAGGAAATCACCGTGACGGCGACGAAGCGTGAAACCAACCTTCAGGCGACGCCGATCTCGATCTCGGTTCTGGGCGGCGAAGCGATCAAGGACCGCAAGGTACAGAGCCTGCTCGACCTCGCCGACGGCGGCATTCCGTCGCTGCGCGTCGCGACCTTCGAAGCACGCCAGTCGGCGCTGACGATCGGCATCCGCGGCATCGTGCCGCTCGACGCCAACCAGCCTGCACGCGAACAGGGCGTCGGCATCTACATCGACGGTATCTACCTCGGCCGCCAGCACGGCCTGAATGCCTCGCTGTTCGACATCGAGCGCGTCGAAGTGCTGAAGGGTCCGCAGGGCACGCTGTTCGGCCGCAACACCGAAGGCGGCGCGCTGTCGATGGTCTCGAAAGCGCCGACCGGCGAATTCGGCGGTCGTCTCGAAGGCGGCATCGGCAATCTGGGCGCTTACAATGGTGCGCTCCACCTCGACCTGCCCAAATTCGGCGGTTTCTCGATCAAGCTTGACGGCGTCATCCAGCACCAGGATGAGACCACAACCAACCCGCTCGCGGGTCAGGTCGGCTGGGGCTATTACAATCGCAAGGGCGGCCGCGTTGCAGTTCGCTGGGAAATCGCGGACGGCATAACCAACGATTTCTCGTATGACGTGGCAAAGGATGAGAACACGCCGTTCTACAGCCAGCTGCTGAACTACGACCCCAACAACTGCCGCGCTCTCAACAACGGTAGCACGACCACCGGCACGCCGGTCGCCATTCCGGCGGGCAGCACCTGCGTTGCGCCGGGTACAGCCTTCACCGGCGTTTCGGGCACAGTCCGTGCGACCCTGCCCGGTGTCGTCGTGAACGGCTCATCGCTGCAGCGCGTCGCCGACATCGGCGTGCCGCAGCAGGTCAGCGTCGACAAGACGCACGGTTTCACCAACGCCCTGAAGTGGAAGCTGTCGCCGGAAATCGAGTTGCGTTCGTTCACCGCATGGCGCGGCGTGGATGTCGAGCAGTGGGATAACTCGGGCGGCGCGCACCGCGTCCCGGTCGTGGCACCGGGTTGCACCGGCACGGCCTGTAACTTTAGCCGTTACAGCCTTGCCGACCTTCGCCAGCGCCAGTTCAGCCAGGAATTCCAGGCTGTCGGCACCATCGGCAGCGTAGATTATGTCGCCGGTCTGTTCTACTTCAACGAGCACATCAGCGACGACGCCGCGACTCCGAG
>DDFE01000036.1:8007-11870 GCA_002336985.1 Sphingomonadales bacterium UBA1936
GTCGGTCCGGCAACCAACGGTTGCTCGATCGACCGTGCATCGGAAGTCTGGTCAAAAAGCTATGCCGCGTTCGCGCAGGTGACCTGGAACGCGACCGACGCGCTGCACATCACCGCTGGTGGCCGCTACACCGTCGACCAGAAGCGTGGTGTTCTGCACTGGTCGCGCGGTCTGAACTACGACACCGCGACCGCTGCACAGCTGACAACTGCGGGCTATGCACCGCTCGACAAGGAGTGGAACCGCTTCAACCCGATGGTCACGGTCGCATATGACTTCGACCGCGACATCCACGCCTATGCGAAATATGCGACCGGCTATCGCGCAGGCGGTGCCAGTTCGCGCACCCAGAACTACCAGGCGTTCAATCCGGAAGACGTGACGTCGTATGAAGTCGGCCTGAAGGCGGACTTCTGGAACCGCCGCGCACGCTTCAACATCGCGGGCTACATCATGGACCGCAAGGACAGCCAGGTCGACCTGAGCACCATCCAGCCGTTCAACGGCAGCGCGTTCAACAACCTGGTGACGTTCAACGCAGCGGGTACAACCAAGATCCAGGGTATCGAGGCCGATCTCTCGCTCAAGCCGCTCGATGGCCTGACCCTGAACGCGTCATACGCCTATACCTACACCGACGTTCCGCTGGTGCCGGTTACCTACACCGAGTTCACCTCGGCAGGCGTGCCGACGGGCAACACGACGACCGTCAACCAGAAGTTCTACATCGTCTTCACGCCGCGCAACGCCGCGAGCGGATCGATCGATTATGAACTGCCGATCGGCGGCACCAGCGCGAAGATCAAGTTCCACCTCGACGCCAACTATTCGCAGGCGACGCAGAGCTTCGACCAGTTCGCGATCACCAACGACGCGTCGTTCATCGTCAACGGCCGCATCAATGTCGCCGGTGTCAGCTTTGGCGACAACAACGACCAGAGCCTGACCTTCGGCATCTGGGGCCGCAACCTGTTCGATTACCAGTATGTCTATCGCCGCGACCCGTCGAACAGCATCCCGCAGGTTCAGTCGAATCGTGCGGCTGCGACGACCGCGCCGAATCTGCTGGTGGTAGGCAACATCGGCAACACCATCGGCGATTACGGCAACTTCAACCTGCCGCGTACCTTCGGCGTCGACGCAACGCTGAAGTTCTGATTTCGCCGTTATTGGCGTGCGGACGGCCGCGATCCCAGGATCGTGGCCGTTTGGCGTTTCAGCGGCTGGTAAGCGTGGTCGCTGCGGTTTTCTGAAGCATATACCGGGCGACCTGGTGCGACCAGATCGTGTTTCCGGTCCGCGTTTCCAGCATCTCGTTGTCGAGCGCCAGCACGCGCCGGTAGGCAGCGGCGGCATCGCTCGTGCGGCCTGCACGATAATAGGCCGATGCCAGTTCGGTCTGCGCGCCGCCATCTGAAGGGCTGACCCGCGCCGCCGTCTCGAGGCCGATAAAGTTATCCACAGGCTTTGCCTGGGCGCTGCAGCCAAGTGCGACGCTGGTAATAGCCGCTAGAACAAGGGCTTTTTTCATCTTTTCTCTCCTGTCACCTGTCTTCGAACAGCCGACAGAAATAAAAGAGTCATTTTAATGAAACGCAAATGAAATTTTCGCACTTTGCCGGCGCTCGTCTGGGGGGCGATCACCTCTCACGACCATCCGGGGCACTCGGTTTTCCGGCAAATCCATCTGCGCGGGAGCAAGGGCGAACGCAACAGCAGGGCGCCAACAGCGGGATCCGCACGATCAATGGCCACGGGACATGTAGCGGACCGTTCGAACAATTATATTCATACACGATTGAATGAATGTTGACATCGAGATGAATTAGGTGCCAATTGGCCTCTCGACGCGCCGGAGAAGTGCGCGCGAATCGGAGAGGAAATATGAGACTCAATCTCTTGCTGTCGGCATCGCTCGTTGCGATCATGAGTGCAGGCGCTGCCCATGCGCAGAGCGCGCCCGTTCAACCCGGTGCCGCCGAACCCGCAGACGATATCGTCGTCACCGCCGAACGCCGTTCGACCAGCCTTCAGCGCACGCCCGTCGCCGCAAGCGTGCTGACCGGTGACGATCTGGGCCGCAAGGGCGTGCTCGGCGTCGAACAGCTTCAGTTCGCGACGCCATCGGTGACCGTCAACACGTCGGGCCAGTCGAACAGCTTCAACATCCGCGGCATCGGCAAGACCGAGATCACCAGCTCGATCGGCGTGGGTGTCGTCACCTATCGCGACGGTGTTGCGAGTTTCCCGGGCTATTTCCAGACCGAGCCCTATTACGACATCGCCTCGGTCGAACTGCTGCGCGGACCGCAGGGCACATTTGCCGGCGGCAATGCGACCGGCGGCGCGGTGTTCGTCACCGCGGTCAACCCGACGCTCGACGGGATCAAGGGGTTCGCGACCGCGCAATACGGCAATTACAACGACATCAAGGCGACGGCTGCGGTCAACCTGCCGCTCAGCGACACGCTGGCGATCCGCCTCGCTGGTAACACCGAAAAGCGCGATACCTTCTTCAACGTGACGGGCCCATGGACGGGCAACCCGGGCAACCTGAATTCGATCAGCGGCCGCGCCAGCCTGTTGTGGCAGCCGAATTCGAATCTGCGCGTCCTGGTCAAAGGCGACTACAACAAGGTCAACTACGGCGGCTTCCCGGCGACGCCCGCCTATTTCGGCACCGCCGCAGCGCCGACGCTCAACACGGCGGATCCGTTCAACGTCACCAGCAATGCGCCGCTGTCCGGACAGGACGAGTTCGGCCGCGTCTCGCTGAACATCAGCTATACCTTCGACAGCGGCCTCGTGATCCGCTCGATCTCTGGCTATCAGCACGGCACGACCCAGGAGACGATCGACATCGACGCGACAAGCACCGGGACCGACACGTTCCAGGATTTCGCGCGCGAGGAAATCTGGTCGCAGGAAATCAACATCGTCTCGCCGGACACCGGCCGGTTCACCTGGCTGCTCGGCGGCTTCCTGCAGAGCGACCATTATAATTTCGTGCCAAATGGCGGTTATCGTTCGCTGTCGCCGGCGGGCGTCGTCCGGTCGCTGGAAATCGTCGGCACCAACCCGCACACGGCAACCGCGGTGTTCGGGCAGGTCGGCTACAAGCTGACCGACGCAGTCCAGGTCACGCTTGGCGGGCGCTGGTCGCGCACGACCTCGCGCAACGACGCCACCTATCCGATCACCTATGTCGCGGGTGTCAATCTGGGACCGCCGCCGTCGCTGATCATCGTGACGACCGCGCTCACCCAGCATGATTTCACCGCGGACGAGACGGTCGATGGCAAGGCCGCGATCAACTGGACGATCAACCCCGACCATTTCATCTACGCCTTCGTCGCAAAGGGCTCGAAGGCCGGCGGCCTGAACGGCATCAACCTGTTCGGCGTCGCGCCGCGCGCGTTCAAGCCGGAAGAAGTCGTCGATTACGAACTGGGCTGGAAGGGCACGTTGATGAACGGCCACCTGCGCACGCAGCTGGGCGTTTATTACAACGACTACACGAACTTCCAGGTTTCGATCGTCGACCCGACGACACCGAACTTCAACTCGATCTACAACGTGCCCAATTCGACCAAGCTCTACGGGATCGAAGCGTCGGCGCAGGGATCGTTCGGCGGCTTCCTGTTCGACATCTCGGCGTCGCTTTCGCATTCGGAAATCGGGCGCTTCTTCGCTCGTGACCCGCGTGTCACGCAGACCGGAACCTGTGATCCGGCGACGGGCGCAGGTACGTCGACGACCTGTGTCGATCTCGGCGGCCGCAGCCAGTCCTATGCGCCGCAGTTCACGTTCAGCGCCGGCGCGCAATATGCGTTTGCGCTCGGCGAAGGCATGACGCTGACGCC
>DDFE01000036.1:11934-12897 GCA_002336985.1 Sphingomonadales bacterium UBA1936
AATCGCCGTCTGGCGGGCGCGCCGCGCCAATATGGCGTGCGCATCAGCACGACGTTCTGATCTCCACCGGGCGCGGCCGGATGGTCGCGCCCACCCGGCCCGCACTGGAGCGTATTTCCATGTCCCCCGAGCCAGCCAAGACCCGCAGCAACGGCTACGCCTGGCTCGTGCTCGGCATCCTGTCGTTCGTCTATGTCCTGAATTTCCTCGACCGCCAGCTGCTGTCGATCCTCGCCAAGCCGATCCAGGACGACCTGGGCGTCACCGATGGCCAGCTCGGGCGGCTCGGCGGTCTCTATTTCGCGATGTTCTATTGCATCCTTGGCGTGCCGGTCGCGTGGCTGGCGGACCGGGGCAATCGTGTCCGGGTACTCGCAATCGCATGCGGTTTGTGGAGCGCCGCGACCATCGCGTGCGGCATGTCCCACACCTACGGCCAACTTGCTGCTGCCCGCATGAGCGTTGGCATTGGCGAAGCGGGCGGCGTGCCGCCTTCATATTCGATCATCTCGGATTATTTCCCGCCCGAACGGCGCGGCATGGCGCTGGGGCTGTTCAACCTCGGACCGCCACTGGGGCAGGCGCTGGGCGTGGCGTTCGGCGCGAAGATCGCCGCGGCCTATGACTGGCGCCTCGCGTTCATCCTGCTCGGCGCAGCGGGGCTGATCGCGGCAGCGGCGGTCTGGGCGATCGTCCGCGAACCGAAACGCGGGGCGACAGAAGCAGCGCATCGTGCAGCCCCTGCAGATGTCACGGAAGAAGCCACGAGCTTCTGGGCAACCCTCAAGATGTTCTTCGCGCGGCCTGTGCTGACCCTTGCCTCGCTCGCGGCTGGCGCAACGCAATTCGTGACCTATGCGACGCTCGGCTTCACGACGCTGTTCCTGATGCGGGAAAAGGGGATGACGCTCGACCAGGTCGCGCTCTGGTACGCACTCGTCCTTGCGATAGGCGTCAGCGCCG
>DDFE01000254.1:0-4980 GCA_002336985.1 Sphingomonadales bacterium UBA1936
CGGTCACCACGGTCAGGTTACCGGATGCCTTTACGCCAGATGCCGTCAGCGACGCGATCTGGATGACCGTCTGCCCGCCCCGCGGCAGCAGGATCGCGCCATTGCCCTCGAACGGCCCCAGCAACGACCCGCCGCTCGCGGTCCAGCTGAACCCCTGCGCCGTTGGCACCAGTTGTGCGCGGACGTTGCTGAGCTTCGCCGATGGCAGGGGGCTGGCGAGGACGAGGTCGATTTTCGGCCGGTTGATCGGACCGTCGAGGCGCAACTTGACCGGCCCATATTGCCGCTGTCGCCCGCTTCCTTCGAAGAAGAAGCTGCCGTCGAGGCGGCGATACCCGTTTCCGGCGAGCGTCAGCGCGGGCGCGCGCAACCGCGCATTGGTGAAACGGAAGATGCCGTCGGCGGTCCGTTCGAGATCGGTCTCGATATACGGCAACCCGCCCGACAGGCTCGCAAGGAAAGCATTGTCGAGGCGGCGGACCCACACCTGCCCCTTCCCGACGACGCGGATGCCCCGGCCGTTCGGGCCGGGCACAACCTTCAGCACGGTCTTCAGGTCGACGATGCCGAGGCCGGGGATCAGGTAACGGTTGAGCTGTCCGGCAAGACCGATGTCGTACCGTCCGGTCGCGAATTCGAATAGCAATGTGAGCGTACCGTTGAGCTTGTCCGAGCGCAGCTTCAACGCGTCCCCCGTCACCAGTTTCGAGGTGACGCGGAGCAGCCCCTCGACACGCAGGTTCGACAACAGGCCGCCCGCGACATCGCCCAGGCCGGTTGCACGCCGCGCGGTCAGCGTGATCGGAAGCAGCACCGGTTCCGGCGAAATCCTGCCCCGTCCCGTGATCTTCACATCGTCGAATCCGGTCGCGTCGAACGAAACGCGTGGCGCGAGCACACGGTAATCGAACGACGCCGACGAGAACGGACCGTCGAACAATATGTCCGCCCGCAATCCCTGTCCGCGCATATTGGGAATGGCAGCTTGTGGCTGCAGCAACCGCGTCTCGACCCGCATATGATCGAAACTGCTGCTGGCGAGATCGACGTTGCCATTGGCGGCCAGCGCCAGTGCAGGCGAAGCGATGGCGATATGCGTGTCGAGCCGCCGGTTGGCGAGCATCGCATTGCCCTTCACGTTCATCGCTGGGCCGATGAGTACTGGCAGGCGCCCCGTCACCATCAGCGACGGACGGATCACGCCGTCGAGGTCGTACCGTCCCGACCGCGCGGTCAGGTCGAGCCTGGCGAGTTCGCCGGTGCCGTATTGCGCAGTGAGCGCGCCTTTCCAGCTGGTCCAGGTGCCGTCACCGCCCAGCCGCAGCGCAAGCGGCTGCTTTACCCCGAGCATGCCGCCGATCACGCCGCCCGACGGTGCGTCGAGCGTTGCCGCCACGTCGAAGATATTCTTGTCGGGCGCGCTGTCGAGGCGAAGGACCAGCCGGTCGCTGCCCGCGACGCGCCCGTCGAGATCGATCATCGCGCGGCCGTCGTGGATATCGGCATGACCCACGATCCGCGCAGTCCGCGACGGCCTCACGATCGCTTCGCCGAACGTCATGCGGTCGATCGCCAGCTTGCCGATGCGAATGTCGAAATCCGGCAGTATCGGCTGCGGCGTCGCGCTGGGTTTGAGCGCGGGCGTGCGATGCAGCGTGGCGGCAGGCGCATTCAGCGTTTCGATATCGAGACGGTTGGACAGCCATGCCATGGGCGACCAGTCGACGGAAACCAGGCCGGTTTCGAAGAACAGTCCGCGCGAATCGTAGAGCAACAGGTTGCGAAGCCGCGTGTTGCCGTAGATCGACCCTTCGATCCGCCCGATCTTGATCCTCAAGCCATTGGCCGGGCGCATCGCTTCTACCCGGTCGACGATAAAACGGTGCCCGACGCTGGTATCCGCGACCCACAGCAGCACGCCAAAGGCAAGCGCGAGCAAAAGCAGGAGCGCGCCGCCCCAGCGCAACACCCGCGTCAAAACGCCTGCCCCAGCGAAACCTGGATCGCGAGGAGCGATTCATTTACACGGCGGCCGAGCGGGGTGCCGACATCGATACGGATCGGCCCGAAGTTCGAATAATAACGCAGGCCCACACCCGCGCCGAACCGCACGCCGCCCGAGAAATCGGGAATCGAGGCGCCATAGACATTGCCGCCGTCGATGAACGGCACCACGCCGAAATTGCCGCCGAACACCGGCAGGCGGACGCGCGCCTCCAGCGAGAATTCGGCAAGGCTGCGCCCGCCGATCGGCTCGCCCAGCGCATTGAGCGGCCCAAGCAACTGGTAACCGAAACCGCGGACCGAACCGCCGCCGCCCGCATAATAAAGCCGCGACGGCGCGATGCTGAACTGCGAAGCACCGGCGATACCGCCCAAGCGCCCGCGCCCGGCGAGCACGACGCGATCGTTCACACGGCGATAGACACTGCCGTCGAGCTGGATGCGGACATAGCCGAACGTATCCGATTCCCGCGCGATTTCGGGCGAGATGCGGGCGGCCAGGCGGAATCCCTTCGTCGCATCCAGCAGGTCGTCGGTCCCGTCGTAGGACAGCGTGATCGGCGCCGCGAGGATATAGAACTGGCGGCGAGTGAGCGCGCCGCGCGTGATGTCGAGATTGCGTTCGCTGGAGAACAGCAGTTCGCCGCCGAAGCTGTACGACCACGGCTTTTGCCAGATGATCGTCGTCTGCCGCTCGAGGCTGCCCGCCAGTTCCAGCTTCAGCGCCTGGTAGGCAACCTGGTTCTCGTTGCTTGCCAGCAGGCGTGCGTTGAGCACCTGGTCGCGGCGGCCGAAATTGCCCATGCGCAGCGTCGCGCCCAGCAATTGTTCGCGCGTACCCGCGATACCGCGCAGCGTTACCGCCCCCTCGGGCTGGATCAGGTTGCGGTGCTGCCAGCTGGCCTCGACCCGGAATCCCTCACCCGTGCCGTAACCGATTTCGCCCGCGATCGTGCGGAAGGGTGCGGCGTCGAGCGTGGTCAGCATGTCGACCGTGCCGGGTACTTTTCCTTCGACCGGCTGCGTCCGGACCTGAGACACCAGGCCCGTCGCCACGACGGCGCGCTTGAAATCGTCCACGAGATACTGGTCGTAGAGATCGCCAGGGTTCCAGCGCGCGATGACTTCCGCATGCTTCGCGCTGAACGGCGGCGTCCCGCCTTCGTATCGGATCGCCCCGAAATTGCGCTTGCCGCCGGGGTCGATGTTCAGGTCGAGCGTCGCACCCTGCGTTTCATGATCCACGACGATCGACGGGTCGGCGACTTTTGCGAACGGATAACCGCTGCGCATCAGCTTTTCGATCAGGTGCGCCTGCCCGCCGAGAACCACCTCGGCCACGACCGGGGTCTGCGGCTTTACGCCATAGGTTTCTTTGAGTTCCGGCGCGATGCCCGTGCCTTCGACCCCGCGCACGTCGACACTGTCGAACTTGTATAACTGCCCCGGCGCGACCGTCAGGGTCACGACGACGCGCTGTCCCTGCTCCGCGGCCTTGATGTCGGTCAGGATCGTCGCATCGTAATAACCCTCCGACCGCATGATCGTATCGAGCAGTTCGACGTCGTCGCGCGCGCGGCGGTCGATCTGCGCGGCATTGGCCGGTTTACCGTCGTTCTGGCGCAGGACCGACAGCGTTTCGAACCGTTCACGCACCTTCGGCATGGCATCGACGCCTGCCAGCACGACCGAATATCGCGGCGTTTCGATACGCGGGGCCGTAGCGGACGGCTCGGCCTCCAGCGGATCGCGGACGTTCAGGTCGGGCCATGCGACGCCGATATCGGGCATTGGCGCCAACGGCGTTTCCGGGTCGAGATCGCCCGTCGGCGCAGCTGGCGGCGCCGCGACGGCCGGCTGCTGCGCACGCGCGGCCGTGACCGGCAATGTCGACACTGCAAGGAACAGCAGCAAACGCGAACGCAAACCCATAGGCAGTGCGCTACCCCCTCAAGCGCGCGCATGCCAAGGTCAATCGACTAATGCCGGGTTTGTTCCCCGTCCGCTTCGGTCAGGACGTCGATAAGCCGTTCGATCTGGCGCCACCGGCAATAGCTGACCGCATTGCCCCGGTCGCGGAACAGTCCCGCGTTCGCCGCAGCGACATCGCTCGCGCACTCGCCATGATCCTCGATCAGGCGCGCCGCATCCAGGGCGGCCTCCCGGTCGGCGATGAACGGAAGGGCTGGCGAGATCGTGTGACGCAGGAACATGGACACCGATCTACCGCGCCGTCCTTGCTGCTTGGCGTAGCGAAATGGTGAAGAGCATCTTGACCATATGGGCAGTGGCGCTGGCGGCACGGCACGGAGCGTGCCAAGGGGGGATCATGCGAACTTCCAAGAATCCGATGGCGGGCGGCGTCGTCATGGCAATATCGACGACCGTCGGCGCGATCTGGGGCGCGCGGGAGGGGCAGCCGTCGGCCGGCCTGCTGACCGGCCTTGGTGTCGGTATCCTGATTTCGCTGCTTATCTGGTTGCTCGACCGCCGCCGCGCCTAGCGGCGCTGACGCAGGACCAGCACGGCCCACTCGCCGGGATAATGTTTTTCGGGGCGCATGCCCATGCGCACATAGGCACGCGTCACTGCGGCGGCCTGCGTATCGAGCAACCCCGACAAGACCAGCGTTCCGCGCGGAGCGACGCTGGCGGCGATCTGTGGCGCCATGTCGATCAACGGCTGCGCGAGGATATTCGCGACAACGAGGTCATAGGGCGCGGCAGCAACCAGTTCACGGTGATCGAGCCCGTCGGCGACCACCAGCTGCAGCCCGCGAATCCCGTTGAGCGCCGCATTCTCGCGCACAACGTCGATCGAGACAGGATCGATATCCGACGCTGCGACACGCGCTGCGGGCCAGAGTTTGGCAGCCGCAAATGCGAGCAGGCCCGTACCGGTGCCGAGGTCGAGGATGTTGCGGAACACCGCCCCTCGCCGTTTGATCCGGTCGAGCGCGATGAGGCACCCGGATGT
>DDFE01000254.1:5087-10860 GCA_002336985.1 Sphingomonadales bacterium UBA1936
TCCCGCTCCAGCGCCTCGGCCTCGGCGCGCGTGCACGGCAGTGTCAGCTTCCAGCCTTCACCGGACATAGCTGGCGCCGTTGCAGTCGAGCGTCGAACCGGTCATCGACGGCGGCGCATTCAACGCACAAAATGCCGCGATCTCGGCGACTTCTTCCGGGTCGGCGACCTTGCCGAGCGGAATGTCGGCCAGCACCTTTTCGCCGCCGCGGCTCGACAGATATTCCTCGGCCATGCCGGTCATCGTGAAACCGGGGCTGATCGCGAACGCGTAGATACCCTGTGCAGCATAAGCGCGCGCGATNNGCCGGGCTGTCGCCGCGATGCGCCGCGCGGCTGGCGATGTTGACGATACGGCCGCCGCCATTGTCGATGAAGTGCTTCACCGCAAACCGGCAGAGTTCGGCACTGGCCGTCAGATTGACCTGCATCGTCCGCGCCCAGTTCGCCGACCATTCGGCGTCGGGCAGGCCGATGGGCGCATCCTCGAAAATGCCCGCGTTGTTGATGAGCACGTCGATGCGCCCGCCCAGCCGGTCGAGCGCCGCCGCCCAGAGGCGCGCAGGCGTTGCCGGATCGGCGAAATTGCCGTCGGCGCTNNCGCATAGCGAAGGCGGGCGCGTTAAGCCACCAGACGTACGTACTCGCCGGTCGCGTCCTGAAGACGGCCGAGTTTCTGTGTGACGTTATCGAACCCGGTTTCCAACTCGTCGATTTCATGCGCGACCGTTTCGGTGTCGCTGCGGATCGTCGCGATGGTCGAGGACATGGTATCGGCGGCCAGCGCGGTTTCGTCGACGGCGGCGGTGATCATCGTCACTGTCTGCGCCTGCACTTCCATCGCCTGGCGGATGCGGGTGGCCGACGCCTGCACCTCGGCGACCGTTTCGCGGATAGAATCGTTGGACGTGACGGTCGAACGGGTCGCGGCCTGGATCGCCGCGATCTTCTGGGCGATATCGTCGGTGGCACGAGCCGTCTGGTTGGCGAGGCTTTTCACTTCCTGCGCAACGACGGCGAAACCGCGACCGGCGTCACCTGCACGCGCAGCCTCGATGGTCGCGTTGAGCGCCAGCAGGTTGGTCTGCCCGGCGACGTCGCGGATCAGCCCCAAGATCGAATCGATGCTCTTCGCCGTGTCCGAAAGGGTTTCGGATACCTTCACGGCTTCCACCGCCTGGTCGGACGCGCGCGTCGCGACGCCGGCTGCAAGTTCGACCTCGCCCCGCGCATCCTCGATCGCACGGATCAGACCCGCGGCAGTGTGTGCGGCATCGCGCATCGCGACCGCCGACTGTTCCGCTGCTGCTGCAACTTCCGACGTCTTGCCCAGCATGCCGCGCGTCGCGATCGACGCTTCGGACGCCTGTTCCTTCAGCTTGCTGCCAAGGCTGGACGCGTCCGTCACTTCCGCCGCGATGCGGTCTTCGAACATGCGCGCCTTTGCCGAACGATTGGCCTGCGCCTGACGGTTGCGATACTCGTTCAGGAACGCACCCATCAAATCCCATTCGATCGCTGCGACCGTCATCAGCGTCTGTGTCAGGCGCGTCCGCTGTCCGGCATCGATCGATGCGAGTTCGAGGCGCACGACCCCTTCGCAATATGCGGCCGTGACCGCGGCCCGCAGCGCTGTGATCAGCACTGGCTCGGCTCGGGTCAGTTTCGCATAGTCGGCGACACCGTCTGCCCATTGCTGATTGTCGAGTTCGGCAAATTTCAGCTTCATGATCGCGACGGCGCGCGGCGTCGCCTGTTCGACCGCCGTGGCCGAGATTCGCGACCCCTCCGGCGATGCGGCCAGGAATCGTTCCCAGAACGCCGCCATCAATGCCTCTTCATGACCGGCAAGGTGCATGGCGACCGTCCGCGCATCCGCAACCAGCGTGCCGTCGGGGTCGAAAGCCGACAGCCGTTCCGCAAGCGACACGCGAATGTCGGCGAATTGCACGCTGTCCGTCATGGACCGTGTGGTGGCTGGCGTCATTTCGACCTTCTCAAAAAAGCATTGCGCGGTTGGCCGACGCCTAATCCAACAGCGTTAACACGGGGTAAGGATGCGGCAGGGCGTTGCATCGGCGGACGATGCGGTTATGGGCCATGTGCATCGAGCACAGCCGAAGAACGAGAGCATCATGGCCAGACCCGTCGCGCGACCCTTATCGCCGCATCTCAGCATCTGGAAATGGGGACCGCACATGGCGATCTCCATCGTCAACCGCGTCTGCGGCGTGGGACTGGCGACATTAGGGACGGCAATGTTCGTCTGGTGGCTGGCGGCGCTTGCGGGCGGCCCGGAAAGCTATGCGACCTTCCACTATTGGATCGTCAACGCGAACGACGTCGGCAGCGAGGGCTGGATCACGAACATCCTGGCAAAGGTCGTCGCGATCGGCATGACCTGGGCGTTCTTCACCCATCTCGGCAACGGCGTCCGCCACTTCTGGATGGACCTGGGCGCGGGCTTCGAGCTGAAGCGCAACCGCATCGGCGCGCTTTCGGTCTTCGCGTTCGGCATCCTCGCGACCGCGCTGACCTGGCTCTACATCTGCAACAAGGGGACGATGTAATGGGTCGCGGTACCGAACTCGGCCGCGTTCGCGGTCTCGGCTCTGCGAAGGAGGGCGCAGGCCATTGGTGGCTCCAGCGCGTCACCGCCTTCGTCAACATCATCCTGATCCTGTGGTTCCTGGTCTCGCTCGTGCGCCTGCCGAGCCTCGACTATGGCATCGTGGTTGCGTGGATGCGCCAACCGCTCGTCGCCGTTCCGCTGTGCCTGATCGTCATCAACACCTTCTGGCATTTCCGCCTGGGGCTGCAGGTCGTCATCGAGGACTACCAGCATGACGAAACGCGGATCGTCTTCCTCGGCCTGCTCAACATCTTCACCTTCGGATGCGGGGCGCTCGCGCTGTTCGCGATCCTGAAGGTCGCACTTTCGGGAATAGTCGCGTGACGCAAAGCTACAAGATCATCGACCATACCTATGACGCCGTCGTCGTGGGTGCCGGCGGCAGCGGCCTTCGCGCCACCATGGGCATCGCCGAATCGGGCCTGAAGACCGCGTGCATCACCAAGGTCTTCCCGACGCGCAGCCATACGGTCGCCGCACAGGGCGGCATCGCCGCGTCGCTCGGCAACAATTCGCCCGACCATTGGACGTGGCACATGTACGACACCGTCAAGGGGTCGGATTGGCTCGGCGACCAGGACGCGATCGAATATATGGTGCGTGAAGCGCCCGCCGCGGTTTACGAACTGGAGCACGCGGGTGTGCCGTTCAGCCGCAACGACAACGGCACCATCTACCAGCGTCCCTTCGGCGGTCACATGCAGAACATGGGCGCCGGGCCGCCGGTTCAGCGCACCGCCGCCGCTGCCGACCGCACCGGCCATGCGATGCTGCATTCGCTGTACCAGCAGAGCCTGAAGTACGACGCCGATTTCTACATCGAATATTTCGCACTCGACCTGATCATGGAGAATGGCGAGTGCCGCGGCGTCATCGCCATGTGCCTCGAGGATGGCAGCATCCACCGCTTCCGCAGCCACAGCGTCGTGCTCGCGACCGGCGGCTATGGCCGCTGCTATTTCTCGGCGACGTCAGCCCACACCTGCACCGGCGACGGCGGCGGCATGGTACTGCGCGCGGGGCTTCCGCTGCAGGACATGGAGTTCGTCCAGTTCCACCCGACCGGCATCTATGGCGCGGGCGTGCTCATCACCGAGGGCGCACGTGGCGAGGGCGGTTACCTGACCAACTCCGAGGGCGAACGCTTCATGGAGCGCTATGCCCCCTCCGCGAAGGATCTCGCCTCGCGCGACGTCGTGTCACGCTGCATGGCGATGGAAATCCGCGAAGGCCGCGGCGTCGGCCCGCACAAGGACCATATCTACCTGCACCTCGACCATATCGATCCCAAGGTGCTGGCCGAGCGGCTTCCGGGCATTACCGAGACCGGCAAGATCTTCGCCGGTGTCGACCTGACGCGCCAGCCGCTCCCGGTGTCACCGACCGTCCACTACAACATGGGCGGCATCCCCTGTAACTATCACGGCGAAGTCGTGACGTTGAAGGACGGCAACCCGGACGCGGTCGTCCCCGGCTTGTTCGCGGTCGGCGAAGCGGCCTGCGTGTCGGTCCATGGCGCCAACCGCCTCGGCTCGAACAGCCTGATCGACCTCGTCGTTTTCGGCCGCGCGACCGGCAAGCGGATCGCCGACATCGTGAAGCCCGGCACGGCGCACAAGGCGCTGCCCGCGGGCTCCGAAGAGCCCGCCCTCGCCCGCGTCGACAAGTTCCGCAACGCGAACGGCGCGTCGACCACCGCCGAAATCCGCCTCGACATGCAGCGCACCATGCAGAAGCACGCCGCCGTGTTCCGCGACACCGCGCTGCTGACCGAGGGACAGGACAAGATCGACGCTGTCGTCGCGCGCATCGGCGATGTGAAGATCACCGACCGCAGCCTCATCTGGAACACCGACCTGATCGAGACGCTCGAACTCGACAACATGCTGCCCCAGGCACAGGTCACCATGCACTCGGCCAAGAACCGCCACGAATCGCGCGGCGCGCACATGCACGAGGACTATGCAGAGCGCGACGACGCGAACTGGATGAAGCACACGCTCGCCTGGCGCGACGCGGACCGCAACGTCCGCCTCGATTACCGTCCGGTCCACGACTACACGCTGACCGACGAGATCGAATACATCCAGCCGAAGGCGCGTGTTTATTGAAGTGAAGCCGCCCCGGGACCGAGCGTTCTGGGGCGCTGTCATTTTGGCTCTCGGCACCGCGACTGCTGGTGCCTTGCTGATGGCATGGTCGCGCACTCTGCCCGTCTTCACCGTGCCGTTTGAAGAGGCGATGCACGCCTATCAAGCGATCTGTCCCGATGCAGGAGGAGCCTATGATTCCGCTGCGCGAGACCACTACTTGTCACTTTTCGGCTGGCGCTACGCGCTCGCGAATGCCGGACTTTCCCTAGCTCTGGGCGCCTTGACCGGCCTTATCGGCCTTGCAGCTCTTGCTTTTGGATCTTGGCATAGAATGCTGCCATCGGTGTCGCCGTCGCTAAGGACGCCTACCCGTCGCTGGCAATTTCTAGCGCTAGGCGTGTTGGCGATTTTCCTTTTCTGGCAAGGATCGATCGCAGGGTTGGGCACTGATCTGCGCCGTCAGTATTTCCCGGCCTGTGCAGATTCCATCGCGATTCCCATCGCGGGGATGACCATCACGACGCTCATTTTACTGCCAATTTTCGTTCTGATCGGGTTTTTGCTTACCCGTGGTTTTGGCGTGTTGCCGGCGACGCTCGCCCAATGGGACCAGGAACATCCGCGAAAATCATGGGCTGTCAGCGCGATATTTGTCCTATTTGCACTTCTGAACATTGCCGCACTCGCCAGCAGCTTTTTTTCGTCCGACATCATTTTGCCCGCGGGGGTTCTGACCACCTATCTACTGTTGGCGACGCGGGCGGCACTGTTGGCACCGCAAAACGACAATATCCAATAAAGTGCTCCGGCTCTCGCCGGAGCACTTTGCGCCTTTAGGCCGCTGCGACAGCCCCGGCACGCCGCCGGATACGCATCATCGCACCGACGGCACCGAAGCCCACGATCATCATCGCCCATGTCGTCGGTTCGGGAACCGGCGCCAGATAGACCTGGCTCTGCAGGTTCGGGTTGTAGAGCAGCTGGGCGGTCTGGGTCGACGACACGTTCCAGGTGCCGAGGTTCGACAGATAGGTGTTCGCGAGCGTGCG
>DDFE01000254.1:10919-14230 GCA_002336985.1 Sphingomonadales bacterium UBA1936
GTTCCGCTGCCGACCTCGGTTCCGGTCAGTTTGAACTCGCCGATCGAGACGCCCGCGCCGTCGAACGGGCTGCCCGAGAAATGCAGGACGCCGGAGTTGGAACCGACCGCAAAGCTGTAGCTCGTGACGCTGATCTGCGTCGCGGCGGTGGCCGCATGCGGTGCGGCAAAGGACAGGGCGGCTACGGCGGCAAGTGCTATGCGGTTCATCAGAAAATTCCCCTTTCGTGTGAGGGGTTTGTTGCCGAGAAAACGACGATCGTCAGCCTATGCCGTCGGCGATACGCGTATGGTTTCGATACTGTTTCGTCGCAGGACGAAATGCTCCGGCGTTAACGAATGGCCTGAGAGAGATCGCCAGACAGACTGTTTAACAGTAGCTTGTCTGGAGCGCCGCCTATTCGACCTCCGATACCGTATCGAACATCTGCTGCTGCAGCGCGCCCTTTGGTTCGATGCCCTTTTCCGCGAGATAGGCTTCGCACTCCGCCGTTGCCGCCTGCCAGTCGTATGTCGCGGCAACCGGACCGGTGTGACGCAGCGCGGCGGCATCGACGATGCCCATCCGCCAGCCGTTGGCTTCCATGGTGCGCGACCAGTAGATGTCGGGCCCCCATCCGTAACGCAGGCTGGGCAACGGAAAGACCATGTCGAACGTTTTCTTGTGAAACGCCGTGATCGGCCCGACCTCGACGAAGTTGGTGCGATGCGCGAGCAGGCCGGTGCGCCGCTGGGTCACGTCATGGCTGGAATAGGACCAGGTCCGGTGCGCCGGACCCGCGATCTGGTAATCCTGCAGGGTGCACATCGCGATGAAGACATCGGTGAAGTCATCGGGCAATTCGACATCGTCATCGATCATCCACACCCAATCGAAAGTGTTCAGATCGTGCGGCGCCAGCAGCAGGTTGATATTGTCGAGCTTGCCGATGCCGCCGACGTCCTTGGCGGCCAGAACCAGTTCATGCTTTTCGGTCTTCGACATGGTGGCGAAAATGCGATCGATCGATCCGGGACGACGGACGGTCTGGACGCCCGCGACAAGAATGCGCTGTTTGGGAATGGCGTTGTATGCGGCCGACGCTTTCAGCCGCTCGATCTTGGGTGCGAGGACGCGGTCGTCCTCCCGATCCGTGGCTCTCCGTCCGACGTCCTGAAACGCTTCCACCTTCGCATTGAGGAAACGCCGCACCGGCCTGATCAACGCCTTCATTCGCCACCACATGTTATTATCGGGGCGGGGCATACAGGGCATAATCACGCTCTGGAACCGCCCAAATTTTAATTACCGTTCTGTCTCGCCGTCGATACGCGCTTGACGGAGCCGATACGCGTGCCGACATCGGTGCGGGGGTAGTCCATGAATTCGAATTTTTGGTTACGCTGTGCGCTTCCGTTCGTCGCTCTCGCCGCGGTTTCTGCGTCCCCCCTTCCCTATAATCCGCCCAAGCATACCCAATCGCCGCCGCTGTTCGACAAGCTGACACCGGCGGAACTCGCCGTCGAAGGACAGCGCGGCACGACTGTCGAACGGGCACGGTCGGCGCGCTGGCAACTTGGGGAAAACCGTCGGCTGACCGCGGCGCTCGCCCGTATCGGGCCGGGACGAAAAGGCATTGTGGATGCTTTCGTGCTGTCGGCCGGCCTCGACAGCGATCCCGTTTTCGGGCGCGAGGCGCGGGAAGCAGCGCGCGTCCTGTCGCGACGCTATGCGGCGGCGACGCGGACCATCGTCCTTGCAGGCAGCGACGGGCATGCCGACACGTCGCTGCCGACGGCCAGCCCCGCCAATATCGCGGCCGCGCTTGCGCGTATCGCCGAGTTGATGGGGCCGGAGGACGTTCTGGTCCTTTACGTCACCGCGCACGGCGGCCCGTTCGGCATCGTCTATAACGACGGAAACGAAGGTTTCGGCGTCCTTGGTCCGGCGCGGCTTTCCGCCCTTTTGTCCGAACTCAACATCAAGAACCGCATGCTGCTGATCAGTGCATGTTACTCGGGCGTCTTCGTCGGGCCGCTGGTCACGCCCAGCACGGCAATCCTGACCGCGGCGTCGACCGACCGCACATCGTTCGGGTGCAAGTCGGACAACGACTGGACCTTCTTCGGCGACGCGGTGATCAACCATGCCCTGCGCAAGCCCGAGGGGTTTGCGGCGGCCGGCAATGAGGCCGTCGCGATGATCGCGGGATGGGAGACGACAGGCAACCTGATCCCGTCCCAGCCCCAATCCTACATCGGCGACGATGCGAAGCGCTGGCTGGCGGCACTGGAAAAGACATTGCCGCCACTTACGCCAAGCGTGGGCAGGCCAGCGACCGACGCACTGAAGTAGTTCAGCGCCCGGCGATCCAGGTTCCGGAGTCGCGCCATTCGGGGCGGATGTCGCTCTCGGGCAGCGTATCGGCGACGATTTGAGTTGCCGGTTTAGCGGTTTGCGAAGACACCGGAGCCTGTGTCACCGGCGCGATCGGCAAGGGTGCGATTACAGCCACCATCGCGAAGCTCGGCAGCGGCCCCGGCATTGGCTCCCCTCCTCTGTAAACAACCGGCAACGATGCAGCGTCCGGCGCATCGCCTGGCAGGCGGTAAAAGATATGCGCGCCGACGACGCTCATGGGCACCATGCGTGTGCGCCAGCCCGGCGCGACCGTGGTCGTGTGATAGAACGTCGCACTCCCGACCGGCGCATAGACCTGACCCGACAACGCCGCCTCTGCCACGCGCCGCGCGCGGATCCATGCGGTGAGCGACGGCGTCCGTGCCATCGCGCCGTCACAGGCGAAGCTGAACTGACAGCCCGCCTCGTTCGATCCTTCATAGACTACGCCACAAACCGTGTTCGGCCATTCGCGGCCGTGGCGAACGCGGTTGAGCACGACCTGGGCAACAGCACGTTGCCCATCGTCGCTTTCGGTCGCAGCCTCGTAGTAAATCGCGCTCGCGAGGCACAGCGTTGCCCGCATCCGGTCGCGCTGGCCTATCGCGGCGGCGAGCGCGGGCACCTCGAATGCTGGCCTCGATCCAGACGACGTCGCACGCCCCGCAACAGGCATCGCAAGATTCGGCGCAGTCACTGACAAGGGACCAACGCAGGAAGCAAAGGCGAGCGGCATCACAAATGCCGCAAGCCAGCGCCGTCGTAGCGTGGCACGGCGCGCACGTGCACGATCGCGCACCGCAAACGGTCGCCTGCTTCCCGGAATCGCCTTGAGCCCCATGGGCCTGTCATAGCCGAAACGACTTAACGATGCGCTCCCCTTGCGAACGACGTTCCATCGCGGGACATTCACCATGGTCGTCAGCACGGCG
>DDFE01000073.1 GCA_002336985.1 Sphingomonadales bacterium UBA1936
TCGTATACCGTATAATACCCAAGCTCACAGAGGGGAGTCGAGGCGATTTCGGCGTCAGCAGGAACCTTTAGGAGACGTACTGTCCTGGCCGGTGCCGCCGGTACAGCTATCGTTGCCTTGACGCACGCAGACGTTTTGAAAGCTGCAACCCGCCACACGCGCACAACCGCCCTGCCTCTGGAAGATGTCCGGCTCCTGCCCTCGATCTGGGCCGACGCCGTGGCGGCGAACCTCAAATATTTGCATGCGCTGGAACCCGACCGGCTACTCCATAATTTCCGCACCAGCGCTGGCCTGCAGCCCAAAGGTGCGGTCTATGGCGGCTGGGAAAGCGATACGATCGCCGGGCATACCCTGGGCCATTACCTGACAGCCCTCTCGTTGATGGTCGCGCAGACCGGCGATGCCGAATGCCGCCGCCGGGTGGACCATATCGTCGGCGAACTTGCCGCGTGCCAGACGGCGCATGGTGACGGCTATGTCGCCGGTTTCACGCGCAAACGCGGCGACGTGGTGGAGGACGGCAAGCTGCTGTTCCCCGAAATCATGCGCGGCGACATCCGTTCGATGGGGTTCGATCTCAACGGCTGCTGGGTGCCGCTCTACAACTGGCACAAACTGTTCGACGGCCTCTACGTCGCGCAGGACCATTGCGGCGACGCCCGCGCGCTCGGCATCGCCGTCGCCGTCGGCGGATACATCGACCGCGTGTTCGCCGCGCTCGACGATGCGCAGGTGCAAAAAGTCCTCGACTGCGAACACGGCGGCATCAACGAGAGCTTCGCCGAACTTCACGCCCGCACCGGCAACCCCCGCTGGCTACGCCTTGCCGAGCGTATCCGGCACCGGAAAATTCTCGATCCGCTGACCGAGCAACGCGACGTGCTGCCCTGGATCCATGCCAATACCCAGATTCCCAAGATCATCGGCCTCGCGCGCATCTTTGAGGTGGGCGGGCGCCCGGATGCGGCGGTGGCACCGGCGTTCTTCTGGGAAACGGTCACGCGCGATTATTCCTATGTGATCGGCGGCAATGCCGACCGCGAGTACTTCCCCTCACCCCGCAGCATTTCGAAGCACATCACCGAGCAGACCTGCGAAAGCTGCAACAGTTACAACATGCTGAAGCTGACCCGGCACCTCTATGCTTGGAAGCCCGAGGCGCGGCTGTTCGACTATTACGAGCGTGCCCACATCAACCACATCCTGGCACAGCAGGATCCCGCGACGGGCATGTTCGCCTATATGGTGCCGCTGATGTCGGGCACTGCCCGGCGGTTCTCCAAGCCATTCAGCGATTTCTGGTGCTGCGTCGGGTCCGGCATGGAAAGCCACGCCAAGCATGGCGATTCGATCTGGTGGCAGGGCGGCGATACATTGTTCGCCAATCTCTACATCCCCTCGGTCGCCCGCTGGCGCGGACAGGGTGCGACCGTGCGGATGGAGACCGGCTATCCGTTCGACGAACAGGTTTCGATCACGCTGACCGAACTCGACCGTTCGCGCAATTTCGCGGTGGCGCTACGCATTCCTGGCTGGTGCACGGGCGCAAGCGTCTCGGTCAACGGCACCCTGCAACCGGTTGCCACCGTCGAGGGCTACGCAACGATCCGGCGCCAATGGAAAAAGGGCGATCGCATCGGACTGACCCTGCCGATGGCGCTGCGCAGCGAGGCCGCGAATGACGATCCTTCGACGATCGCGATGCTCCGCGGTCCCGTGGTGCTCGCAGCCGATCTCGGCCCATCGGACAAGGATTATGACGGCCCCGCGCCGGCCCTGGTCGCGGCGAATGTCTTGACTGGCTTCACCCCGGTCGATGCGGCGCGCGGGAAGTTTCGCACGGCCGGCATCGCCAAGCCAGCCGACCTCTCCTTTGCACCGTTCTTCGAGCAGCGCGACCGGCGCACCGCGGTCTATTTCAAGAGCTTCGACGAAGCCGGGTGGAAGACCGAGCAGGTTGCCTATGCCGCCGAACAGGCGCGACTGAAGGACCTTGCTGAGCGATCCGTCGATATCATGCAACTGGGCGAGATGCAGCCCGAGCGTGATCACGGCCTGACTGCCAAGAACAGTTATGCCGTCACCTATCGCGGCCGCCACGGGCGCGACGCGCGGACGTTCGGCTTCTTCGAATATCGCGCGAAGGTCCGGCCCGGCCCGCTAATCCTGCAGGCAACGTATTGGGGTGACGAGCGCGACAAGCTGTTCGACATCCTGATCGACGGCCAGAAGATCGCGAGTGAGAAGCTGGCCGGCGCGCGACCGGGTGAGTTCTATCAGGTCGACTACCCCATTCCGCCCAAGCTGACCGAGGGACGCGACAGCGTGCTTGTCCGCTTCCAGCCGGCAAACGACACCACGCGCTGCGGCCCCGTCTTCGGCATCCGCATCGTCGCACCACCGCCTTCCACAACCGGAGTATGAGCATGGTCCGAACCCGCCTCGCCCTAGTCCTCGTCGCAACCTGCCTCGGTTTTCCCGCGGCCGCACAGGAACAGGGGCCAAAACCGGCGGTTCGGGCGAAATCGGGAATGGCTTCCTCTTCGAACCCCGTCGTCACCAAGGCGATGGTTGAGGTGATGCGTAAGAGCGGGACCGCGCTCGACGCCGTACTGACCGCCGTGCCGATGCAGACGGTGATCGAACCGCAGATGGTCACGCTCGCAGGCGGCGTGTCGATCCTTTATTACGACGCCAAGTCAAAGCAGTACTATTATCTCGACGCCGAGCTCGACCACAGCAAGGACGCCGATGTCGCGGCGGGCTGGAGCACCTACACCGGCGGCGGCGGATCGCGTCCGCCGGACACGTCCGGCAAGCGGATCGGCGTCCCAGGCACTGTCGCCGGCATGAAGCTGGCGGCCGACCGGTTCGGCACGCTGAAATGGGCAGACTATTTCCAGCCCGCGATCGATCTCGCGACCAAGGGCTATCCCATGTACTCGTTCCTGTACGGCGAGATGGCGGATGCCGCGCAGTCACGGCTTTCGGCCTACCCGTCGGGGCGCGAGGAATATCTGCCACAGGGTTTCGTGCCACCGGTCGGCACGAACGTGACCCATCCGCGCCTAGCAGCGGCGATGAAGCGCATCCAATCGGAAGGGCCCGCGTACATCTACAGCGGCGAATGGGCGCAGCATTTCGTGGCTGCCGTCAAGGCGACCGGCGGCAATGTGACGGCGGACGAACTCGCCGGTTACAAAGCGCGCTGGTCGGAACCGGTGCGCTCCACCTTCAATGGCTATGAGATCATCAGTGCGCCGCCGCCCTCGACCGCGGGGACGCTGATCGGCCTGACGCTCAACATCCTCGAGAATTACGACCTGAAGGCGCATCCCTATTATGCGGACTCAGCCGAAAGCTTCGAGGTCGTCCGCCGCGCGTTCGGCGTCGCGGAGACGGCAACCGACGAGTATGTCCGCGATCCGCTGAGCTATAATGTCCCGACCACGCAGTTGCTGTCGAAGCCTTATGCCAAGACGATGTACGACATCATCATGGGCAGCATGCCCAAGGCTGCAGCGACGGCGGAGGGCGACGTGAAGCCCGGTTTGGAAATCGCCGCTTCGTTCGCCGAACATGACAGACATTCGACCGACACCGATCACATTGTCGCAGTAGACAAGTATGGCAACATGGCGTCGCTGACCCACTCGGTTTACGGGAGCACCTTCGCGACCGGCCTTGTCGTCGACGGCATCGCGATGAACAGCGGCAATAATTTTCCCGGCAATACCGCCGGCCCCGGCCGCCGTGTCCTCTCACCCTTCCCGCCGACGATGGTCGCGAAGGACGGCAAGCCCTGGCTGACGATCGGATCGCCCGGTCTTTCGTCGCGCGCGGTGACGATCACGCTCATCAACCTGCTCGGTTACGGCAAGGATCTGGAGACGTCGGTCGATGCCCCACGCTTCCAGGGTAGCCAGGCGGGCGCCGCATTCTCGGTCGAGACGCGCGTGCCGCAGGCGGTGCGCGACCGGCTGCGTACGGTGTATGGCGTCGCCGTGCGGCCGACCATGCCGTACATGTGGCACTTCGGATCGATCCAGGCGATCACACGCGACCCCGACGGCAGCCTGACAGGCGTTGCCGATCCGCGTCGTGCAGGCTTAGCAGAGGGGTATTGACGATGCGCTCGATGATGTTCGTTGCACTGGTTGCCTTGGCGGCGCCCGCTATTGCCCAGACGGGTTCGGCCGATGCCAGGCTGAAGACGCTCTACGACGCCGAATGGAAATGGCGCACCGATGAACTGGGACAGGATCCCGAGGGCGGGCGCGGCGGCAGCGCGCATCTGCCGCATGTCGATGCCGCCAGCCAGCAGCGTCGTTACGCCTATTGGACGAAGGCGCTGCAGGACCTGAACACCATCCCCTTCGACCAGCTTTCGCCCGAAGAGCGGATCAACGCCGAGGTGTTCAAAACCGCGCTCGAAGGCTTCGTTGTCGAGCAGAAATACAAGGAATACGAGGATCCATTCGGCTTCTGGACTTGGATCGCGCCACGCGGCGGCTTCAGGTCGGCCGACCAATATCGCGCCTATCTCGGCCGGCTTTCAGAAATGTCGCGCTTCATCGACGAACAGATCGTCAACATGCGTGCCGGGCTGAAGCGCGGGTTCACCAAGCCGCGCGTGTCGCTGGGCGACCGGTGGAAGCCCATCGAACCGCTCGCTTCATCCGACCTTGCCGTCAACCCGCTCTACGCCGCATTCGCGCAGATCCCGTCGAGCGTTCCCACTGCGGAACGTGATGCGCTGGTTGCGGAAGGAAAAGCCGCGGTTGCCAAGGCCGCGCCCTCCTTTGCGAAACTGCTGACCTTCGTCCGCGACGACTATATCCCGAAGGCACGCACGGCGACCGCGGCCGAGGCCCTGCCCGACGGGAAGGCCTATTATGTCGCCAAGATCCGTCAATACACAACCACCGAACTGACACCTGAAGAAATCCATGCGATCGGCCTGAAGGAAGTCGCGCGGATCGACGCCGATATGCAGGCGACGATGAAGCAGTCGGGTTGGACGGGGGATTTCCAGGGCTTCCTGCATTTCCTGAAGACCGATCCGCAGTTCACCGCGAAAACGCCCTACGATCTGATCGCGAAGTCGACCTATGTCGCGAACAAGATCACCGGGCAGCTCAAATATACGATCGGCCTGCTACCCCGTTATCGCGGCAATATCGTGCCGACGCCGGCGAACATCGCGCCGTTCGCAACGGGTGGCAACGGCGGCCTCGAAAGCTGCCTGATGAATACGTACAACCTGCCCGCACGGCCGCTGTACACCATCCCGCCGCTTACCGCGCATGAGTGTGCGCCCGGGCACAGCTTCCAGGCGGCACTGGCGCTCGAGGGGCCGAACCGTCCGGCGATCCGCAAGCAGACCTATTTCTCCGGCTATGGCGAAGGCTGGGGCCTCTACACCGAGTGGCTCGGCATCAAGATGGGCATCTATGAGACGCCTTACGACGAGTTCGGCCGCGAAACCTATGAGATGTGGCGCGCGGCGCGACTGGTGATCGACACCGGCCTGCATCACAAGGGCTGGACGCGCGACCAGGCCCTCGACTTCCTGAAAAGCCACACCGCCCTTTCGGATCACGAAGTGACCATCGAGGTCGACCGCTACATCAACGATCCGGGCCAGGCGCTTGCCTATAAGCTCGGTGAAATGCTGATCCGCCGCGAGCGCGCCAAGGCCGAACAGACACTCGGCGCGAAGTTCGACCAGCGCTTCTTCCACGACACGCTCCTTGGCCTCGGCTCAGTGCCGTTGCCGACCCTCGAACGGGTGCTCGACAAATGGATCGCCGATGGCGGTCCCAATCCGAACCCGACGATCGTAGACGCCAAATGACCCCCTTCCGGAGAACAAAGACAATGTCCCTGCGCCTGTCGCTCGCGCTGCTTGTCGCAACCGCGCCCTTCGCCCTGCATGCACAAGCGTCCGGCTCTGCCGACCAACGGCTTCGTGCGCTCTACACCGCGGAATGGGACTGGCGCGGCAAGGAACTCGGCCGACAGCGCGGCAGTGACGAGGAAGGACCGACCGACCATTTCCCGAAGGTTGATGCGGCCAGCCAGCAGGCGCGAACCGCCTACTGGACGAAGGCGCTCGCCACGCTCGATACGATCCCGGTCGACCAGCTGTCGGCGGAAGAAAAGATCAACGCAGCGGTCTTCCGCACCAGCCTTGAGGCATTTGTCGCCAATGGCAAGTTCCGCAGCTGGGAAATGCCGTTCAATGCGGACAGCCAGTTCTGGTCGGGCGTCGCCTCGCGCAGCCCGTTTCGCAGCGCCGACCACTACCGCAAGTATCTCGCCCGCCTGCGCGACCTCCCGCGTTATTTCGACGAGCAGACGGTGAACATGCGCGATGGCCTAAAGCGCGGATTCAGCGTGCCCAAGGCGACGCTGGTCGGACGCGACAAATCGATCGAGGCTTATACGGTTGCCGACCCGGAGAAGAATCCGTTCTGGGGCGCATTCGCCGACATGCCGTCGTCGATTTCAGACGCCGACAAGGCCGCGATCCGGGCGGAAGCGAAACAGGTGATCGGAACGCTGGTCGTTCCCGCCTACACCAGGCTGCTGACGTTCTATCGCAACGAATATCTGGTGAAAACGCGCACGACGCTGGCGGCCGAAGCGACGCCCGATGGAAAGGCGTTCTACCAGGCGCAGATCCGTGAATACACGACGACCGAGCTTACCGCCGAGCAGATCCACAAGATCGGCCTCGACGAGGTTGCGCGGATCACCGCAGATATGGAAAAGACCAAGGATGCGGCGGGATTTAAGGGCGATCTGAAGGCTTTCCGCCAATTCCTTCGCACCGATCCGCAATTTTATGCGAAGACCCCGGATGAGCTGATGGGCGTCTCGGCCTATGTCGCGAAGCGCATGGACGGGTTGCTGAAGACGACGATCGGCTTCCTGCCACGCTATCGCTTCACGATCCGGCCAGTGCCCGATGCCATCGCGCCCTTCTACACCGCGGGACGCGGCGGGCTCGAGAGCTGCCTGATGAACACCTACGACCTGCCGTCGCGTCCGCTCTATCAGATCCCGGCGCTGACCCTGCACGAGTGCAATCCCGGTCACAGCTTTCAGGCAGCGGTCGCGATGGAAGCGCCCGTCCCCGACCGGCCCGAATTCAGGAAGCAGACCTATTTCTCCGGCTATGGCGAGGGCTGGGGCCTCTACACCGAATGGCTGGGCGGCAAGATCGGCATCTATCGCACGCCCTATGAGGAATTCGGCCGAGAATCCTATGAGATGTGGCGCGCCTGCCGCCTGGTAATCGATACCGGCGTCCACCATTACGGTTGGACCCGCGAACAGGCGATTGCCTATCTCGCCGAGCATACGGCGATTTCGATGCACGAGATCGAGACAGAGATCGATCGCTACATCAGCTGGCCCGGACAGGCGCTCGCCTACAAGCTGGGCGAAATGACGATCCGCAAGGAACGCGCAAAGGCCGAAGCGGCGCTCGGCCCCAAATTCGACCAGCGGTTCTTCCACGACAAGTTCCTGAGCCTCGGCTCGGTGCCGCTCAATGTCCTCGAGCAGCAAATGGACCAGTGGATCGCAGAGGGCGGCAAGAACCCCTTCCCCAACGTGAAATAGCATCTTTCAGAACAGCCTAAATTCCCCAGGGAGAAACCCATGAAGATCAATCACCTGTTGCTCGGTGTCGCGCTTGCGGCCGTTATCGCATCCCCGCTGGGTGCGCAGTCCACCCCTCCGGCGGACCCGGCCCTCAAGATCGAGCACGCGCCGAAAAGCGAAGCTGACAAGGCGAAAGAGGAAACCGCAACCGCCCCGATGACCGAAGACGCGCAGCCCAGCCGCGGCAGCGTCACTGTCAACGGAAAGACGATCGGCTACACGGCCATTCCGGGCACCATCACCATCCGCAGCGACGATGGCGAACCGATCGCGAGCATGTTCTATGTCGCGTACATGGCCGACCGCGCGAAGGGCGCGCCGGAGCGTCCGATCACCTTCGCCTATAACGGCGGTCCTGGATCGTCGTCGATGTGGCTGCACATGGGATCGGTCGGGCCGGTCCATATCCAGGTGGGATCGCCGCGAGATCCCCAGCACAGCGCGCCGTTCCGCGTTGTCAGCAATCCCAACACCATTCTCGACCATAGCGATGTCGTGTTCATGGACGCGATCGGCACGGGACTGTCGCGTCCCATCGGCAAGTCGAAAGGCCCGGAATTCTGGGGAGTCGACCAGGACATCGACGCCTACACCCGCGCCATCATCCGCTTCCTGACGAAGTACGATCGCTGGAACAGCCCGAAATTCCTGTTCGGCGAAAGCTATGGCACGCTGCGCTCGGGCGGTCTGGTCTATTCGCTGCAGGACAAGGGCGTGCAGATGAACGGCGTCGTCCTGCTGTCTTCGATTCTGAACTATGGCGTGCGCCAGCCGGGTTACGACCAGATCTCGCTCACCTATTTGCCGACCTATGCCGCGAGCGCCTGGTACCACAATCGCATCCCCAATCGTCCGGCGGCGCTCGAACCGTGGCTGACCGAAGTGCGCGAATGGACGCGCGGCGCTTATGCGACCGCACTTCAAAAGGGGTCGGACATTTCGCCCGAGGAAAAGGCGGCGATCGCGCAGCAGATGAGCGCCTACACCGGTCTCTCGACGAAATTCATCCTGCAGTCCGACTTGCGTGTCGACCTCAATCGCTTCCGCAAGGAACTGTTGCGCGACCAGAGCAAGACGATCGGACGCCTCGATTCACGCTTCATCGGGTTTGACGCGGATGACGGCAGCGAAGGTCCGGAGTACGACGCCGCGGACCGCACGCTGAGCGGCGCTTATATCGCCGGGCTCAATTCATACCTGTTCGGCACGCTCGGCTATAAAACCAAGCTGACCTATCGCCCCAACTACTATGTGGCGATCGGCGGCGGTAAATGGGACCAGAAGCATAAGGCACCGGGCGGCGGCGGCGGCGGTGGCGGTGGCGGCCAGATGGCCCTCGCGAACACTGCGCTCGACCTGTCGCAGGCGATGCGGGAGAACCAGTCGCTGAAAGTGCTGTCGCTCAACGGCTATTACGACATGGCGACGCCCTTCTACGGAGCAGAGTTCGACCTGAAGCACATGGACC
>DDFE01000019.1 GCA_002336985.1 Sphingomonadales bacterium UBA1936
CTCGGCGCATCGTGGCGGACGGTGCTGGGCCATCCCTTCGCCGATTTCATCGCGCCGGGCCTGATCATGATGGGAATGCTGCAAAACGCGTTCGCCAACGCCAGCTTCTCGCTGCTGGTCGGCAAGATCCAGGGGACGATCGTCGATTACCTCATGCCGCCCCTGTCCACCGGCGAACTGCTGGCGGCACTGGTCGGCGGGGCGGTGACACGCGCGTTCCTGGTCGGCTTCGCGATCTGGGTGATCATGCTGTTCTGGCCCGGGGTCCATGTCGCCCCGCGCCACGCCTGGGCGATTCTGTGGTTCGGTCTGATGGGTTCGGTCATGCTGTCGCTGATGGGCGTGCTGACGTCGATCTGGGCGGAAAAATTCGACCATGCGGCCGCGGTGACCAATTTCGTCGTTGCGCCGCTGTCGCTGCTTTCGGGCACCTTCTACGCGATCGACCGGCTGGCCCCCGCGTTCCAGGCGTTCAGCCGCGCCAACCCGTTCCACTATGTGATCTCCGGCTTCCGCTACGGTTTCATCGGGGAAACCGATTCGCCGTTGCTGGTCGGCGCGCTGGTGCTGCTGGCCATCAATGCGGTGCTTGCCGTGCTGTCCTATATGATCCTGAAAAGCGGGTGGAAGCTGCGTTCGTAACGGCGCGGCCGCGAAATCATTGACGATACCCCCCGTGCGTCCGTAAACGCCCGTTCCGGGCGGCCGTCTGGCCGCCCTTTTCTTTTGGAACGAAAGGCCTTTGCCATGACGATCACGCCGCTCATGCCCGTCTACCCACGGTGCGGTGTGCGTCCGGTCCGAGGCGAGGGCTGCTACCTTTATGGTGAGCGCGGAGAGAAGTATCTCGACTTCGCGGCGGGCATTGCCGTCAACGCGCTGGGCCATGGTCATCCGCACCTGACCAAGGCGATTGCGGATCAAGCCGCGACGCTGATGCATGTGTCGAACCTCTACGGGTCGCCGCAGGGCGAAGCGCTGGCGCAGCGGATCGTCGACAATTCGTTCGCCGACACGGTGTTCTTCACCAATTCGGGCGTCGAGGCGATCGAGTGCGCGATCAAGACCGCGCGCCGCTATCACTTCGCAAACGGCAATCCGCAGCGGCACAAGCTGATCACGTTCAAGAACGCCTTCCACGGCCGTTCGCTGGGCGCGATCTCCGCGACCGACCAGGCGAAGATGCGCGACGGATTCGAGCCGCTTCTGCCGGGCTTCGACTATGTGAAGTTCAACGACCTCGAAGGGGCGCTTGCAAAGATCGACGACGAGACTGCCGGTTTCCTGGTCGAGACGGTGCAGGGCGAGGGCGGCATGACCGCCGGAACGCCCGAGTTCATCAAGGGCCTGCGCAAGGCTTGCGACGAGCACGGCCTGTTGCTGATCCTCGACGAGATCCAGTGCGGATATGGCCGTACCGGCAAGATGTGGGCATACGAGCATTACGGCATCACGCCCGACATCATGACGGTCGCAAAGGGCATCGGGGGCGGCTTCCCGCTCGGCGCATGCCTCGCGACCGAGGAAGCGGCCAAGGGCATGGTCGTCGGCACGCACGGCTCGACCTATGGTGGCAATCCGCTCGGCATGGCGGCGGGGCAGGCGGTGCTCGACGTGATGCTCGAGCCGGGCTTTCTCGACCACGTCGCGAAGATGGGCGACCGGTTGCGCCAGGCATTCGAACAGATGATCCCCAATCACGATCACCTGTTCGAGGAAATTCGCGGCAAGGGCCTGATGCTCGGCATCAAGATGAAGGAACCGGCGGTCAGCCGCGATTTCGTGGCGCACCTGCGCGACAACCACGGGCTGCTGACGGTGGCCGCGGGCGAGAATGTCTTCCGCGTCCTGCCGCCGCTGGTGATCGACGAGAGCCATATCGCCGAATGTGTCGAGCGTCTGAGCGAAGGCGCGCGGACCTATGCCGGACCCAGCGATGACTAGGCCGGTCCGGCACTTCCTCGACCTGTCCGATGCCGGGCCGGACGGGGTGGCGGCGATCCTCGCCGACGCGCTCGACCGCAAGGCGGCGCGTGCGGGCTGGCCCAAGGGCAAGGTCGACGCGGATGCGCCGCTCGCAGGGCGGGTGCTGGCGATGGTGTTCGAGAAAAACTCGACCCGCACACGCGTCAGCTTCGACATGTCGATCCGCCAGCTTGGCGGCACCTCGATAGTCATGGACGCGGGACAGATGCAGATTGGCCGCGGAGAGACGATCGCGGACACCGCGCGCGTCCTGTCGGGCTATGTCGATGCCATCATGGTCCGCACCGACGATCACGCCAAGCTCGTCGAAATGGCGCATCACGCGACGGTGCCGGTCATCAACGGACTGACCGACTATTCGCATCCGGTGCAGATGATCGCCGACCTGCAGACCATCATCGAGGCGGGGTTCGCTCTGCCGGGATTGAAAGTCGCCTATCTGGGTGACGGCAACAACGTGCTCACTTCCCTGATGGAAGCGGCCGGCCTGATGCATTTCGACGTTATCGCCGCCTGTCCACAGGGGTTCATGCCGACCGAAGCGGAGGTCGCGCTGGGCAAAGGACGTGCAAGGGTCGTCGGCACGGCACGCGAAGCGGTCGAGGGGGCGGATATCGTCGTGACCGACACCTGGATTTCGATGGGCCAGGAGCATGCCGACACGAAACTCGCCGCGATGATGCCGTTCCAGGTCACGTCGCAACTGATGGCCGCGGCCAGGCCCCATGCGAAGTTCCTGCATTGCCTGCCCGCGCACCGGGAGGAAGAAGTGACGACGGAGGTCATTGACGGACCCCAGTCGCTGATCTGGCAGGAGGCCGAGAACCGCCTCCACGCGCAGAAATCGATCCTGCTCTGGGCGTTCGGATTGCTGGGTTGAGGGCGCGCCTTCGCGTCCCCATGTTGCGTCCATGACTTCCAGCGATTTCGACCGGACACTCGGTTTCACGATCACCTCTCGTCACGCACGCGGGCGCGTTGCGCGTCTCGGGCCCGTGCTCGACACCATCCTGGCGGCGCATGCCTATCCGCCGGCCATCGAACGGCTGCTGGCGGAAGCGCTCGTCCTGACTGCACTTTTGGGCGCGCTGCTGAAGGATGCAGACGGTCAGATGACCCTGCAGGCGCAGACGGAAACCGGCGTCGTTGACCTGCTGGTGTGCGATTACAAGGACGGGCAGTTGCGGGGGTATGTCCGCCACGATGCCGAACGCCTGGCAGAGGGACCGGCCGATCCGTCGCTCTTCGCGCTGTTCGGCAAGGGCTATCTGGCCATAACCTTCGATCAGGCAGCTTCGGGTGAGCGATACCAGGGCATCGTGCCGCTCGACGGCG
>DDFE01000144.1:0-3340 GCA_002336985.1 Sphingomonadales bacterium UBA1936
ACGCGCATTTGCACAACTGGCTCGATATGGCGCGGGAGCGCATCAGGTTTCAGGGACTTCCTGCGCGCATCTGCTGGGTCGGTCTCGGTGACCGGCACCGGCTGGGTCTTGCGTTCAACGAAATGGTCGCGTCGGGTGAACTGAAGGCCCCCGTCGTCATCGGTCGGGACCACCTCGATTCCGGTTCGGTCGCCTCACCCAATCGCGAAACGGAAGCGATGCGCGACGGGAGCGACGCGGTATCCGACTGGCCGTTGCTGAATGCGCTGCTCAACACCGCTTCGGGGGCGACATGGGTTTCGCTTCACCATGGCGGCGGCGTCGGCATGGGCTATTCGCAGCACAGCGGCATGGTGATCGTGGCCGACGGCACCGACGAAGCCGCACGGCGGCTTGAGCGCGTGCTGTGGAACGACCCCGCGACCGGCGTCATGCGCCATGCCGATGCGGGCTACGACATCGCACTCGATTGCGCGCGGGAACAGGGACTTAACCTGCCTGGTATCCTGGGATAGCGATGCAGGTGCTCCGCGCCCCCGATCGCGAGCCCGAGCCGTGGAAGAACGGACGCGGAGAGACGCGAGAAATCGCCCGCAGCGGCCCCCGGGATCGGTTCCACTGGCGTGTCAGCGTGGCGACCATCACGGAGAGCGGCCCCTTCTCGCATTTTCCAGACGTTGTCCGCAGCTTTGTTCTCTTGCAGGGCAAGGTCCGTCTGCAGGTGGCCGGATCGGTGATCAGTCTCGATGCAGGCGGTGCGCCCACCACCTTCGATGGCGCAGCCGGTGTCGATTGCGCGCTGATCGAGGGGCCCGCGTCGGCGTTGAACGTCATGACGCGGCGTGGAAAATATTCGGCAGGGGTTCTTCCACTCGAACATCAAAGGTGCGGTTCGAGTGACGGCGCAGTGATCGTTTTTACCGCGCCCGTCTTGCTTGCTTCGGAGAGGCTGACCATGGGCGACGCGCTGTTGCTCGAACCCGGCGAACCTCTCCCCGACATGTCCGCGGCGGCATCGGGGTGGCACATCCTGTTTCGCGAGGACACGCCATGACCGAACATGATTCGACCATGACCTGGCATGTCCGGCAGGCATTGCTGCCCGACGGCTGGGTGGAGAATGTTCGTATTTCTGTGTCCGGTACCAAAATCACCAAGATCGAAACGGGCCGACCGGCAGATCCGGACGACATCCGGATCGGGATCGGGCTTCCGGCGGTCGGCAACCTGCACAGCCATGCCTTTCAGCGCGCGATGGCCGGGCTGACCGAAATCGCCGGTCCTGACGGGGACAGTTTCTGGACCTGGCGGCAGCGGATGTACCGTTTCGTCGATGCGATCGGTCCCGACGACATGGAGGCGATTGCCGCATTCGCCTTTATGGAAATGGCCGAAGCGGGTTTCGGCAGAGTCGGTGAATTTCACTACCTCCACCACGATATCGATGGCGGACACTACGCCGATCCTGCCGAAATGGTGGGCCGGGTTGCAGCCGCGGCGAACGAGGCGGGGATCGGCCTTACGCTGCTTCCGGTATTCTATGCGCATGGTGGCTTCGGCGGTCAGCCTCCGGCAGAGGGACAGCGACGTTTCATCTGCAACACGGACAGCTATGCACGGCTTCTGGACGGCAGCAGGCGGGCTGTAAGCGCTTTACCCGATGCCGTTGTCGGAATCGCGCCGCACAGCCTGCGCGCCGTCACGCGCGACGAACTGGACGAACTCCTGCCTCTCGCCGGTGCTAATCCGATCCACATCCATATCGCGGAACAGGTCCGCGAGGTTGAGGATTGCCTCGCGTGGAGCGGAGTACGGCCGGTCCGCTGGCTTTTGGATCACACCGCGGTCGATGCCCGTTGGTGCCTCGTCCACGCGACGCATATGGACTCCGGAGAAGTCGTGGACCTGGCGCGTTCAGGTGCCGTCGCGGGGCTATGCCCCGTCACGGAAGCCAATCTGGGCGACGGCCTGTTCCCGGCCCGCGTATTCGCCGATGCAGGCGGCGCCTATGGGATCGGAAGCGATTCCAACGTCCGGATCGACATGACCGAGGAACTGCGCCTGCTGGAATATGGCCAGCGGCTTGTCGCCAAGGCACGCAATGTCATGGCCACTGGCGGGCTATCGACCGGACGGACGTTGTTCGGTGAGTGCGTCACCGGCGGGGCGCGGGCGCTTGGCGTCCAGGGCGGTATCTCGGTCGGCGCTTCGGCGGATATAGTGGTACTCGACGAAGCACGATTGATGATGTCGGCATCGTGGGGCGATACCGCGCTCGACACTCTGATTTTCTCGGCGGGTCAGGCCGCGATCGGCGATGTCTGGATAGCGGGCAGGCAGGTCGTTGTTCGCGGACGCCACCGTAATCGCAACGCTATCGAAAGCCGCTATCGCCGGGCGTTAAGCCGATTGCTGAACTCATGATCACAAAAGCTCGCGTGAATACGCCCTCGCTTACGCAGCGCATCCGGAACGATCTCGAAGAGAAAATCCGGTCAGGCGCTTGGCGCCCCGGCGATCGCATACCGGTCGAACACGAACTGGCCGCGACATACGGTTGCGCGCGCATGACGGTCACCCGGGCGACCGAGGCACTGGCGGAAGCCGGGCTGATCGTTCGTCGAAAGCGCGCCGGCTCGTTCGTCGCCGAACCGCGTATCGAAAGCGCTGTCCTCGACATCCCGGATATCCGGGCGACCGTCACCGCGCAGGGCAAGCGCTATGATGTCGACCAGCTCTCGCATCGACAGCGCATGGCTTCGGAAACCAGTGAGGAGCGGCTGCTGGCGGCGGGCGGGCGCCTGCTGGAAATCGACTGCCTCCACCGTGCGGACGGCCGCCCCTTTGCGTTCGAGCACCGGCTCATCAGTTTGAAGGCCGTGCCCGAAGCAGCGGACGTGGATTTTTCCGAAACACCGGCCGGAAGCTGGCTGCTCGGTCATGTACCGTGGACGGAAGCCGAGCATCGCATCGGCGCGGTCGGTGCCGACGACAAGATCGCGGAGGCCCTCGCGATCGAACGCGGAGAGGCGTGCCTCGTGCTCGAGCGCCGCACCTGGCGCGGCGACGCCCATATTACCTGGGTAAGGCAGGTATTCCCCGCTGGTGCTTACGACCTCGTTGCCCGCTTCGGGCCGAAACCCGAAACCCGCTGACCGTCAGTCTGCCGCGACGGGGCCTTTCATCGGTGCCGCACGGCGTGTGAACCAGACGACGATGATCGTCGCACCGCATAGCCAGGCGGAGATGCGGAAGAGGTCGGTAGACGCCAGCAGGTAAGCCTGTTGGACCATCTGCCGCGTGATCGCGCCTGCTGCCTGCGTCGAGTTGAGCCCTAACC